>NZ_JBSEDY010000004.1:0-412111 GCF_053570945.1 Paenibacillus sp. CMM36
GAAACAAATTCGTAGGATTGTTGTTTTTCGCGGTTGGAGCGTAGCATATCAACACCATCCGTTCTACAATAGTTACCTATATTATACAACATTAACGCGGTGTCGTCTTAAACAAAATTAACATAAAATAGGCTGTCGAGACTTTCTCGACAGCCTGACCACCCATGAGGGTGATTATTTTAAGCCATTATAACATTTGTACTCAAAGTAACCCGCAGCTGCTGCAGATTTTTCATCCGTGAAACGTTCACTCGCTTTAAAGGGAGCTGGACATGAATCTCTATAAAAATACTTTATTCCAGTATCTGGTTCTATGCCACCGATAATGTCTTGCTTTCTAACGACTCTCCCACCACCAAATCCATAGTTATTGTAATACCTGTCTCCAACCGGAATGCCTTGGATAAACGCGATCAGCCCCACATCATCTACCGTGTTGTACCACTCCTCTTGCGGAATGATCGGTAGCGTGAACGAATAAGTTATGCCGTTACGCGCTGCTTTTTCGTTATGGACATTAATAATTCGCGCCAAGTCCTCTTGAACGATGCGAACAATGGTGGAACGACGTATTTGCTCAAAAGTTTCTGAATTATTCAGCAAAGATATAGCGGTCTGATCCTGAAGTTCCTTTTGAAAGCCTTCTACCCACCTGTGATTTCGAGTATCGTATGCGTGCACATAATTATCCAAGGTGAACCCCACACTGTTGCCTACTGAATCAACATAGGCATATGGCTTTTTTTCGCTCCATTTGTGGCCAATAGCAGCTTGTCCATGCTCGTCTGTATAGGCTTCTGAGGTAAACGCATAATAACCGTCATAATCCAGAATTACAATAGCCGGTATGTAATCCAATAATGCACGTTGTGCTACTATATCCCCATCAATGCCTACATTAAGAAAAAGGGTGTGCAGGAACGTGTTCAGCGCTGCTTCTTTATCTACCCGAAAAAACTTATCCGATCCGTATCCGGCCTCGCGTTCCTGACGTTCATTCTGTGAGAGCACAACCCCTGCATCCTGAACTGCGGTACGGAGAGCCGACGTATATTTCATTTCTAACTGCTGCACTTCACGCTGATTCTGCACCCGTAAGTCACTAACTACACCAAAGGGCAAAAACAAAAGTATAAATATGACCGCAAAATCAGTAATCTTCATTCAGAACCATGCCCCCGTAAGAAGCTGTAACTGCCGGCTTGCCGCTACCTGCCCCACCAAGAAGCCATGATTTGTACAAGTCCGCAGGAGTCCGATTCGTATTATGTACCCGGACCGTAAAATAATCCCCGGCCATCAAGGTATACCGACGTGTCTGATCTGATTTTGGCTGCTGATTGTCAGGAAACAGTACAGGCAAGATTTGCGGATTATAGTACCCATCATATACAGTTTCATAATTGCCCAGAAAACTGTCTGGCTTCGCGGCATCTGCATAGTCCGGTACATACTTTTTGTGCATATGCTCCAAGTCAACTTCGTACGTATTGCCTGTCAATTCCAGATCACGCATAAAATCGTTATACATCGTCGGTGTAATGTAACCCTTGGTTCTTACCATATCAACAAAACGTACAGTTGCATGATATGTATTTAACCCGGATATATCATCCTGCCGTTCAGCAGCTTGAGCTGCGGGTACGATGTACAAAAGCAATACAGCGAGCAGCGCCCCCAACAGCTTCGATATTGTTTGAACCACTTCAGTCTTCCCCCAATTTCTCAAAACGTACAGATGTTATGTCCCCATTCCCATTACGCTGGGGGTACATGGAATATAATGAGGAAGCATCCAGGGTCGATACATCAGGCTCAAACGGTTCAGAAAATACATCATACTCTGTCCCGTCGACTTGAATCGAAATCCCCTCCTGTAAGTTCATGCGAATTGCCTGTATGACCTGAGTTCCTTTAATCCGCTCCGGCAACCCCACCCCAGCAGTACGGGCTATTCGCCCTTCAGAATGCTCCTCTTGCTGTGATCTTAATTCCAGTGCACCATCCAGCTGGCTGGACAAGTCTGCTGCCGTTACACATGCGGTTATGAACAGAATAACTGACACACCAAGCCGCAGCATACTTGAAGCGTGATCAGACATACTCTCATCCCCTTTATGATTATTATCTCTGCTGTAGTGCTTAGGACTGGGTAAACAACAACCCACGTACCACGTTCGATTTGTCTTTGACGATTTCAGCTTTAAATTTACCACTCGGATTTACGTATTCATTCTCTTTCTCATTAAGTGTATTCGTGATTTTACCTGTCTTATCACTGCCACCATTCACGGCGCCATACTGTTCACTGTCTGGGCTAATGTTCAGAGCATTACCGTACCACTGGCCTGCCATATTTTTGCCGGTTTTAATCTGAATGCCGAATTGGTCCTTCCCCTGAAACTTCCGCAGCGCATTGGTCACCTGGGAACCGCTAATCGTTGTGCCGTCATATACCGTAAAAGAGGCTTGAGACAATTCGGTCTGAATATCAGCAAAATTATTTTGTGCCGTTTTAGTCGCCTCCTGGGCTGAAATAAATAGTATAACTACAATCGTAATTAGAGCGATGGTCAAAAATATCCCAGCGGCTACCTTTAAAGCTGTTGATGCGTTATTCATTATTTTTCTCCCCTAGCTTGTTATTTTGTATTAGTCATAGGTTAACTTTCTTACTGAATTTTTTGTATTTGTTCATAATAGTTATCCATTTGAACAAAGCTCATGCCGATCAACGGAATCACCAAATATAAAAAGATAAGACCATACATCGGGGCAAAACCAATCATCCTTCCCCAGATAGCCTTACTGTCTATTATTTTTTCATACTCCTGTTTTCTTTGTTCGAAATAGTAGGACATATGGGATTCCAAATCATCAAAGGCCTCTCGAATCGTAATTTTACCTAAAGACAAATGAAGCTTATCCACGAGACGTTGAAATTCCGGCAAAGGCGCTTCTTCTTTTAGCAAGTCGAGAGCTGCCTCTGGCCCATGTTCATAATGAAGCAAACATTTTTGCAGAGGTCTTTTGAATATAACTGAAAATCTGTTCAGCCACTCCAATATTTCCTCGACAGACATTCGTTCCATAACCCGTAAAATGGAAATAACTGTTTGAAATTGATACACCTCATGCCTCATATCCAACCGACGCATTTTTCGTTGCAAATATAATAAAAGCATAGGCATTTGATAGGCTGCGTACCCAACAATCAAACTAATCAGCACTTCCCACCACTTGATGTATTCATCATTCCAATCTTTTAGCTTTTGGAGGATACGCCAAGTATTTGTGGATAACTGTTCAGGAGTAGCAGTTCCATTAGCATTATGCTCTAAAACAGCGTACGTATGTTCGTATGTGCTGTTCGACCTCATGTTCAGCGAATGCATGATTTTGCGATCAATCTCACTCTGCTTCAAAGCTTCTTTTTGCTCCACCGGACTTAAACGTCCAAACATTTGACCCGATTGCACTGGTGCGTGAAGGATATGCGTTCTCTCAGCTTCATGTAAAAAAAATATCGTACTGATACTGAGCACCAATCCTATGATACAAAGAGCCATTCTGCGTATGTAGAGCCACTCCAGCCTAATCTCCGCACCACTTTCCTTTAATAGGCGGGTTATTTGAAAATAAGAAGACATATTCTGACGCGGAATTAAAGAATCCACCACATTACGAATGATAGGAAAACGGTATAGCTTCTGCTCCCAAACCCTCCGTCCTCTACCCGCACGATATCCTGTCTCGTCGGTCTGTTGTAGCTTCTGTAATAGGAAATAAGATACGATTATCACAATATAAACGGATAATTTTGTGATATAACCCAATTTTCCCTGATAAAACTCATCCATGGAGGGAAAGCTGGATCTCGCCCATGTCTCGATTGGGATGGTAAAGAAAACAGGTGCTAGTGCGATCACGTTTAGACTTTTTAACAGATAGTCCAGTTTATTTCTTCGCAGCAACTCCAACTGGATTTCGCGTGCGAGACTGCCGAGCCCCTTCAAGTAAATGGAGCCACCCTCCTCAACCCGATCACCAAACTCCATTACCATATACGAGATACCGGCAAAAGCTTTTAAAAATCGATTAGGAGCCGATTCATAGTATCTTTCCAATGCTTCGTGCGGATCAACATCTGTTAGCGCCTCATGGATGAGTCGTGCGTGTCTTCCGGCCTCTGCCTCCGCCAAATCGGCCGCTTCGGATATAGCTTCCTCCACCATACCGTGCTGATGGTAATAGTGACGCACATTGGCGAATAATTCGATCATCTGTGCAAGTAGCCTTTTTTCCATCCGGCTAATGGCCATATCCAAAATAAGACTGTTGATTACCACTCCGCATAAAACGGCTAATATAGCAAACTCTATTCCTGGCTTCATCATGACCAGCACAACACCACTGCAAGCAAAAGCTCCCCAGATGAACAGTGTCATCTTCATCGTCTGTAGGCGAAGCTTGTACTCATCGTAGGCATGCTGACCAGCTAGTCGCTTACGTATACTCGTGATGTATCCGGACAAGAAAGGGACCTTCATACACAGCGTGTACAACTTATGCAGTAAGGCTTGTAGCTCACGTTGCAGTACCGCTTTTCCCTTGCGACCTTCCTTCACAGAATAAATTCGTCCTGTGCGAACTGCATGACTACTGCGCTTACGCAACCCCCATAAAGCTATATATAGAAGCGTAAAGCCCCCACCTGATATAAGTAAAATCCATAATAAAATTTCTTTAAGACTCATAGTCTTCCTCCCAATAGCGGGTCAAAAAACTGCGGAAATCTCTGGCATCATTTACATTCATCTGCTCACACATTTCTTGTACATTTTTGGCTGTTAAGGGCTCCATCGGTATATAGCTTCCGTTCTGATATTCCATAACGTGGCGATAACTGTAGCTCGTTGAAGCATTGGAGCCTGCATCCGTATGATCCGGGTCACGCGGCACACATTCTGTGATCCGTTCGATGTAGCGTCGCCCTTCCGCATCACGTTTGAGATGCACATCAAAGTTAATGACATGAACTACCTGTTCCTCAGCAATGCCTTCATGCTGAAATACTCCTGTTTTGAGCAATGAATTACGAAGTGAAAACACGAGATCACGAAATGTTTTGGCATGATGAGTAAAAATGGTGAACAGACTGGCAACCTGCGACATTTGAATCATCCAAGCAGCTACTTCATCACTTGCTACTTCGCCTAGAATATTGACGGTTCCATCTGTTTTTTTCTGTAAGTCAAGCCCTTGTTGTCCTGAAATATGATCCGTTTCTCGAAAGCTAAGAATGTTACGGCGACTGTAGATGCTGCGTAGATGCAGTTCAAAAGCCATTTCCTGAACGCGAAGCGTATACGAAGCATAAATGTGCTTGACCATCGCCATTAACAACGTCGTCTTACCTGAGCCCTGCGCGCCTGTGATAGCAGTAATCCGGCTGCCTTTCATTAAATAAGAAAGTAGCTGGATTGGAAAATCAGCATTTTGTCCCTTAATTAACTGTTCCAGCGATGCGCTTTGAATATCAAATTTACGGACAAAGAAAGCCCACGATTCTGAGAAAGGAGGTCGTACCACCACTACCCGTGACCCATCCTTCATTTCATTGACCTTATAACCATTTGCTTCGGAAAGCTGTCCCGGGTAATTGTATTTGTAAATATTTTGGCACACCCTTTTAAGTTCACGCTCAGATCCGAAGGAAAGGAACGAAAGATGGATCGTTTTACCTTTATAAAAAATCCATACGCTCTCATAACTATTGGCAGTAGGCATAGTTGTTTGTTCAAATACATACCCATCGGAAGGCCAGTCTGATGATGCAGGAATCCCACCTTCCGGCATACCACTGACGCCCCCACTTACACCGTCGATCCGCTGGTCACGAATATCATCAATGACGGAAAAGCCTTTATAATGCTGATAAATCCGCTGGACAATAATATCCACCTTCTCCAAAAAGGAAAGGGGCCGGTACTCACAATCATAGATATAACGAATGTCCTCTGCGGTAACGAGATAACTTCCATCTTCTTCACCTTGCTGTGAATATCTCATTTCGGCCAAGTCATAAGTATCCAGTAAACGTGATAGTGCATCAGCGCCAAACTTCTGCTGGTATTGGTAAAATATAATTTCGAATTGATCCTGTATGCTAAACAACTCAGGTCTGGAGAATGGCATAACAGTATCGACGATTTTCTCGTTCAAGCCGTAACCGTGAATCAGAAGCTCAGCCATCAGATTTTTAACAAAACGTTTATCTCCACTGCTACCATTGGCACAGTCCTTTAATGCCCTGCGTAGTTCCGCCCTTTGATGGATACGCCGTCTATATTCCTCTTCATGCAATCCGGCATCCGCCATCTGGCTATGACTTAGTTCATGAAGTGCATTTTTGATATACTCTATTAATGTTTCGAATGTGGCATCTTCATTCTTTTTTTCTACTCGAAGGGTTGAATGTCGCGAGTGAAAATTCCCTCGATATTTAACAATAATCAGTACGATGCACATCAATACTATACAGGTAAGAATCAATCCGTTGATCATTTGAGCGGACAGCATTTAAGCGCCCCTCTCCAAAGCCTTGAGCCGAAGATCGGACTCTGCCGCCTCCAGAATAGCTTTGCTGATATGACGTATACTCTGCGCCCATCCTACAGTCATAAAAAGCTTGCGAGGCTGCCCTTTTCCACTTCGTACCTCACGCTGCACATGGCCGATCACATCCCTGCGGTTCCATGCGTCCATAAATCCGGTGTTATAAGGGACTGTATACAGAGCACCTTTGTAGCCATATCTCCTGCGAATATTCGCTTCATTCACTTGAGAATGCACATCATATTTTCCAAGTACTATTAATAAGGGTAACGATGAGTAGGTAGATAACGGAGACACGGATTCAAAATAAGCGTCTAACTCTCGCATATTCTGAGTGAGTGAAAGAACAGCCAGTTTGGCTCGTGCACATGCTTCATGCTGTACAGCCCCCCATCCTGCTCCACTTCCTGCATCAATTAGCGTTAAATCATAATATTGGTTCGCTGTATCTATTACTGCCCGTACAAGCCCTGGAGACAGTAACGGCGGTGCAGCTCCAAAGCTGGAGGTTCCCTCAAGTACATCCAAAGTATGTTCGAGTACAGGTGTCGTATAATTACAAATATTTTCTTTAGACAGTGTCCCTCGCAGAACTAAACGTGCGGCAGCATCCCAGCCCCCTTCCTGAAGCTGTAGGGTTGGATCATCCATACCATACTCTTGTATAGGTAATCCTGATTCAATACCGGTATGTCTACGACCCAAATGAGTCAATAATAGTCTTCCTCTATATAGATTGCCTATGGTAATTGCTATTGCTGCCGCCAAAGAGCTACTTCCACTAGCCCCCTTAATGGGGCTCCAAAACAAAATGGTACTCATGCTCTACTCCTTTCCGCACGCTTTAGCGCACGACGAATCACCTTTAATTCCCAACTCATCCATTCCCCAATACAACGGCATAGTTCTTTCTTATACATTCTGGATAGCGGTTTTAGTATTAGCTGTTTTTTATGCTCATTTTCCAGTTTCAGAGCAAGCAACCCCTCATCCCATGGCAGTATATATGGCTCTCGCTGCCAAGATGCCGGGAAATGGTTCATGTATTCCCACAGATACGGCTCCTCCAGACCACAATCCACGGCCTGTAAAAATAGCTTGTGAAATACAAGATCTTTGGGAAATTCAGATTGACTGAATAAATGCTGAAGCCAATTCTGTCCGTTATGCATTAGCATGCGGCTATAATCACTGACCCAAACTCGCAGTTCTGCCCTTTTCCAAACAGAAATTGGACAAAAATCAAGTAACTCTACATCTAAAATAACAATGTCATAAACCTGCTCTGCCTTCTGATCAGCCGTCATACCTATATGCAGGTCTTCCCATGCTGTAAATCCAATTGCTACATCAAAACCACTAAACTGCGTAATGGGAAGTGGTTTGTCAAGCATCCCTATGCTATACCGATACCGTCCCCGCAGCGTAGCATCTACAAGCAGTACTCGTTGGCCGGAAGCTGCTAATATGCTGCTGATGTATAACAAGGTATCGCTTTTGTCACAAAGCCCGGCAAATATCCATGTTTTCATACTTCCGTTCCTTTTCTCTCATTTATTTGGCATACGGGTCAGAGCTTCCACCCTGCGTCAGAATCTTTGTTTGTTCTTGATGATCCTGCTCATTCTCATATTCATTTCTTGTAACATCAATCCCGCTTGTTGGGTTTTCTATAGTAGCACCCGCATGTTGAGCTGCAATTTCCTCACTCAGACTTCTTTCCACGGGTGTTGAAATTACACTGTTTGATGAACTAATTGCATTTTCAAGGGAATCCCGCAGCTGCTTAGACAGCTTTTGTTCAGCAATGTGTATCAAATTCGGATCACTATTCATTAACGCTAACACCTGCGCGTTAGGTGGATAGGTCGGGATTGCCTTAGGCTGAAATTGGGGATCAACATACGTCAGAGCATAAATGGATGCTTTATGCAGATAGGCATCAACAATCGCGCTCGAAAGCGATAATATTTCCTGCTCATTCAAAGTAACCCAGACAATTGGACCTTCCAGTCGGGAAATCTTCTTTTTGGATAATAGAATGTAATCCTGACCTGTTGGAAATTGTATGCGGATATCTACTTCGTCCCCCGACTTTAGACTGTTGGGTAGTACCACCACCTTTAGCTCACGGTTGCGTAAATCTTTAGGTGTGGGTTCATCAGCAGTAATCATAGACGATGTAAGCACAGATCCTTTTTTAAGCTCAATCTTGGCTGTGGTTCCGGAAACTTCACTTTTATCTGCCAGCAAATTTGATGGAGCCTGAGAACCGGGAACTTTAATTCCCTTCAAATCATTAGATGCAATCTGTTCACCTGGAGAAATATCACGGACAACCGCCCAGCCTTTTTTCGCGGTTCGTTGCTCTTGTTCATACACTTTCCATTTCAGTTCTGCCTCTACCTCAGCCTGTTTCCTGACCTCATTCATTTGATGGATATTAACCATAAGGTAGCCGGCAAAGATAATGCCCACAATCCCAGCGCCAATGCAACCGGCATACAGTTTTTGTTTACTGCTCTTTCTTAGCTTGGACACACAACTTCTCCCCTGCCTCTTTTTGATATATACCTTTTCTATTTAGCGCCGTCGCTTAAGGAATGCGAAGCGTCTTCTCCGGGTGTCTGGAATAACTCCGCGAAACAGCTCGTCCAGCACCTGATCCATCTCATCATCCCGTTCGAAGGGGTCTGAGTGGAACGGTAGAGCAAATACTTTATCGTGATCCAGCTCCTTACGAAGCCTGCGAACCGCCTCCGAAGTTGCCAATGGCAAGCAGTAATTCCATTTGTGCTGTGGGTGGCGCTGAAGAGATCGGGCTAGCCCTGCTATATCCTGAACCCTCCATTCGGCCCCTGAGCCAACGACGAGCGGATAATCGGCTCTCAAGAATTCTTCCAGACGTTCATTATCCTGCCCACTCCCCAGGTCCAGTACGATAAATCTGTAAGAACCACCCAACAAAGAAATGACATCCGCACGCGATGTTTGTCGCCAGTAATGTACTCCATCGACTTCAAAACGCCGACTTGAACTCATTTGTCCAACGGATGTGCCTTCTACGACTTCTTGAAGTCGGGCAAATGCTTTGGCTGTGCTGTGCAGCTCAACCAAAGCTACGGAGCGGGATCTTCGAGCCAGATAGTGGCTCACCATAATTGCTGTATGCGTAGCACCGGAGCCGGCAGAGACACCCAGTACAGCCACTACCCTTGTACCTGCATAATCCATTGAGGCATCATTAACGGATATTCCTTGTTGAGCAGGTTGAAAATCAGCACTGCGACGCAGTTCTCCAATGACCTCCCCGGCGGATTGAAATCGTTCCTTAGGATTCTCACGCAGCAGTTTTCGAATTACTGGAATCAAATGACGAGACAATTCCCCGCGTATATATCCTTCTACTCCCGCAGTCCACTCGCTATATTTGCCTCCTGTACAGAGATACAATAGCAGCGCTCCCAAACTGTATAAGTCTGAACGAGCATCCGTCTGACCTGCTCCATATTGCTCCGGGGCAGCGAAGCCCACTGTGCCCAGCTTTACCGTATCTTGATCCAGCTCAGCCTTGTAGCTCCTCGCTATTCCAAAATCAATCAGTATAAATTCCATTTCCGGTGTCAGCATAATATTCGTTGGTTTCAGATCCCGGTAAATGACTGGTGGTTGACGGGTATGCAAATAATCCAACACATCCAGTACCTGCAAAGCGAATGGGACGATTTGCTCCTGTGGAATATAGCCTTGGTAACCCTTCATATATGCTTCCAGCGTAATTCCTTCGATGTAATCCATAACCAGGTATACCGCACCAGATGGGGGATGCTCAAAAAAATCAACAATTCTTGGTAAACGTGGATGGCTTAGTGAAATCAGCATCTCTGCCTCCGTGCGTACAAGCTTCATCACTTGTGGCTCGGCAACCGACTCCTTCACTGCCCATTGCTTGCCTGGCAGTTTTAAATCCTCTGCCATGAACACGCGGCTCATTCCTCCCGAACCCAATGTGCGCACAATACGGTAACGCTCACCAACAATTGATCCGAATTCCAACTGTGATGGTTGCTTCATTATTCTCCTACCTCCTTTCTTAAGCAAACAACGCAAAAAAGGGAAAGCTGCCGCAAAATCAAATTTCCATGTCGCCATGAAAACCGTTTCGCGGGATGCTTTCCCTTGATTTAAACATCATTATTATTTTTAAGGAACAATTTGGATTTATTATATAGCACACCTGTATCTATTGTAAAGTGTTATTTTCCATACTTAATCATGTACAGGGTAATCTCATCTCGATTATGGAATAGCTGCTTAGCTCGCTGAATCTGCATGCCGGACTCCTCAAATGAAGCAATTACATCATGAATGAGCGCCAAGGGCTTTTTATGCATTAGCTTGACCGTAACGATAGCAGTACCACCACTTCGCAAACTATATAGTAAATCAGTAACAAGCCTTGCCATTTGCTTAGGACTCCAGCTCATATCACAAACCAGCAGATCGAACGAATTCTCTTTAAATTTGACTTCACTTGCATTTTTACGCAAAAAAGTCAGATTGGCGTACTTCATCAGTGATGGCTCCATCTTTGCCGGATCAACCGCAGTAACTTTCAGTCCCCGCTCCAGTAAGAAGGAAGTCCATCCACCCGGTGCTGCCCCAATATCCAGTCCCTGATGGAAAGCGCCAAAATCTATGCCGAACGTTACTTCTGCTTCCAATAGCTTGAATTTGGCACGGGAAATTTGTCCGTCTTCTTTCTGAAAACGAACCGCACCTCCGCTCCAATCCGATAGGTTGTCCTCAGGACGTGATACACCTGCATACCACGTATCTGTATCTGCAAAAACGGACACAATAACATCGGCGCCTTGTACTGTTTGCTCCATAGGTAGATCACTTAATTGTTCACTCAAAGCCTGCTTAAGTGCACCTGCGCTTTCAGTCCAGCTGCTATTAGATCCTTTGCGCACCTGTAAAGAAACACGTTGATCCATCAGTTCCTTGCGGTTACGGATGAATGCAACCAGACGCTCCTGCACCTGAACCAGATCCGTTCCTTCTTCCTGAAAATGAACAGGAAACAAGTGACGTAAAAACATCGGCGGCTGACCTGTAATTGTCCTCACTGTCTCAATTTCTTCCGCAGGTAATGTAGCCAGAAAAATTTCACCAGGTAAAAGCATCGTACTTTTCACAGAGCCAAATATTCTTCTAAGCTCCTCTTGAGCATAGGGTGCAAAACCGTGATTGGCCGTACAAATAAATCTTGATGATGACAAAGTAGATTCACTTTGTTCATCTGTACTCATATATAGTTCCTCCAAAATAACATTACCCTCCAGCGCACACCCGAATCCAGGGACGTTCTCCATCCCAATCCAGCTCAACCGAAACTTCATATGTGTGCATAATCAATTCTTTCGTTAAAACTTCTTTTTTCGGTCCAGCTGCTGCAACCTTACCATCACGAATCAATGCAACATGTGTAAATAGGGGGACAATCTCCTCAATGTGATGAGTCACATAGACCACTGATAAGTCCCGCTTGCGGAGCCGATCAATCTCGACCAGCATTTTTTCCCGCTCAAATAGATCCAACCCAGCACAAGGCTCGTCCATAATTAGCAGACGGGGTTCCGCCATCAGTGAGCGGGCCAACATCACCTTTTTACGTTCTCCTTGAGATAACGTCCCCAGCGGATGATGAATCAAGTCACCTAAATTCATACCCTCCAGCAAAGATATGGCCTTTTCTTTTGCCTCTGTTGGAATTTCCTGATAAAAGCGCAAAAAAGCATACGCACCTGTAGCGACTACTTCCCAAACTGGATCTTTTAGCGCCAGCTTTTCCAATAAGGTCTGACTGATATATCCGATCTGCTTGCGGACCTCCCGCACATCACATTGACCATACATTTGCCCAAGCACTTCAACCGTACCACGACTTGGAAACATATACCCTGTCATCATTTCCAGCAAAGTTGTTTTACCGGAACCATTGCGACCCAGAATAGCCCAATGTTGACCTTCTCGTATATCCAGGCTTACATCGTCCAATATCCGTCTTTCTTCCCGCTGCAACGTAATGCTCTTCATGGATATCATTCCATCACGCTCCTTATTTTGCTCAGCAAGTGTTCTACAGATTCCATTTTGTAGATGATTTCAGGATTATTGTTTTCACCATTATATATAAGAAGCGCGGGAACGCTGGATATCCGGTACTCCTGTACCAGTTCAGGAATATAGTTAATGTTGCTCTGCACCACTGCTCCTTCGGGGAGCAAATGCTCTGCTACCTCCAGCATCTTACGGGCAGCCGCGCATGTTCCGCACATGGGAGTGTACACAAACAAAGCCAGCTTGCATCCCTCCCATATGGCACGGCGCGCGTCTTTTTGTCCGATCTCTTTCATTGTTCAGACCCTTTTCTGATCTCTCGCATACGCTCCTCGGGTATGGGCCCATTATGCACGGTGACTCCCTCTGGCTTATTCGCATAGAGCAGCTCATACATGGCTCGCCGCCCCTCTGGACTGGAGGAATGCAAGTAAATTTCACGCGGATATAACCGTTTCCCTGCGATAGCAGCAGCCACATCTTTTCCCGTGGGTTGACCTGAACCCAAATCATAATCTAGCGATAGTATCGTAATAGGATATTCATGAAGCAGCAGCAGACACTCTTCCGCATCTCTTGCCAGCTTAAAGCCCGGAGGACAAGGCCGATAATCGTCCATAAACAAATACATCAACTTCTCCTCCTTTTCCCATATATGCAAGCTCACATGCCTCAAAGATAGTTATTATCAATCAGATTGATTTACTCCCAGCTTAGAATCATTTGAATATCCTCCTGATGTGTTCCATCAGGTCCCGTCTCACTCTCCAAAACGATAGGAATGCCTCTTACAGCCTCCTGATCTGTCATCCAGCGCATGCCCTCAGTACCAATGTAACCTTGCCCCACACGAGCGTGTCTGTCTTTTTTAGAGCCATACGGGTATTTAGAATCGTTCAAGTGAACTCCGCATAGAGCTGACCAATAGCCGAGACGGTTTCCTTTATCAATCAAAGCCTCGTCCATTCCACCGTTCCACAATCCTGCTGCATACGCATGACAAGTGTCCAAGCAAAAGCCGATACTGTCAGGATACCGGCACAACTGACGGATTTGCACCATTTCCTCAAGCGTGGTTCCCATAGGTCCATGATCCCCCGCCTGATTTTCAATCAATATTTTAGCATTTCCCTGCCAGCCTTCCAGCACATCATTAAAACAGTTAATGATGTTACGATAGCCCTCTAGAGGGTCTAACGAATGCATGTGACCAAAATGAACGACAATCCCTTTTGACCCACAGGCTTCAGCAATATCCAGATCATTGCGTAATGAAGCAATCGTCAGCTCATAAAGTTCCTGACCACGCTCAGACCCATG
This sequence comes from Paenibacillus sp. CMM36, assembly GCF_053570945.1. Taxonomy (NCBI): domain Bacteria; kingdom Bacillati; phylum Bacillota; class Bacilli; order Caryophanales; family Paenibacillaceae; genus Paenibacillus; species Paenibacillus sp. CMM36. Next base: position 14,065 of record NZ_JBSEDY010000004.1, read on the forward strand.
AGCCGGATTAACGGGATATGGCGAATGAGCAATGGATTGAAGCTGGTGCTCTACACAGTAAGCGTTGCAAGCAGCAGCATCAGTAGCACTCCATTCCTTCAGTCTCAGACTACGAGGATTTTTCGGGAAATATTGAAATGAACGCCCCTCCTGCTCTCGCGCACGCATAGCGGCTTTGAAAAAGCCACCACGCGTACTCACATGGGAGCCGATGAGCAATTTAGGCATCATGCTGCTGTACCGGGCAATAAAATGCTTTTTTCCCCGCCAGTTCAACCCTTACAATTTTTCCGCCACTTGGAGATTCTTCTCCTTCGCGGTCATATACTCGACACTGATGATCAAATCCACCTGTTAGCGTGTCTCCCTCCATTAGAGGCATTTCCATGTACCCGCCTTCCGCAGTAGCTTCACGTAGTACGGATTGAGTGGCATGGTATAGCTTTTCCACTTTTTCTGGCGACTGCACAATGTTTTGTACTTTGGAACCCGGTGTAAATCCGGCGATATAAGCAATTTCGTCCGAATAACAATTGCCAATACCTGAAAAAATCTGCTGATTCACCAGTGTTGTTTTTAAAATCCCCCGGCGTCCCTTCAGCCGTGCTGTAAACTTTTCCAACGTCATGCGGCGGTCTAACGGGTCAGGTCCCAGGTCTGACAAAGCCTCCTCTGTTTCTTTAGCCGTCAGCAAGTGCAGATAACCTAAGCGCAGTCCGATAAAATAAAGCTTTACTCCACTAAAATCTAATTCGATCTGAACTGTACGATCTGGACGCTGCTCCTCCGTTCCCAGAAATAACAGCCCTCCCAACATCAGATGAAGTACGAGCCTCCCGCCCGTGTTTAAATGAAAAATCAAATGCTTGCCTCGACGCTCTAAATATACAACGGTCGTTCCGAGCAATTGCTTCTCAAACGTTTCCACTTCAGTATTAATGGACTTTTCACGGCTAACCGTCACTCCAGTAATCGGAATGTCCAAAATTTGTTTGGATAATAAGATTCTGTAGTTTTCCATTTCAGGAAGTTCCGGCATTTCAACATCTTTCCTTTCGTAGCTACATAGCTTTTAATGCTCGCAAGTTTTCTAAAACATATACTTTTTTCTATTATTTCAGCTCTTCTTTCATCCAGTCCTGCAATTCAGCGAGATTTTCAAACATCAGGTCAGGTTTTACTCCAACGGTACGCACATGTTCGTCCATATTAGCGCGGGTCGTCACGCCCGACAGGATCAGAGCTGTTTTACAACCTGCTGCTGCACCTGCCGCAATATCTGTAAGCATATTATCGCCCACAACCAGAGCTTCATCCGCCCTAATGTTTAAGCGGTTCAGTGCATAATTCATCAATACGCTTGAAGGCTTACCGATGACAATAGGCTTTACCTGTGAAGCCGCTTCAATTGCTGCTCCAATCGTACCTGCTCCTGGCGTTAGCCCATCATGTGAAGGCAATTGGAGATCCGGGTTTGTCAAAATAAAAGTGGCTCCTTCCCGAATCCAACGCATGGCAGCGGCCAGCGCATCATATGTAAATTGACGATCTATCCCCTGCACCACATAATCAGGATGGTTTTCAACAAGCTGCAAACCGGCTCCTGTGAGTGCATCACGTAATCCTGTCTCACCAATACAATATACACGAGCTCCAGGACTTTGCTGTGCTACATATTGTGCAGCTGCTAACGCCGAAGTATATACTTCATGGCTGGCCGCTTTAATTCCCATACCAACCAAATGCTCAGCCACCGATTCGGGTGTGCGTGAAGCATTGTTTGTAACATAAGCATAAGGTATCTGGTCTGTACGCAATCGGGATATGAACAGATCCGCACCCTTGATCATCCGATTTCCATGATAAAGGGTTCCATCCAGATCAATTAGTAACGATTTTATCGCAATCCCCTCCCCCACTTCAAATCCATTCACATCATAGCATTGAAAATTATAATTCATCCTATGAACGATGTTCTCCTTCTTATTTAACCACCTTAATGATTCAGGTTATAAAATAATCGGCTGTCTCCATTCATCCCATCTATCTTAAGTCAAAAATGCTTATGAAGTCCATGAATTGCTGGTAAACCGTGCAAAATAGCGCCATTCCTCGCTAAAAGCCGTCGCTTTCACATGACATAAGTTCACATCTTCGTCGAAATCCATCGAAGGCGCTATTTCCTCAAAGGAAATCTTCTGTATTTCCTGATCATGCTCAAGACATAAAATCCTTTAAATTCGATATATAGAAACGCGAATATGACATACCTCCATATGTGGTAGAACAAATTCATCCCCACCACCGTGTACGGGTTCTCATCTCTTGTCGCATCCTGCGCTTTCCCGGAAAATAATTTCGGTGAAAAACAAAGGCACCGGAGCAAGCCCCGGTACCCATGCACATATCTTTCTCCAATCGTTTATTAACCGATATCGGGTACCGGTAACAACACATGCTGCTCCGCAAGCAATGAATTGGGAAATATGCTTCGCGCTTCCTCCAGCAATGGCTGAAGCTGCTCCTGATCTTTATACCTAGAACTAAAATGTGTCATGATTAGCTGACCCGCACCTGCGGCTTTTGCAGCCTCCGCTGCCTGAAGCGCCGTACTATGATGATACTCGTACGCTGTATCTGCCAGTTCATGCAGAAAAGTGGCTTCATGAACGACGACAGTTGCATCTTGAGCCAGCACTACCGTATTCGGGCAAGGTCTCGTATCCCCCAAAATCGTGATGATACGCCCCTTTTTCGGCGAACCCAAAACATCCTGAGGGTGCAAAATAACTCCACCCTCTACCTCCACGCTTTCCCCACGCTTTAACTTACCGTACACCGGGCCGGGCTTGATTCCATATCGCTCCAACAGTTCTTGGTTAAGCTTACCGGGCTTATCCATCTCTACAACTCGGTAGCCATAGCTGTCGATCCGATGATCCAGCAAAGCTGACTCCACCCGGAATTGACCGTCATCAAACAGAACCCCACCCGTATGCTCCACAATATGTAGTTGGTAATTGATACGCGATTGGCTGATCCCTAAAGATAGCTCGATATATTGCTGGATTCCAGGTGGTCCATATACCGTCAGTGGTGTCGTTCCCCCCTGGTACGCTCTGCTCGACAGCAGCCCCGGCAGACCAAAAAGATGATCCCCATGCAAATGGGTGATAAATATTTTTTCAAGTCTGCTTAGTTTGAGCGGCGAACGCAATACCTCTTGTTGAGTGCCTTCACCGCAGTCGAACAGCCACATGCTTCTTCGTTCTTCCAGCAAACGAAGAGCGATGGACGTTACATTTCGCTGAATCGTAGGCACCCCTGCATTTGTACCGAGAAAATAAAATTCCATAACATTAACCTTCTTCCTGCTGACCAGCAAAAAACCTCCGAAGCTCGGAGGGTATTTGCTATCCCATCTGATAAAGGTGTTAAACCTTTTCGACGTTAAAATACTGCGCCTGAGGGTGGCTGAACACCATGGCTGATACAGAAGCCTCCGGTTCCATCATAAACCCTTCCGTCAGCTCAACGCCAATATCCTCAGGTTTTAACAACTGGAACAACGGCCCCTGTTCCTCCAGATCTGGACATGCAGGGTAGCCAAAGGATACCCGAATGCCTTGATATCTGGCACCGTGCCGCTGTTTCATTGTCATATCGGCAGGGTCCGGGAAACCCCAGCTATCCCTGATAATATGGTGAAGCCGTTCCGCTAACCCTTCTGCTACTTCGAGTGCTACCGCTTGAAGTGCATGCGAGCGCAGATAATCCCCTTTATCTTTCCACTGGGTAGATATCTGCTGAATCCCATGACCAGCTGTAACGACCATGAAACCCACATAGTCCATAACTCCGGATTCCACTGATTTCAAGAAATCAGCCAGACACAGATAAGGCTCTACCTGCTGGCGCGGAAATGTAAATGTGTGCAGTACCTTGCTCACATCCGACGGATCATAGATCAGAATTTGATTCCCTTGCGACTGCGCTGGAAAGAAACGATACATGGCATGTGCCTGGATGATTCCGTCTGTCACAGCTTCAAACATGATGCTGTCCACGGTTTCCTTCAACTGAATCGCTTTCGGATCTTCCGAAGCCAGCAGCTGCTCAACATTGCCTTTTAAACCAAGATGATGCCCCATTAGCATCTGCATATTCACGTAAGGCAAAATATAATTCAGTGGATAGTTACGCAGTACATGGCGATCCGTATCTGGTGGAATATAGACGGGCAGATCCTGAGCAATGTTAGAGCGTACAGCTCGAGTGAGTTTAGGGAGCGGCTTGGCTTCCACGACGATTGCCGCTTCAGCTTCTCGCTCAGCCTCCATCTCCTCGGCCATTTTTTTACGGGACTCAGGATTCATAAGCTTATTGGCAATATCTAGGCCATCCATAGCATCCTTTGCATAGGCAACCAGACCATCATACTCAGGACGGATACGATTTTTAGTGAACTTACGTGTTAAAGCAGCTCCACCCACCATTATTGGAATATCAATATTCGCATTTTTCAAATCCTGTGCGGTCAGCACCATTTGTTGTGCCGATTTAACAAGCAACCCGGATAAGCCAATCATGTCGGCCTTTTCTTCACGGTAAGCCTCAATAATGCGTTCTGGTGGTACTTTTATACCCAGATTCACAATATGGTAACCATTGTTGGATAGAATAATCTCCACCAGATTCTTACCAATGTCATGCACATCACCTTTGACTGTAGCCAACAAAATCTTACCTTTTACTGAGGATTCATTCTTCTCCATGAACGGCTCTAAATAAGCCACGGACGCCTTCATCACTTCAGCGCTTTGCAGCACCTCTGCTACAATCAATTCGTTATTGTTAAACAGTCGTCCTACTTCCTCCATCCCCTTCATCAGCGGGCCGTTAATAATCTCCAGCGAAGAATATTTCACAAGCGCTTGCTCCAGATCCGGAATGAGTCCCTCCTTACTTCCCTCCACTACGTAGGAAGCCAGTCTTTCTTCGAGCGAAAGGTTTGATATCTTTTCTTTTTTCTCCACTTTCTTGTTACGAAAAGCTGCTACAAAAGCGGATAAAGTATCGTCATTTGTTTTATAGATCAAGTCTTCCGCAAGTTTCCGCTCATGCTCTGGAATGGATGCATAACGCTCAAGCTTCTCAGTGTTTACAATCGCATAGTCCAGACCTGCTTTGGTACATTCATATAAGTAGACGGAATTGAGCACTTCACGACCCGCTTCCGGCAAACCAAAAGAAACGTTACTGATGCCCAAGATAGTATGCACTCCGGGAAGCGCCTCTTTAATAATGCGAATACCCTCAATCGTTTCCTTAGCTGAACCGATATATTGCTCATCACCTGTTCCTACTGGAAATACAAGCGTATCAAAAATTAGATCCTCCGCTGCCAAACCGTAACGGTTCACCAACAGATCATAAGAACGTTTAGCTACCTCAAGCTTATCCTCACGTGAAATAGCCTGTCCGCGTTCATCAATCGTACCAACAACAACAGCGGCGCCGTACTTATGAATAAGAGGAGCCATGTTCTCAAATTTCTCTTCACCATCCTCCAGATTAATGGAGTTAATAATCGCCTTACCTTGCGAATATTGAAGTGCTTTATCAATGACTTTAATATCCGTTGTATCTATCACCAAAGGTACTTTTACCTTGTTTACAACCAGTTTCAAAAACGCTTCCATATCCGTCATTTCATCGCGGTCCGGGTCCTGCACACAAATATCAATGACATGCGCTCCGCTTTTTACCTGAGCACGGGCAATTTCAGACGCCTCTTCATATTTGCCTTCCACAATCAAACGCTTGAATTTGCGGGAGCCCAGAACATTTGTTCGCTCACCAACCATATACGGACGATTGTCCTGTTCAATATATACAGGCTCAATGCCTGATACGGCAGGGGGATGATGACCTACCAGCGGACGCGGCTCAAACTGCGCCATACTTTCACTCATAACTCGAATATGCTCAGGCGTGGTACCACAACATCCCCCAGCAATATTCAGCCAGCCTTTTTCAGCGAAAGCAGTCATTTTACGTGCTAATGAATCAGGCGATTCATGGTATTGACCATTTTCGTCGGGCAAGCCCGCATTTGGATAACAGCTAATAGCTGCAGAGGACATTTCAGACAGAGAGCGAATATGATCACGCATAAACTCTGGACCTGTAGCACAATTCAACCCAATTGAAATTGGATGCAAGTGTTCCAGTGATATGCAAAAGGATTCGATATTTTGTCCGGCCAACGTCGTTCCCATGGGCTCAATCGTGCCTGAAATCATTAGTGGAAGCTCGATACCTGTCTGCTCAAAAGCCTGCCGAATTCCGATGCTTCCAGCCTTGACGTTAAGCGTATCCTGTGAGGTTTCCAAAAGGAGTACATCCACGCCGCCTTCAATAAGCGCCAAGGCCTGCTCTTGATAGCTGTCAATCAACTCAGCAAATGTAACACCACCTGTGACAGACAAGGTTTTCGTGGTTGGGCCCATAGCTCCTACTACAAAGCGAGGCTTGTCCGCAGTGCTGTATTTATCCACCGCGTTACGCGCCAGTTTGGCCGCCACCAGATTAATTTCACGGGCACGTTCCGGTATATCGTAATCCGCCAAAACGACGGATGTTGCTCCAAATGTATTCGTTTCAATTAGATCTGCCCCAGCCTTCAAGTAGGCTTCATGAATCCCTTGAATGACATCTGGTCTCGTTAAGACCAGCATTTCATTACAGCCCTCCAGCTCTTCCCCACCAAAATCATCGGGGGAAAGGTCTTCCTGTTGAATCATGGTGCCCATGGCCCCATCAAGAAGGAGTATTCTTCGTTGTAATGCATCCTGCAAGCTAACTTTATCCAAATTTCTTCACCCCCGCAAAACGTTAAATCCTAGTTTAGCAGAAACCGTATCATTTAGATAGATTGAAGTAAAAACATACGTTTTATACAGGTTGTTCTTTGTAAAAACGACTTCTCTTATCCATTTTTATAGTTTGTAGCATTATTAAACGTACTTAACCCTGCATCCTTTAGCTATGTTCATTTGCATTATAAAATGTTGAAATCCTGTATTGTACAACGTTTCAAGACATGGTATTCTTTATATAACATTAATCCAAGTGGAAAAGAGGGGATAAATACATGGCCGAAATCTTAATACGTAATACGAATGAAAGAATTAGCGGTGAAGAACAAGTACGTGAATTTCTGGAGAGTCACGAGATATTGTATGAACATTGGGATGCTTCCAAATTGTCCGGGGAGCTGCAAGAGAACTTTACCTTAACAGATGATCAAAAGGCCGCTGTTCTCAAAACATTTGAACCCGAAATCAAGGATTTAGCCGCACGTCGCGGATATAAAATATGGGACGTTATCACTCTATCTGAAGCAACGCCGAATTTGGACGAGTTGCTGGCCAAGTTTGAGCAAATTCACACCCATACCGAGGATGAAATCCGTGCCATTATCGCTGGTAAAGGCATCTTTATTATTAAAGGACCTGAAGAGATCGACTATTTTAACGTAGAGCTTTCACCGGGGGACGTTATCTCCGTACCCGAAAATATACCTCACTTCTTCACTTTAATGGAGAATCAAAAGATCGTAGCAGTCCGCTTGTTCATTGAAGAAAATGGCTGGATTGCGGAACCGTTCGAAGATCCAACCTTCATTAAAGCATAATTACGAATTTATCCTTGTGTAAATAAAAAACTCCCTCTGCTCTGTGACAATCGAGCGAAGGGAGTTTTCTTAATACTCGTTTCTAAAGGTGTAGATTTCTTACTTTAACGACTGAATAATTCCATCCAATTCAGACAGATGCTTGATTTGAAACTTCGGCTTGATCTCTGTGGTATTGGTTTTGGCGTTTCGGTTCACCCACACCGAGTGAACACCTGCTGCCAACGCTCCTTGAATATCAGTCGTCAGCTTATCTCCTACCATTAAAGCATGTTCAGGCTCAATACCAAGAAGCCCCAACGCATGCTGGAATATAGACGGATCCGGCTTGCCTCGACCAAATGAACCTGAAATGACCACATGATCAAAGAAAGGAGCTAATTGAGGAACTCCATCCAGTTTCTCCTGTTGTAAATCAGGGGAACCGTTTGTCAATAATAACAGCTTGTATTGTCCCTTCAATTGTTCTAGAATTTCAAACGTTTCTTCATATACATGGGGACGTGCGCGTCTTTCCGAAGCAAATTGGGTAGCCAGCTTTTCCGCCAACTTCTCATTATCTATCCCTAGTTGCTGGAGTCCTCTGCGCCATGATTCCTTTCGATAAACAGGGGCCAACTGTTCCAATTGACGGAATTCAGGTTGCTCACCCGCTGTAAAATTCGCCCACAATCCTTCAAACGGATTAATGCCGATCATTTGAGTAAAACTAAAGGTTTCATAGGATTCATACAAAGCGCGTGCTTCTTTACGTACGGCTTCCTCCAGAGCTTTTGGATCAACACCTGCTTCACGGGAGCCTGTTTGACACGCTGCATCAAATGCCTCTTCTACACTACGTTCATCCCACAAAAGGGTATCATCAAGATCAAACATTACCGCCTGAATCGTCATCTGAATTATCCACTCTCTTTCCACAGTATATGTACGCCTATTTGCTTGATTAAGCATTTGAATCGTTATGTGTGCCCATATTAAGCAAGCGGCCGCAGCATGTTATATGAAATAACATCATACGGCCTTTGTTACAGAGCTACAGGCTAAATCAGTTATTTCTTGTCAACCTGTATCTGATTGGATAGCGCAAACTTCTCAAGTCGCTCTGCAATGGCATCCGTGTCATAGCGACCTAATGATTTTGTGAAAATGAAATTACCACCCTTACCTTTTCTTTCAACGGTTACGTAACCCTTTTCAATCTTGATGGCTTTCATGTCCCCTGCCGTCATTGGACGTTCTCTACCACCTTTCAGCATATAGAGAGTATCCTTTCCCACTTTCAGATAAGGACGACGGATAAAAAAGATAACAGCCAGCATCAAGTACAGGCCGAATACAAGCCAATCCATCCCTCGCATACCGGTCTTAGTCAAAAAGTAACTCATAAGCATGTACAATACAGAAAGACCAGCCAGCATAATTGGCACAGTAATATTACGGCCACGAAAAATATCCATTGCAGAACCTGCGCCGCTAATGGTTTGAATACCTTGCTTTTTGCGCGATTTATTTAAATGCGCTGTGTTTTTGCGTACTTTTCTTTCAAATGATCGGGCCATCTCTCAATTCCTTCCCAGATATATTACATTAAAACAATTGCCTCAAAGCTGATCTATATAGATACCATGAGAGGTACCTAAAACAAAAGGCAAATTGCAGGCTTGGGCGCTTTAACAACATTAATGCTTCAGCCCGTCATTTCCCTTCGATGTATCATCGTCCACAAATTCAATCGTTTCTAGCTGCTGCCGAAAATTACGACGAATGTTACCTAAATAAATTTCCCGAAGATTGGCACGTTCTGTGGTTTCCTCTTCTGTTAATCCCTCGGATTTTGCTTTGCGCGCTAATTCATTAATGCGCTGTACCAAGCTGTCTATATCCAAATTGTGTCCCCTCCATAAAAGCAAAGATATAATACACTTTGACATGTAGAAAAGAGCTTGTCAAGGCTCCCGCATTACGCTCCCTGACAAGCTCTAATAGTCTATAGATCATAAGTCAGGAAGCTTGAGTACCTGACCTGCCTGCACTCCCCGATCCTCTAAACCGTTAATCCGCACAATTCCTTCTATATATACTCGTGTATCCATTCGTTCCGGTTTATGATTCGCGGCAATCTGCCACAACGTATCCCCAGGTTGTACTGTCAGTTTAGTCACTTCTTCCTTGGAAGCTGAAGGAGCCGCGAAAACCGTAAGTACACCTGCTCCTGCAATCCAAGCAACAATCACTATAATAAGAAGCTTAAGTAAAAGAGTATGGGTAATAATCTGCATAAAACGCGCCCTACCCTCTTTTCGGGTCTCCTGTAAATTTTCTATATTCATTGGAAAAATACTTTGATAGGTGCTATATTTCATCATGGTTGTGTCCTCCAAACGTTTGTTCTTATGTTTTCACAATATAACACGAACGTTTGTTTTGTTCAATAGAAAAGAGAACAAAAGTTCGCAATTTTTTTAGGGATTATTTAGAACTTATGTTTGTACGAACGGAGGTTCTATGCTATAATTTTCCCAAACGTTACTAAATGGGGTTGATACGGTATGTCTAAGATTTCGAGCCGCCAGCAGGCCATTCTTGAATTTATCCGCAATGAAGTGCGTCTAAAGGGATACCCCCCTTCTGTACGCGAAATAGGCGAGGCTGTCGGATTGGCCTCCAGTTCTACGGTTCACGGTCATTTGGATCGCTTAGAGAAAAAAGGACTCATTCGCCGCGATCCTACAAAACCACGGGCTATTGAGTTACTCGGTCAAGACGAATCGGATAACAGCAACTTGATTAATTACTCCATTAGTCGTGTCCCCGTCGTCGGCAAAGTAACCGCTGGTCTTCCTATTACGGCGACAGAAAATATTGAAGATTACTTTCCTCTTCCCCAACACTTTGTTGGTGAGGATAAAATATTCATGTTATCTGTTGTAGGCGAAAGCATGATTGAGGCTGGGATTGCTAACGGAGACTATGTAATCGTACGTCAGCAGCAGACCGCTGATAATGGCGATATTGTTGTAGCTATGACAGATGAAGACGAAGCTACAGTTAAAACCTTCTACAAAGAAAAAGATCATATCCGGCTTCAACCTGAAAATCCAGCCTTTGAACCGCTTCGTCTGACACACGTCAGTATTTTGGGCAAAGTTGTAGGACTCTTCCGGGACTTCCACTGATTTCTCGTTCTTCCTTCCCCGTTATTCTATCCCCTAATACAAAACCGGCTGCCTAGGGCAAGCCGGTTTTGTATTGTTATCATGCTTACTATGTATCTCACAACTATTCTTTCCTTTTAGCAACCTATTCCTATTGTATCTACTATAAAATCAGCCTCATCGTCTCAAATAATCCCCCACTGATCTTGAACAGCTATACTGTTGTGGGCAAAACTAATAGATCTTTCTTTCTTTTAGCTAAATATGGTATATTAATTATTCATAGCCCTGTAGGAGGAATTAAATGAAAAAAATAATAATTTCAGCGTTTGTTATGATATTTATCGTCGTAAGCTGTGCAGTTCCAACAATGGATCATTTGTATGCAGAAGAGAAATCACACATAACAACCTACGATCGTATTCAGTACATACAAATACTCATCCATTTCAGGTATTTAGAAAAGCAACTTGAAGCTGTAATTTCCGAAAGAAATAATTACCCAGAGGCCAGCCAAGAATATAAACAGCTCTCAGAACAACTGAATCATATTCTTGTCCAAGAGGCGTACTACGAAAAAAAACTTAACACCCTTAATAGTAAATAATTTTCATACAAACTGCATATTATCTTTATTCTACACATTAGACTCATGCCGACCTGCCTGTAACATCTCCTGCAACGTAAAGTTGAAAAGGCGAAGACAGGTTCGCATGAGTTTTTTTGTTAACCTTTAGGGATATAGGTACTAGCTTCTTTTTGCTTCTAATAGATTTATGCTGATACATTACTATCACAATTGACATATATATATAGCAGAACTAAGCAAAGGAGATATGCAGATGATCAGAAATAGAGTTAAAACGTATAAGCATCGCATCGGGAAAAACAGATATCTGGTCGTTAAAGTCTTTCAAGCCGCAGCTGCTAAAACAGGAAGCGGAAATGCACTAGCAACCAATGCCTTGAATATCAAAATTTCCAAGCGTAAGCATAAACGCCACTAAGATTCAACCGCACCTTCATTTCTTGAAGGGAGGTGATATTATGAGCAGAAGACATTGCAGACGTGATTTAAGAAGAAGAAGATTGAACATCCGTTCCAATCAAAGAGCCACTGCGCGTGCAAGAGGTAACGCACTGGCTGTTAATTTGTTTAGCGTAAACGATAGACAACGCAGACGTTAATAATCGTTTTCATGCAAAAAGCGGGAGAAATTCTTCCTGCTTTTTTGTGTTAAGCAGCACACCTAACTACTGCTATGAATCGTTTAAGCAAGCGGACGAGATCGTAAATATCACACATAGTTGAACAGTCGCTACTATTTTACTCTTTTATAAATCTAACAGACAGGAAAAAGTGGTTCTCTTTTAGAATAATGTGCATAGAGAAATTAAACCAGAAGGAGACAAGCCATGATAATTAAAATGTCACTTTCAAATATGGGGGATTTTAAAAAGTCAAATGAGAATAACGGCTTTATTGTGTCAGGAAAAATTATACCTAAATACGAGAACAACATTTGGTCATATATAGAAGAAAGTTTTCCCGAACCATATTTTAAACAGTATGAGGATGATGACGTCGATATCAGTTATATTAATGAACAAGGAAAATCTATTTTTTTATATTATGATGAGAACGACTGTGTTGGGAAAATTAAACTTTGTACTAATTGGAATGGCTATGCTCTAATTGAGGATATTGCCGTCGCTAAAGACTGGAGACACAAGGGAATCGGAGCAGCCTTATTGAGTAAAGCAACCGAGTGGGCTAAGCAGAATAATCTTGTTGGCCTTATGCTTGAAACACAGGATGTGAATATTTTAGCTTGTCGATTCTATGCTAAAAATAACTTTGTAATCGGCGGAGTTGATACTATGCTATATTCTAATTTTTCCACAGCCCATGAGAAAGCGATTTTTTGGTATTATAAGTTTAAGTATTCAAATTAGCCTATCCTTCTGTAATAAGGCCGAATTTAAAAACAATACTATCTTGTACGCACACTTTGCATTGCTACTTTTCCCGTATCTAGTAAAATCAAACTGATCAGCACACAAAACTCTGCCGGCCAATTAAGGTTAGCAGAGCTTTTGATTTATTTTCAGAGTATTCACTTACTTCAAACGTGAGGATGCGATCATTTTCAGCATGTAATCCTTTTTTGCTCTTATCAGGAATCTGAAACTGAACGTCTATATACAATAACAGATAAAATCCCGCTAATTATAATGACCACTGAAAAAATCAATAACATATTGCTATATAAATAAGCAGATGGAAAATTAATGATTGGTATAAATTTTTGATGAATAAGACGTATTGACAATAAGCCTCCTACAACTGAAATCCCCGTTCCTTCTGATAAAAAGCTTATAAAATTAAGCAAGCTCATTCCTGCGCCAGCTACTTCTTGTTTTAAACTACTTGAAACAATAGTGGATATTACTGTTTTAATAAAAGAAAGACCACCGAAAACAAAGACTAGAATAATAGACATCAGCCAAGGTGTCATTTCAATAAAGAAAGCAGCTACCAAAAAACTGACGGCAAGAAATGCAACGGCGACTGCTAGCACATGTAAGGAACCTTTCTTATCAACAAGTGCTCCTCCAAGAAAACCAAAGAAAATAACACTTATCGTTCCAGGAAAAATAATTCCACTGCCAAACATTGCGGTACTTAAGTGGTGAACGTCTTTCATCATATAAGGGACCATAGAAACAAATCCAGCTACGGTACCAAACATAAGCCCCCCACAAAGGATTCCTATCATAAATGCAGTATTTTCCCCCAATGAAGAATCAACAAAAGGATTGGTTACTTGTCTGATATGTTTTAAAAAGATCAAGAAAAATAGAACACTTATCACCAGAAAAGAAATTCTGTAAGAAGTTGTATACAACATAAACAATACAATACCTAGAGATATAAGCACGATTCCTGCATTGTCAAACGAGCCCTTTGAAATGACTTCCTTTTTCAATAATTTTATCAGGAAGGGAACAGTTACAAACGTTAAAACAGGAAGAAGCAGTAAATAAGACCAATGAATATAATGAGCAATCACCCCACCAATAGCCGGCCCTATCCCTTCACCCATTGCTACGATAGACCCGATGAGGCCATATTGCCTTTCCCCTGTTTTCTTTTGGGATATGCGAGCAACTACGACCATCACAAGTGAAGGAAATGCAGCTGCACCAATCCCTTGTATAAATCGTCCCAAGATAAGTGTTGGAAAAAAAGTATGTCCCACAAATCCAATTAATCATCCTACGCAATTCACTATGATTCCAAACAGGAGCAACCTTTTAATACCTAACTGATCAGATAACTTTCCGTATATAGCTGTTCCTATAGAAAAACTTAGCATAAAGGCAGTATTCACCCAATTTGTAATGGCTGGTGTCTTATTGAATTCATCAGCAATATCAGGTAAAGAGATATTAAGAACCATTTCATTTAACACACTAAAAACGAAAGAACACAAAGCCACATTAAAATTTGGTTATAGCTCAAAACGGACTGTGAATAAGGGGTTTTCACTTTTGACCCTCCAGAAACAAGATACATTCAAGACATGAGTGTATCCTTGCTCCATATCATTGGAGGTTTAATACAGCGCCTATTTCCATACGAGAAAATGTAATGATCTTTTGGTCACCATCCCAGCCCCCTATGATTACAATATAGAGCGTATATCGCTCTTGTGGTCCCCTCTTCCAAAACCAGCAGACGCGCCTTTATGTCCATTACACTGCTACCTGTTCTTATCTCCAGTCCTTCATGTTGGACCACATCATTGCTCAGTAGAATAATTGTACAGTATTGGTAATAGCGTTTTGATATCGGGTAACAAAGCGTTCAGCTTCTTTATTACCTGTCGTTTTCCGTATACTGTACAGATCAGAACAATGAACGATAAAAGCGGATACAACTATTGTGCAACAATAGCGGAATTAGACGGTTGCCAAAGTGACACTGAACTTTTACAGATGTTTATGATGGTGTACGTGAAGCCAAGGAGAAGAATATGGGGGCGATATTCCTGTGCCAGTAGGATAAGACAAGAACCTAATTAAGCGTACAATCGCAGCACGTTAGATACATTTAAACTAATCAGGAAATTATCCAAGTAGGAGGGAATAACCATGGCATTTGAAGGTTATAGAGAAGACAAGCGAGGACAATGGTTTGACTGGCCATTCCCCTTGTCGGTATCAATACTGTATGTGGATGCGGATGTAGATGAAACAGAAACGAAATGGTACCTCATTATCGAACAAGAAAAACATTTGATCCGAATTAGGGATGAAAAGCAAATTGAACTGCTTCATCACTGCATGTATGGAATCTTGTTAAATGACGAGAATATCAACTGGATTATTGATAAAAATGGCGGTAGATTTACCTATCACGACAGTGTGCAAGATTTCATCAAATTCCAGAAAGAATACCTGGATATATTTTAAAAACCGTGAACAGTTAAAAGCTCTGCCGACCAATTAAGGTAACAGAGCTTTTCGATTTATTTAGAGTATTCACTTACTTAAATACACTTTTGGAATCAAGCCGACTTTAGAGCAGTGGAAAAGGCTACGATCCGGCGTGGATCAATCGTCGTCAAGTGGTTTGCCGACCGTTAATAGCAGTTTCATAGTCTTAACTTTCACTCGCTAGGTACTAACTTCTCCATATGTATTAGTTGTGATTTCGTACTGGCAAGGTCATTATTGTGAGTTATTGGTACTTTTTGGGCAATTAGTTAAAGCTAAAGCTCACGTATCGTCACAATACATGTATGGACTTTGGCTAGATTTTTTAGAACCCCCACCGTTGTCGTGAAATTCACTATTCTGTACCGTTACGTCGGAAAATCCTTTTATATGGAGCCCCATATTTGTATTTTTAATCTCTATGTTCTTTCTCAAAGAGTACCTTATCGTTCACATAGCTACTACCTTCCAACAGAATACCATAATTTGTAATGCTAACATAACTTGGCACTTTATCAGGCTCGGTTGTTGCTACACCATGCACTGTTAAATTTTTAATAATTACATTCAATGCCCGGTTTGAATTGTTCGAAGTTAAAGCTCCATTATCCCTAGTTAGCATCAATTTGCAGCACTGTAGCCCCCTTACCCACTGTGGTAATAGTAACATTACTCTTTAGATATATTGGTTTTTTGATGCTGCAATTACATTTATTTACTTCAACCTTCATCCTACCACCTCTTTGAGAATTTTATCTAACAGAAGCCTGATAAGCCAGCAGTGGTCTTGACTCGCTACTGAAAAGATAAAATGAAATACAATAAGCGCAAAACTATTATGGCAGGAATCCACCAAGTATTTGCCGAAAGAGAAGCGAATACGGTGGCTATTGCCAAATAGCTTATGCGCTCAATGGGCTCAACTATTGAATATCCATGAGTGAAATGATATTTTCCAACAGTTCTTTTTACAAACTAAACCCAAAGTGATTTAGTGATGATAACTAAGAGAATAAAGAGCACTAAAATTGCCGCTGTAGAAGTCCATACACCGCCGCCACCTGTATTTTCATAGGCACCCCTCTCTTTTAACCTCCTTTATTTGTCGTTACCTTAATATATGTTTAAATACGTTCTATGATAGGGCATGCAGGTAAATAAAAAAACACTAGCTTAGCTAGTGGTCAAGTCCCCATTTTATAGACACGGAAAAAAGCCCCTAGACTATAAGCTGCTTTCGATATTCTTTCGGAGGCAACTTATTTAACTTTCGTTGTGATCGACTTTGATTATAAAATCGAATATAGTAGCCAGTTATGTGAGTCCTTCATTACTTGTAATTAAAGGAGATGGGAAGATATCTTTCGAATACATCGCTTTAAACATCAATATATCGGTCTATATATCCTGTCCGTATCTGTATCAATCACGAAACCAACCTCTGTGTCATCTTCAAAACGTAATCGATCAAAATTATGAAGTCGACAAAATATATCAGGTAAATCTCTAATATTAAGACTCAGCATTTTTGCTTGTATATACTTTTGATATAGTTCTTCTTGTGTGCATAGGGGACCAGTAATCAAATTCTGAAAAAAGAAACCTTCAATTTTAATAATCATAATATCACCACTGGTGGTAACCATTCTTTATAAATTTAAAATACTTACATAACAATAGCTCAACTAAAGCGCATGTTAAGTTAACCTTTGTGAACAAGTTAAATCTCCCTTGCTACCACATTTGTTTATGATAGCTTCTATTTTTCCGTTAATTTATTAAATATCTCTCTATCTTCGGAAGTAAAGTCAGAAATCCGTTTCTTTTTCACGTATGTGTTGGTACTTGAATCCAATTTGATGAAGCCATTTTCCCCAACCATATATACGATATTTTTTTTTATCTTATATGACACAATATTATCAACAGCTTTTTCCGTTGGAGCAGCAAGATGATTATAAAGTATTAAACAGTTGTCCCGCCCCCCTCTCAAAATTTGAAAAGTCCCGTCACCAAAATATTCTACGGTATCTTTTCCATCTGGGTATTTATAGTTCGTATTATCCGCAAAATTTACTAGAAAAATTATAGTAGTAGTTATAACTAGTAGAGAGACCAAGATCAAAATAAAGATATATCTAAACTTCATCTGCAATTCATACCTCACTTCTAGGCTTTTCTTGTATCAGTTACTGTTACATAAGACGTATACTCATTGAGTGTTCCCCATGATTCCATTATATTTGTTAGATTGGCCGCAGCCCAACCGAGTTTGTTGTTCCCAGTAAACATTCGTTTAAAATTAAACTCGAAATTATATTTATCATAATATATTGTAGTAATTTTCCATTGCCCGTCAACGTAATCCCCATTTATTTCATAATACATGTTGTGAAAAGCATTATATAAATCTCTATCACTTTCTAATTGCGCAGATCCATTATAAGAAAAACTTTTAACTTTTTTACCATTAGCTTTTTTGACTTCATCATTAACTATTGCGATGTGCTCTTTAGATTTTTTAACTTGCTGCGCCTCATATGACCACTCGTTAAAGTGTAAATTTCCTGGTTTGTAGTCAAGTGAATGTTGAAGTAAATGGGCTGTGATGTCCCCGTACTTCTTTCGAGCTATAGGAACAGCTACTAATGCAAATGCTTTACGATCAGGATAATGTATTACAGTGTCTGTCGAATCTTTTACCTTCTCTACGCCTCGTACCCAAGTCTTTTCTAGTTCTACCATCGGATTTTCAAACGGAAAAGTAATATTTCCTGCATACACTAACATATTCTTACTATATGCACCTTCCAGTACTTTTGGCGAGACATCAGACTGATCCTTTTCTCTTGTTTCCTTAGATTCTAACTGAGGACTGTATTGAATTTTTCTCAATTGATCTTCTTTTTGTTTTAGAACAAGTTCAAACTCAAGGATCTCTTTACTGGTATCAATCTGTTCTTGATACTTAACTACATAAGCATGTGTAAACGTAATATCTCGGATTGTGTTTTCATTTCTATCGATTTGGATATTACATTTGCGATAGTAATCCTCACTATCAGGTTTATATTCTGTATTTGCCCATGTATACAGCATGTTGGAATTATCCGCATTGTCTATAACTGAAGGAAGCGAATGAAGCGGAATCTTGCTTCGAATATGTAGCGAATGAGCCAAGTTTGTAGACTTAGCTGAAAGGTTTATGGAACTATTATTCTTATAAGTAAAGCCAGTGATTTCACCTTTTACAAACTCAATTGGCTCACCACCGGATTTGCGTTCTATTCTTAATGAAATACTCATTAAAATAATCTCCTTTGTTAATTTAATCTGGTTTTGTAGGAAAAATTTATGAAAACTAATTTCCAAATATTAATATATACGAAAAATATTAAATAGTAAACATATTTTCAACGTGATAAAGGACATCAATTGAGTTTCGTAACCTCGGCAAATTATATGAAGAAGCTAAAACGAAATATAATTCAGCCTAACACGAACCTGTTAGAAACGTTAAAAGCTCTGCCGACCAATTAAGGTTAGCAGAGCTTTTTATTTATTTAGAGTATTCACTTACTTCAAACGTTAGGATACGATCATATAGCATGTAATCCTTACGGCTACTGAATGGGCCTTTATTGTTATCGTGCTTATTGATAGCATATGATGCTGATCCAGAACCAGCCTGCTTGCTTTCGTACCAGGCAATAAAGTCATTGACTTCTTTCATGCTTAGGTCGAATTCCTTTTCCAAACCAGTTGTCATGGTAACTACCAGAATTGCACGATCCCCGTTTGGAGTCGGTTCCTCTGTTCCTGGGTTAGGAGTGGAACTTGATACTTTAGACATCATCTCCAATTCGCTAAGAGCTAGATACTGACTTCCATTATTACCTGTAATATTAATTCTATAATCCTTGTATGAATTAGAATTAGAGAAAGCGAATTTTTTTGGAGTACTATCTACCCATCCACTGATATTTGACTGAGTGTCTAGCACGTTCCAAGTGACCCCATCATTTGAGCCTTCGAAAGTCCAGTCTTTAGGGGCACGATCAGTTGCCGTTGTCTGTGGATATATAACATATTGCTCAATAACTTCGGCTTTAGGAAAATCATATCTTAACCAAGCAGAAGTTGTACTTGATGTCCATGCACTAGCAATTGTCGCAAATTCCTTGTTAAACGCCTCATATGCATATGAATATTCATTACTTGCGCTTGCTACTCCAGATGGCAAAATGTTAGTTGTCATATGCGGAACCAGATTTTCTGAATACTCTGCTTCAGCCGCAAAAACATTCGATATGGGTAAAGATAAAAGAACTAAAAATAAAATCGTTATACATGCTTTCTTCATTAAATGATCCTCCAATATGTTTGATAGAACTAAGAATAATTTAATTGAGGAAATGTGTCTAAACATAAACTTGCTTATCTATAAATATGTTCTATATTTTTGCATATTTATTTTTTATTGGGTATTAAAAAGGACTCATTCCAGCTTCTATACTGGTTGAGTCCTTGTTTTTATTTCACGATAAACCTCACTTTGATTCCATCAGCATACTTTTCTAACTGATGACTTACCCATGATCCTGCTCCCCGGTTATCACTAGGGGTTATGTATCTGATATCAGCACCTACGCCACCTTCTCCACACATTCTATCGTCACACTAAAAAAAGAGAAAATAACTTCAATGTCCAGCAGTAATGATAAGCTGCTCCTCATAACCACTCGTTTCATTAATCACGGCAATCCCGAGTATAGTCTGGTTGATATTGCAACAGGTAAACGCACCAAAATAAAGTTGCCCTTTTTATCCCGCCAATTTGTCTATATGTCCCCGGACGGCAAGGGGGTCTATTATTTGGGCAGCACTTCTCAGAAAAATCAGGCAGAAAGACGCGGCGTATATTATTATGATTTCACATCGAAAATTCAACCCCCCATTTTCATACAAGAAGAGGGTTTTATCCATAACTTCATACTGCTGAACAAGTACTCATTCTGTTGAACTATGCCAAAAAGCCGGAAAGAAGCTTACGCTTTCTCTCCGGCTTTCTTTATCTGATTCCAATCACTAAACCTATTGCGCAACTTCTCCCACCAGTCGCACCTTTGAGCACTCTTCTCTTACTAGCTTGGCCAGTAGAGCTTTTAGTGTTTACTTTGAAATTGTATCCGATTAGTCTATTCGGTAGTAACAGTCATTTGATCGGGTGTTTTTGGCGCAGTAATAGGGGCAGGAGCAGGGCTTATTGCACAAATCCTTAAAAACCAAGATAAGGGCAAAGGAATTACGATTAACTTGATGCGTACAGGATATTCCATCACAAACAACTCTTAATTCCCATCTTTAACAGCCCCCATCGGAGTACAAGATAGGCATAATGAGTAAAGGGAGCTGATATTATCTATAATTCATTCACTTCAATATTTTTCGTTGTACTTGCTATAATAATTCAAATTACAATACGAAAATTGGAGCCTCGGATAAGTAAAAGCACAATGTTGAAAGTGAGAATTGCAATAACAACAACAGTCCTGCTTGTCGGAGTCGTGTTGTATATAATTGACCCTCAGTGGTGGATCGTGATTGCTTTTGCAATATTTTTCTGTATACTGCTTGTTATGCTTTTTGTAATTTTTTTGAAAAGACGTAGTAAATCACATTGATTTATGATTTGCATGCTCAGCGTTTAACAAGAGCCTTCCTTAAATGGAGGGCTTTTATATTACATACCAAATCTTATGGGTACATCCTATATGAGCAAAAACAAAAAAAGCCCCACCAGCCGAAACCAGCAGGGCATTAGTTTTTTAGATTTACTCCGTAATGACTGGAGTTTGTACGGAATCTACTGATGCAGAAATAGGCTCGGGTGCAGATTGAACCTGAGCGTCTGGCATTACCTCAGCCTTAGCCTGTGCCAAGAAATCATTAAGCTTTGCAGCCAGATCCGATACAGCTTCCTTAGCTGCTACTTGTGCCGCTTCCTCATTTGGCTGTGCTTCAGTAGCGAGTACCGCTTTTGTTTTAGCCTTATACTCCAGATATGCCTTCTCAATTGCTGCTTGTAACTCCGTAGACGATACACAATGCCCTGTTCCGTAAGCCGTAAGGATGCATACTGTAAAGCCTCATGCATCTTATGAACCCCACCAGCATCTTTAAACGTAGTCTGAGCAAATGCAAAAGCCTCTCCTGCTACTTTATGGATTACCTCACGTTGTGCTGCCGTTGTACGCGCTTCTAGCCACACGTTAACCTTAGTCTTGAGTTTATTCAGACCTCCTAAAACAAATGCTGTAAGCACACCCGCAGCGGCTGTGACAATGGTATTTACATAGGCTGTACAGTTTCGATAATTGTTTGCATGATTACTTTTCCCCTTTCGTTTTCAACGATGCGATTTTATTTTTTGAATCCCAGGACACTACAGCACCGTATGCCGCCGCAACGGGTCTGAGCTGCACGTATGCCACTCCTTCGACCAGTTGGATAAATTGCAGCTTGGCTCCATTTAAATAAGCGACCTTGAGACTGGTGTCCCAATGACACGATAAGCCTAACACAGTAGCAAGCACACGCAGCGGAACATACGTCCTGCCACTATAGAGCAGCGTCTTCCCTACACCTGTTTGCCATTTACGACGAACGTACCGGACGTGACTGTCTCCGGCTGCTCAGGGGGCTTTGTGAAACGTTCACGCAGCTCGTCCGCCGTACCATCATACTCATTCATATCCACGTTCCCTTTTATCCCTGCTACCTTGCCGCTGTCGCTGTATTGCCAAATATCCCAACGTTTCCACGTCACTGTGTCGCTTGGGACACGAGTATCACTGTACCGAGCTATCCATAATGGGTAACCACCCAAAGAGGCGTTAAAATTCGCTGCAAATGCATTACCTGTATAGACAATGGGCTTGCGTCCTGTAAGTCGCTCCAGTTCGAGAAGAAAAGCCAAAGCTACAGCGCTAATAAGCGTTTTGGACAGGTTACCGGGATTATTTTCATAATCCATTACAGGCGGCAAGTCTAGCGTTTTCCCACCACCTACCTGTTCCAATACTTCGGCAAAATGCCGCGCTTCCGCTTTAGCTGCCTCAACAGTGGTGGCATCTAAAAAGTGGTATGCACCCGGCAATACCCCGACTGCTCTGGCTCCTTTTGCATTCGTGGTGAATGTAGGATCAACGTAACGTTGCCCCTGGCTGGCGTTAATAAAAGCAAAAGATATACCATCTGCCTTGACCGCCTTCCAATCAATCTTTCCTTGATAACGGGATACGTCGATCCCTCTTGCATTACGGCTGTTTCGTCGTTGCATCCTCTTTCTCTCCTTCCTTACCACCTTTACTTTTCAAAACTTCTACGGCCTGTCGGATCACAGGCGGGATAGGAGCGCCGAGTCTGCCGCCATTCTCCAAAATGGACAGCAGTTCATTTGCCATATAAAAATAGGCGACCGCATCCCGGAAAAGGTGCGAATCGCCTAAGACTCCATTGATTAGATGAGATACAGCAACTATTGTAAAAATAAATACCTCTCGAGCGATACCGATAAGACCAATCTTGCTTTTTAAGCCGGGTCCGGTTCCCTTCTTACCTTCTGCGCCAGCGGCAAATAATCTGGTCACATAATCAATAATGACCAGCGCGAGCAACACCCCCAATACTATATACAATCCTTTAAGTATTTTTCTTTCCGGCGTGCTGGCTGTGAAGCAATGACAGCAGAAATGACTAACAGTCAATTCTTCAACTGGTCTTGTTAGATCCAGTTGTATATATCCATGTTGACTTTATTTTTGCCACGGGTTTCGTCACCTCCTCAAGACGCAAAATAAGGCCCTGAGTTATCAGAGACTTCCATACTTAAATATTAAATTGGTTCTGCTGCTATAGCGCTAGGAATTTTAAAAACCCATATGTTATTAACCTAATACGAACGAGTAGGATAGTTAAATAACAGTAATCAATCTAAGGAGCATGTCGAACTACGCGAAGCTTCAGCCTAACAGGACTAGCAGGTTGTAGTTAAATTACTATTGTGATAAACTGGATGTAATTTGATGACGGGAGTTGAACGGATACATGTAGAACTTTCTTGCTTTGAGATCACGAAAAGAACGGACTCAGCGATCGGCTGTGGTCGTTTTATTCATCTCTGCAAGAAAGGTCTGCGTTTCGTTTGCGCTCCCTCTCCGGACAGTCATACGGCCCCTTGAAATGGGGCCGTATTTCCTCGTATGGATTAGAGTCGCAAGATAGCACCTTTCTTGCGGCTCTTTTTTATTTCCAAACGAAAGGATGACTGCCATGCCCGCCATTCAGGTAACCAATCTTACTTTTGCCTATCCAGGCAGCTATGACCCCATATTCGAAAATGTTCATTTTCAAATTGATACAGACTGGAAGTTGGGCTTTACGGGGCGAAACGGTCGGGGGAAAACGACGTTCTTAAACCTGTTGCAGGAGAAATACGAATACAGCGGTACGATCTCCACACCAGTCGCCTTTGATTATTTTCCGTTTCCCGTCGATCACCCGGAGTATTTGACCTTAGACGTCGTCGAAGAGATCGTGCCAAGCTATGAGAGCTGGAAGTTGATGCGCGAACTGAACCTGCTTAAGGTTTCAGAAGACGTGTTGTACAGGCCATTCGAATCGCTGTCCCAAGGAGAACAGACGAAGGTATTGCTGGCCGTGCTATTCATCCAAGACAATCGATTTCTGCTCATCGACGAACCGACCAATCATCTCGACTTGCACGCACGCAAGCTTGTCGCCGATTATCTGAATACGAAGCGCGGTTTTATTCTTGTTTCACACGACCGGGCTTTTCTCGACCGCTGCGTGGATCATATTCTATCGATCAACAAAACGAATATCGAAATCCAAAAAGGCAACTTCTCCAGTTGGTGGACGAACAAAACTCGCCAAGATACGTTCGAAATGGCACAAAACGAAAAGCTGTACAAAGACATACAGCGTTTATCTGCTTCTGCTAAACGTACTAGCGGCTGGTCTTTCGAGACCGAAAAATCGAAGAACGGCACACGAAACTCCGGCTCCAAGCTTGACAAGGGATACGTCGGGCATAAGGCAGCGAAAATGATGAAACGCTCGAAAGCCATCGAACAGCGGCAACACGCCGCTTTAGAGGAAAAATCGAAATTGCTCCGAAATATCGAACAGTCAGAAAGCCTTGCGATCTCTCAGCTCGTGTATCCCAAATCGGAACTGGCTATGCTGGATCACGTCACGATTTACTACGGGGAAAGAGCGGTTTGCAAGAACATTTGTCTGACGATCGAACCAGGAGATCGGATTGCAATTTCAGGTCCAAATGGTTCAGGTAAGTCTAGCTTGCTTCGCCTGCTGAACGATGAGACGCTACATTATACAGGTACGTTTCAGCGGGAGCCGCAGCTTCGCGTTTCCTATGTATCCCAGAATACTTCTCATCTGCGAGGAACGCTTTCCGATTATGCAGCAGAGCACAGAATTGACGAAAGCTTATTTAAGGCCGTGTTACGTAAGCTAGATTTCGCCCGCATCCAGTTTGAGAAGGATATATCGGCGTTTAGCGGCGGGCAGAAGAAGAAGGTTCTAATCGCGAGAAGCCTATGTGAGGAGGCTCATCTGCATATTTGGGACGAACCGCTCAACTTTATCGACGTGATTTCCCGGATGCAAATTGAGGAGCTGTTGCTTGAGTACACGCCGACCATTGTATTCGTGGAACATGATCGGGAATTTCATGACCGTGTCGCCACGAAAACGATTGAACTCGGTGGAGATTAGAAATTTACAAAGTGACTTGGAGTAAGACATGATTTAAACGGCAGAAAGCTTTGCACAACAACTTTTATGAAAAGGGAAGCGATTGAACTTAAGGGACACGAGAGTTCAATAGAACATCGGCAGTCTAGGATTTTATTTTATTTTCTTATCCATGGCTGCCGATTCTTTCTATTGGGGGCATTCTAATAGTTATTTCACTAAGACTGAGAGCTATATTATTCTACAGCGGGTTTTGCTTCCATAATATCGTCTCCCCTTATAAAAGAGTAAAAACCTCTCCAAACTGAAGCGACCCCTGTCAAGTGGACAGCTATCAAAAAGCAATATTTAAGTGCTCTGCCTCCCTCACGGTAGCCAACGAAAAATGACATCTGGCAAGAATATCTTTAAATGGTGATTTCCGGAGGACTTTTTTGTGCTTTAAATAACTTCGCAAGTGCTCCTCTTATGAGCCAGATGCTTCATTTGATTTTAATTCATTTTTTGCAACATGTATTAGAGCAGCCAACGATGTGAAAATCCACTTTTCCCGATGCCAGAGCATTTGCGCAGAAAATGATATATCCGGTAAATCCTATGGTAAAGCAACCAAATTTGTTCTCTGTGAAAGTCATCAACAATCAATGAGGAACGAGATGCCAGCAGATGATCTGGAGATACCACCATTCGAAATGACTCATCTTTTAAAAACTCTGAATGAAGGTCTTTGGCTACAACGAATCCATCCAATACAAAAACGACATCCGCAAGCCCTTCTCTTAGACTGTGTCTATACCGGCCAACAATTTTTGCCGTATGCCACTAAAAAAGCTTCTACTATTGTAAACATAGTTGAAATAAATTGATATAAAAACATCTTTTGGAAGGTGTGTACATATAAATCGTGGAATAGCAACATATTACAGTTAACCGCTATCTAGAAGGGAACTGTATTGCTATGGTTGACAAGTTAAAAAAATGGCTGTTTAAGCAGCCTTCACGATCTAAAAATGGCACGAGCTCTGAACCAGTTAATGATAAAAAATCGACTGAGTTATCCAAGGAACTGAGTGGCACGCTTAAGGACAACGTGACCTTGCTGAAGCAGGAAATAGGACATAGCACGGATTTCATTCTTCGTTGTTTGAACGATAAACAGGGCAATCCGGTTCTCGCTGTAGGTTTTCTTCAAGGCCTGATTGATCAGCAAATTTTAACGACACTGCTGGAGGAACTTACTGCAGGTATTCGAAATGGGGATCTCTCCGATCGTAATGTTGAAAGTTGGTTGATGGATCGTATTCCTATTGGGGGCATCACTTGCCTTAAAAATGAGAAAGCACTTATCCATGCCGTTCTTTATGGACAGGTGGTTCTCCTTGTCGAAGGCAGCACCAAGGCCTTTGCTGCTTCTATGAGCGGGGGGGCTAAAAGAGCGGTTGAGGAGCCAACATCGCAGACAGTAATTCGCGGTCCTAAAGAGGGGTTTACAGAGGATATATCCACCAATATCGCACTCCTCCGGAGAAGGATCAAATCAACTGAACTCCACTTTGATTCTCGAATTATCGGATCATACACGCAGACGAAGGTATCGGTGGCATATATTCGAGGCATTGCAGATCCAGAGGTGGTTAAGGAAATCTCCAGACGATTAGATTCCATTAACACGGACAGTATTCTCGAAAGTGGATATATCGAGGAATTTATTCAAGATGGGGTATGGACCCCCTTTCCAACCATATATAACACTGAGCGCCCGGATACTGTAGCAGGCAGCTTGCTTGAGGGGTTAGTAGCGATATTGGTTGATGGGACTCCATTTGTATTGATTGCTCCTGTAACCTTTTTTCGGTTCATCGCATCCAGTGAAGACTACTACCAACGTTATGATCTGGCATCTTTTCTTCGAATCGTTCGAATGGCATCCTTTTTCTTGGCATTGCTATTACCCTCATTCTTTATTGCAACAACAACGTTTCACCAGGAAATGCTGCCTACAACAATGCTCATCACTTTGGCTGCGCAGAGAGAGAATACACCATTGCCAGCCCTGCTTGAAGCAATGCTAATGGAGCTGACCTTTGAGGTTATTCGCGAAGCAGGAGTACGAATGCCGCGCGCCGTAGGGCCTGCAATCTCTATCGTTGGGGCATTGGTTCTTGGACAAGCTGCTGTACAGGCGGGATTGGTTTCTGCAGCTATGGTGATTGTGGTTTCATTCACAGCTATCTGCAACTTTGTACTACCTGCGATCAATATGGCGGGGGCTGTTCGTTTGCTCAGATTTGGACTAATGCTGTTAGCGGGTTTATTTGGATTATACGGCGTTTTGGCGGGCTTGGTTCCCATCCTCGTTCGATTAGTATCTGTGAATTCGTTCGGCGTTCCTTATATGATGCCGCTCGCACCTTTCTATACGAGCAATATGAAAGACCTGTTTGTGCGTGTACCTTGGTGGAAGATGAAGAAACGGCCGAAAATGATTGGGGATGTCAATCCAGTAAGACAGGCAACGGAACAGGAATCATTTGCAGAACAAGCGGGGGAACACAGCCGAGATCCCATGGCGTAAGGAGGAACCGATATGTCCCAATTAGGTAGATTTATTTTGGCCTTGGTCATATTATTCATTTTGGCGGGTTGCTGGAACCGAGTCGAACTGAATGAGCTGTGGGTAACTGCGGCTACAGGAGTAGATATGATGGACGACGGACAGTGGATGATGTCCTATCAGATTATTATTCCCTCCGCCCTTGCAAGTGGTACCGGAGGAGGAACGGGAGGGTCTTCTCAACCGGCATCCCATGTATTCTCAGTAAAGTCCAAAACCTATAACCAGGCGTTATCGTACAGCAATTTAAAAACATCAAGACAAATCTACATAGCACATAATCGTGTTGTATTTATCGGTAAGAGAGCGGCTGAGAAAGGAATGGACCGTTTAATTGATTTTTATCTTCGTAATACGGAAGCAAGGGAGATGGTAACTATGATTGTAACGGACGGCTTAGCATCCGATCTATTAAAGAAATTACTGCCGCCTGAAAAACTTCAAGGCGTCGCCATGGCTGAATTAGTCGACAAAGAGAGTGATATTTTATCGGTGTTTCCGAAAGTTAGGGTTTATGATTTCGTATTAAGCATGAACTCGGATTCCAAATCTATTGGAGTACCGGTCGCCGAGTTGACCGGAGAAGGGGACTATCAGGATGTGAAGGAAGCAGAGAGTCTGGATGTCTTCAAAAAAACCTCGGCCCCGCTCAAACTGGCATTGACTAAATTGGCGGTATTCCAAAAAGGAAAGCTCAAAGGGTTTCTCAACAAGGAAGAGAGTCTGGGTGTATCTTATCTGTCTCAAAAGATTAACAACAGCGAAATTTCGTTCCCATGCAGCAAACAGCCCGGTAGGGAAATGTACTCTTCCATACTAGTAAACTCTGCTAATGTAAAGCTTACACCCAGAAAAACCAGTTCTCATTACACTATGCAGGTTGGAGTGAAAATTAATGGGACTTTAAATGAAACTACATGCACTAAGGATATTTCCAAGACGAAGACCATACATGATCTGGAAGAAGAGATTGCAAAAGAAGTGACCAGTACGATAAATAAGGGCTGGGCTAAACTTCAGGAACTTGGTGTAGACGCAACTGGTTTTGCTGACCGGATTCACCGGAGGTTCCCAAGGGAGTGGGGAACGGTGAAAAAAGACTGGGATCAGGAATTCAAGAAGATAGAACTGGACATTCGAGTGGATGCACGGATTCAGCGTCCTGGCCTCCTACAGAAGCATATCGGAAGTCAAACCTAACCCATTTTGTATAAAGGGGCTTAAAAAGTATGAATAAAACCGTCACCAGGGTATCCGGGTTAGCTATCGCTTTTTCCTTGTTTCAGGTTGGCAGTACAACCTTATTCCTCTTGGGAGCTACAGCCAAGCAGGATGCATGGCTAGCCATGCTGATCGGCGCACTTGTAGGCTTCGTCTTGCTAATCATGTATTTATACATGCATAAACTTGATCCACATCGAGATTTGTACGAGCTCCTATGCCGTTATTGGGGAAAATGGATAGGTAGTCTGGGTGGTCTTCTGTTCATCAGTTACTTTGCTTATGAAGCTTCCAGGAGTGTCAGGGACATTGGTGAGCTCGGCGCATTGACATTACTTAACAGAACTCCTACCGAAGTTATTACGTTTATAGCGTTAATTGTCTGTGCCGATGTAGTGTGGTTTGGACCGAGGGTCTGGTTCCTTCTATGTCATATCTTCCTTCTTCTATTGGTTTTTGGTTATGGCATTTTATTATTGCTTACTCCTTTTACAGGACTCATTCACTTTGAATTTTTATTTCCTGTATTGGAGAATGGTCTAACTCCCGTAGTGAAGGCTGCCATTCCCGAGATCGTGTCTTTTCCCTTCGGGCAGACGGTTCTTTTTCTTGTGCTGTTCAAGATTGTTACGGATAAACGTAAATTACAGCGGTCAATCGTCATTGTTTACTGGATCACTGCTGTGTTCCTCATTGTAATGAATGAACTAACAATCCTGGTTTTAGGTCCGGAATGGGCAGCATCAAGCACCTATCCCTTATTTGAGGTTACACAACTAATTCAGCTACCGAAGATCGTTGAGAGAGCTGATGTCCTGTTTTCGATGATTCTATTTATTGGAATCGGAATCAAAACGGCTGGTTTTATGTTTGGTGCCGTCATTGGGCTTCAAACGATAACCCCCTTTAGATATAAGCCTGCTTTACTGTTGCTAAGTATCATCATATACGCCCTTACGTTTCTCTCCTCTAGGTTAACCGAATTTTTGTGGTTCGGTCTTCATGTAGCCTTGGTTCGAGTTTGGCCTATCTTTCAGATTGCTCTGCCTGTCCTCCTTTTCCTGACCATGCTAATTCGGAAGAAAAAGAGAAGGACTTATAGTTAGCTATAGCCTTCTCAACACTGTCTAATTTCTTCTTTGTCTTAGCCACATTGGATTCTCTAATGACTAATGTTGAAGAACTTACTGATGTTTTCGACAATTTGTCAGCAATCTTTAGCTTCATGATTCGATTGCCTTTGCTGTTTTACTATGCTGTGCCTTTACGCTTACCACTATGGCATTTTCAGAAAGAGAATTTCCATTTACCTTGAAGGTGTCTTGGTTTATCTCACCAATGGGCCATATCCCCTAGAGCCCCAAGGGGTTTCACTATTTAGTAAAGTACAGATATTGATCACGTTCCCACTGGTGAACTTGTGTGCGATACAGATACAAGTAGCTCCGGCAAATCTCCATTAGTGTGATTCAGGTCAATTATTTACGCCCGCTGATGCTTTTTTGACAGCCAGTTAAAAATGCCTCACTGATTGGAGTTACTTGGAACTGTTCGCCCTACCAATGTCCATCTTTGACGCTAACCGATGCCGGATGGACTACATTCGCAAACTACTATAAATACAGAATAACGTCTGACTTATCCAGATTTACTATTGATTTTCGAGCGAATAAACTTCTTTTTTTAATGTCACAACAAAAAGAAGGTAGGAAAAGTTCCCCAACCTTCTTAGCATTCATATTTCAATGTTTGAATAATATCATTGTTTTTTACAATGTTACTGCGTATTTACCATTTTAACTTTAAAGATAGGCTTTGGAGTAGTGATAGTGTTTAATGGATCTTATTCCTGCCACTACGTCCTCTTGCCATGCTACACAATCCCTCCCCCATAAATACGTCTGCTTACTATAAGTGAATTAGACAAACTGACGATATGAAATCGTACAGTCTTTTCTAAAGCGGCTACATATAATGTTCTATATATCATTAAAAATGGCTTAAACGGTCAACTTTAATATAGTAAGAGTAGTATTGGTAAAGTTATGAAGTTGGGCTGGGGTTGCATTTGCATTTACCAATTGAATAGTTGTAGGAACGACCCCTACAGTAATAATGACTTCTGCCGAAATTGGTCCGCCACCGTTACCCGTGAAGGGAACAGGAGTAACAGGGATTCCATTTACGGTAAGGTTAAAGGCAGCATCACCTTGGTTATGAATTGTAAAATCTATTAGATAGCTTCCCGTTTCGTTGATTGTTATCGTTGTAGATGGAGGAGTGAAAGTAAATGCACCACCAACATTAGCCAGAACTCCAGTAAAGGTAATTGGTGAGTTACCCGGAACTGTGTCCGTTCCCGTACCAGGATCTGCTCGGAAGACACTTAAGAAGTCTGATATCCCGCCGCCTGCTGGCCCTGCTGCCCCCGTTGCTCCTGCGGGTCCTACCGCTCCTGCCGGTCCCACTGGTCCTGCTGGCCCCACTGCTCCTGCTGGCCCTACTGCTCCTGCGGGTCCTGTTGGTCCGGGAATTCCTTGAAAACCTTGTAGCCCTTGCTGGCCTTGAGCACCTGGAACTCCCTGTGGACCCGGCAGTCCCTGCGCTCCCTGCGGTCCCTGAGGTCCTTGAGGTCCTCGGATCCCTTTAACAATAACTTTCGGTAAAACTTTGACTTTTTTAACTACACATCTTCTAAATTTTCTCCGATGCATTTTCTTTTGCCAATAATAATGTCTAAACATAATTAATGATCACCTCCAAAGTCTAGTCAAAGTAGCTTATTGTGCAATTAACCAAAAAGATTGGGCTGTTGACTTGATCTTGGGAAAATAGGCATAGGTCTGACCCTATCGTGTTAGATTATTACTGCTTATCCTTCTAAAGCTTAATAGCCCTACTATCAACCGATCCAGCCCCTGCACAGTATGTATCTTTCTATTTCCAGCTTGCAAAATCTTTACCCAAAAAAGGAGATGAGATAATGACTAGATTGTTAGATGCTCGAACATCTCAAAACGCAAGTTACGGTAATACGATCTCAATCTCCATGCCAGCCAATACTCCTGTTGCCATCGCAGAGCTTGGCTTAGACGTGACGGGCGCTGGGGAAAATATGCGTGTACAATTATCAGGGATTGCTGAGCTTTCATTTCCCACTACTCCACCTTTTGACTCCGTTATTGCTATTTCTATTGTTAGAGGCACTCTCGACTCTCCTGTTGCATACGCCCTTTACTCTGTTAGTGTCTCCGAAGCAAACCCAAACGCTGTACAGGTCGTTACCATTAATGCATCCGATTACAATGTCCCTCTACCACCATCAAATGAATTGGTGTATACCTTATATTTATTTTGCACAGCGGATGCCACCCGAATAGGAATAGAAAGTTTTAATGCGGTTGCCTATTCAGATTAAAATTACACCATCATATGGAGGGCAAAGCCCTCTTTTTTTTCCATCTGTCCTTGAGGGACGACACTTTCCATCTGTCGTTCTTTTTTTTGGTATAGTTTACTTAAGGAGTTGATCAAATGGGATTCATGCTTATTTTTATTGCGATTATTTTTTTCTCACTTGGTATTTTGAGTAAATGAAACCCCACTTGAGGATGGCGTGCAAACGAAGCCTGGAAGATCAAAGGTGACTCAGAACCAAGCGACGCTTACATTGACGGCATGAAATTTAGAGGCTCTGTATCTATACTCTTTGGGTCCTTCTTTTAAGTATGTGGACTTTTGGTTATCTTCCTATAAGTTCCACTACTTGTTACCAATCACCAAAATACCATATCGAAACGGAATTTGCTGTTTGGCTGATGCTCCTCAAATATCATTTAGCATATTTTCAAAACAGAAATCTGTCTCTCATCCAAAGCTTCCAGTAATCGATTTTCCTTAATCTTCTGAGACCGACCTGCCGCTGTAGTAAGCTGTAGTAAGTAGTAAAGATCATTTTTCTCGCATAGTATTTAGTCATCAAACCAGCCATCCTATAAGGAAGAACAATGTAAAACTCGACTCGTCACTCTTGAGAGTGAGTGGTTTAGAAGTGCCAGTATACCCGGGTGTAATGACTTGTTTTCTTTCTAAGTCTTCAAGGCATCCAACACATATGGATTGTCAACACTAAACTAGACAATTTTTTTGTGGTGTCTCTGCTTGAACTCAGCTGGACTCAAGTAATCCAGAGAACCGTGAATCCGAATATGGTTAAACCAGTGTACATAGCCATGTAATTCTGTGGTTAGCTCAGCAAGACTTTCAAAATGACGTTTCTTCACAAATTCCGTTTTGAAAATTTTAAAAGTAGCTTCCGCAACGGCATTGTCATAGGGACAGCACTTCATGCTCAAAGAACGCTCAATCTGAAAAGCCTTTAGCGCATCGTCGATGAGCTTATTCTTGAATTCATTGCCTCGGTCGGTATGGAAGAGTTGAATGTCATTCAGGTTGCCCTTAATTGAAGCCAAAGCACGGTAAACCAGCTTGGCCTCCTTGTGAGGGCCTGCACTGTAGCCAATAATCTCGCGGTTAAACAGAACTACAAAGAAGCATACGTAGTTCCAATATGAACCCACTCGGACGTACGTCAGATCGCTTACGACGACAGACAACGCTTGCTCTTGTTCAAATTTCCGGTCCAGTACATTCGCTTGCTTGGCTTCATTGCATCTCGTGGGATGAGGCTTGTACTGAGCAACCGTATACGAGGAAACCACCCCGTATTCCTTCATGATTCGTCCAATACTCCGCCTGAATACCGTAGAGCCTTGCTGGTGTAACGCTTTTTTGATCTTACGCGTACCGTAGTTTTGACGGCTGCTTTGAAAAATGTCCATAATCAGGGAGGGAAGCTCACCCTCCGATGTCACTTCTACTTTGTTTTCTTCATAATAATAGGTGCTTCTCGGGAGTTTTAGGACGTCGCACATTGCTGATACCGAGTATTTATGTTTATTCTGGCGAATGACATTTACTTTCGTCCCATGATCAGCGCGGCTTGCTTTAATATGTCATTCTCCATGAGCAGTTGCTTGTTCTGTTTTCGAAGTTCGAGCAGTTCTAATTCCTCTGGAATCCGGTTGTCTTTCTCTTTGAAGGATCCAGATGTGGAACTCTGTTTCACCCATTTATCCAACGATGAAGGATTCAAATCATATTCTTGAATGATATCCTTTCGTGCTTTGCCACTTTGATAGAGCTGAACCATCTACGCTTTAAATTCAGCGCTAAAGGTACGTCTTTCTTTTTTAGTCATGATCCGTTTGCTCCTTCTAGGTTGGTCTGTAGTCTACTATATTAGACCACAATTTTTCTGTCTAGAAGAGTGTAGCCGATCCATCCCATCCAAATTGCTTTCTAAGCGTCAGCACCTTGGAACAAGAAAAGACGAGCCAGTAGTAGCTCGTCATTGTTACTACTGATTTTAAATTGTTTGGCCAATTACACTGTACTCATAAAGTCGAATCTTCAGTAACCTGTGGCTGAGTCCTTTAAGCATTACAACCCCCAAGTATCATAAGCAGTATAAATAGTACGAGAATAACCCCGACACTGGTAAACATGCCGCCATAACCAACTCCATCAGTCCCACTATTTGTATGGGGATGAGTTTTTCAAATTGATTAATATCGGTAGTCTTTCTCATCTCCAGTATTTCCACTGTACCTATGGGCGTGAGTAATTCTACCATTTACTGTTGTATACCCTTCAAAATGATGGTAATGCCCACCACCTGTCAAGTGAATGGCTGGTCCTGTAGTACCTCTAATTAGATGCGTATGTTGATCGTTAAATGATGTTTCTGCATAATAATTATGAACATGCGGAACACCACTTGGAGCTGGTTCTGTTACTCCAGCGTAATGGTGGTAGTGTCCTACATCAAGTGATGTATTCCCACTAAAAGGATGTACGTGAACATTAACTGGTCTACCGTCCCACGAACTAATAAAAAGCTTATGCGAATGGTTAGATTCGGAATCACGGGAATGAACAACAAAACCTGTTATTGGTATTTCCATCAGTAGCCACCTCTCTTTATCAACTGCCATATACTATGAAAGAGGTAGTGTAAATGTTCAAAAGGCTATTTGAGTTGAGTTGGTTTCCACTATTCGGGTAGCAGGATAACAGGCTGTCAGAGCGTGTGTATGCCCTCTCTCTGCTCTTTGCTGTACTCTTTCCGGTATTCGTCCGGATAACGGAAAAAGTGCCTAGAACAACTCACATATTGGCGTATAAGAGCAAAAGAAAAAGCACCTCAATGGGTGCTTAACATTCTACCACGATGGTCGATGACCACATAAGGAACCAGCAGGTCCGACCTCGTCAATGTTTTGTGTATTATTTGATAAAGAAACGAACTTCCCATCAATAATTCTTACATAAGTCATATCTCCATAGTCTGGTTGTGTTTTATCTGTCTGCGGAGACACATACGTAATAAAGACGTTACAAAGACGGTGTCCATTACTCATCCTCATATCAACGGCTTGATTTAGGTAATTTTTAACCTGATTTGGATTTATAATATGCTGTTGTGGCGGTCTACCTGCTGGGTAATACTGTATTCCCCCGTGGGTATAATACATTTTTGTCACACTCCTCAGAAAGTTTTTACTTCCTGATAGCCTATGCATAGAAGTGTAACGTTGTGTAAGGCAAGATATTTTAGATGGGATTAATTCATTCTTTCACACAAGCTGTACGGGAACAAAACTGCTTAACCCCATCCCACTTCCCCCATACACAACCTTTTCATTTTTTTGGCTTTTTTGGTGGTCCTTTCATGTATAGCAAAATTCCTTTCTTCTGCTTCTTCTTCAAACCAAAAATCCTTTCAAGGCAATAAAAGAAGCCACCCAAATGAGTGACTTGTATCTGCCTATGTATTTAGAGCACCAAATGAACCGAGGCGCTTATTTAAAACCCGAAAAAAGAAACAGCGATAGGTTCTATTCCCGCAAGCGGGATGCAAAACGCTACGCTGTTGCATAAAAGCATTTGTACTTAGTAACAAACAAGACCATTTTACTGATATTAGAAAATGGCCGTCAAAGAACTAAGACCGGACAATACCGGAAAATGGGCAATTAAACCATTATAAGCTGGCTTTTGCTCACTTTCTCGATATTAGTCTTAGACTGCCGCTGTTATCATTCTATTAACGTTCTTCGTTAGCGTAGCGCATACTTGACCAAATTCGATATGTTACCGGCCAATAACCTACGTTTTCGTATGATTACTCAGCATAGTGATGTGTAGGTGCACTAACATCAACAGTCTCTTAAATCAAAAGCTTCTTCTAGTGCGGCAGTATCTTCGAAGATTTGAAAAAACATTATCTTCTCCTGTTCTACTTCGCAAATAATTGCCCAATCACTCTCGAACACTTTCCCGGTTACATTGACCTTGATGCGGAAATTCCCCCATGCACACGCTGCTTCCTTATTACCGATGAGTTTGTGAAGGACAAAACTCTCTATTTGTTCTGCTTCTTCTAATAAGTTTAAATAATTTCTAACACCTTCTTTTCCATGAAATGTGCCGTATAAAGGAATTTTATTAGAAGGCTCTTTTTTAAGAATAATAAATTTCGCTTCATCATGAACCAATTCGATCACTTTATCAATCTGTCTGCTTCCTAATGCTTGAAAATAATTTGTTAGCACCTGTTGAGCACTTTGCATTTCTACTAATCTCCCTTCGAATAGGCGGAATAAACTTTGCACAATCCAATAATAACATATTTTATCTACCATCCTGCCCGTTGGCTTAACGCCGCAGCTGCCAGTCTAGAACTATATTTTCACGGTCTAACACTTTATTTCCATCAAACACTCGTCCCAG
Source organism: Paenibacillus sp. CMM36 (assembly GCF_053570945.1). Taxonomy (NCBI): domain Bacteria; kingdom Bacillati; phylum Bacillota; class Bacilli; order Caryophanales; family Paenibacillaceae; genus Paenibacillus; species Paenibacillus sp. CMM36. The sequence goes on from NZ_JBSEDY010000004.1 coordinate 50,912, forward strand.
ACAATTCTCTCACCCAGTTTATCCTCATCACCGGACTTCATAGTTTCCCAGCACGTATTACAAAAGGATGCGCCCATTGTTGTGTTCTCCCGGTTCGGATTAGGGTCATTGCAAAGCATACATTTTCCTGTTTTCGGACTCTTTTTCACAATACCTCTCCCATCGATGGAAAAATAGAAGACACGCTGCGGAATTGAACCGCGCAAGGGTTCTGACCAGGCTGTTTCATGTTTCCGCTGGTTAACTGGTTCCTTGCCGCCTGCGCGTGCCATAAAACCCCGGAATAACGGTCCCATGAAAATTGAAATTCATGTTCTTCTTTAATTGCTACTTGCTCAAGCTTCTTCTCTTTCCTAGTGCCTTTATTGTGTATTTCATATTCGACTTTTTTAAGTTCTTTAATCATTTCCCCCTTTATCCTCAACAAACATAATTCGTTGTGCCCATACGATGGCTTGGAATTGGGTTGTTATGTTGTACCAGATCATTTCAACTGGGTCCATTTCTTGAACTGCGTCCATGATTTCAAGAAACTCAGGATTCTGAGGCATAAATTTACGGAAGAATCCATGTGTGACTGCTTTGTCGTTCCCAGGAGGGCCACCACTTCCGCCCTTATTCCCTTTTGCATTCCTATTACCTGTTTGCCCCCGCGTTTTCTTTTTTCGGGAAGCTCGCTCCACTTGTCCAGTGCCTTCCATTTGCGGATGCTGGAATCGCTCACACCCAGCTTTAACGCTATATCCTTAAGTTTCATTTCACGTCCGCTATCCAACCACATTTTCAGCGCCTTTTTCCGGTTTGGATTTCGTTCTCTGCTCACTTAATTTTCACCACCACCAAAGTATTCGAGTTGGTTTTAACGCGGAGGCCTAAAAATAAATCTAGCGCTCCACTTGCATTTATTCGTGATGTTGTTCTAACTACTAGAAAACTAGCACTTGTTAAACTAAATAATGTAAAACTAATTCACTATACTATATATTCTCGGTAACTCATAAAACACGTAGATTGCTTGGTGCTATTTGTTTTGTTGTCCTTTTCCCATTTTGAATTCACGGTTACCCTATTGTAGAGAATTGCTACAACTCAAAATCCTTCAAAACATCGTCTAAAGTGTCCTGAAGGATACCTACATAACGTAATGTCACCTTCTGTTCAGTGTGATTGAACAGATCCATTAGTAACGCTATATCCTTCGTTTCGTTATAAAAATAGTACCCGAATGTCTTTCTCATAGATTTAGTTTTGAATGCGCCCTAACCCTCCGTCATGCGCTTGCCACTGCCGCCCTTATTGATGGGGTATTATGACTCTCTTTACGGCTGTCTCGAATTAGTTGTAGTTAGTTTCGATGTGGGCGAGGCATGTATCACGGTCTTGCGTCTATTCCGCCACCACGTTTAAATCTTAACGATTACAGAAGTTGATCAGCTAGTGTTTTAAGGCCACTTGGTACAGCAATTTGTTTGCCATCATGTTCATTTCCGTTTACATAAGCTGTGTCTTTGTCTACATAGTAAACTACACCTTCACCGCCGATAATCGGGAAGCCACTTTCGTCGTAATCCAGATTTGAACCCATATACTTGCCATACTTAACTGCTTCATCTTCCAACGGATGGAGATGGAGAATTTTTTCCTTGTCCAAGTAAGCGTAACTATGTGCCATGTTTATTGCCTCCTAGAATGGATTTTATTTGTTCCTGAATAGAGTGTAAATCCTTTCTACTCCGTACCTACTACGGATATACATAGTTCTTACTATCAGAAGAAAATAAAGTAGTAGACTGAGCCTAGAAATTGAAACAGCGACAGCAAAGGACGAAAAAAAAGTCCTAGACTGTCGCTGTTCCATTGAACTAACGTTCCTCGTTAGCTTAATCCCTAAATCCCTCGGGCAGACCGAGGGGCGTAGCCCAATGTTTGAATATGGTGTTATCTGGTGAATACGCCATCTAGGAAACACTAACATTTCTTTTACTTAATTTCTTAAAAATCGAGTATTCCTTATTGGACTTAATAAAACTTATTATCTTTTCGGCACATTCTATTGGATTCATCTCTTCAGTATTTACTTCGAGGTCATATTCACCAAAGCAATATATTTTGCTAAACTGTGAAGCTACTAGTCCAATCTGTCTATCTCCTCTTTTTTGCTCTCTTTTTATGAGTTCTTCTTCCGAGCATATGACACCTATAAATAACGTAGGCTGATCGAAAAATTGATCAAGAAACTCATTAAATCTCTTGTCATTGTCGATTATGGTATCTGCTATTACATTAAAACCCAATTCTAATAACAGTTTAATTGTCGAATGGTACACTGAAAATATGGAATCATCAAGGATTTGTGAGACAACTTGATGATCTATTTCTTTTGGAGGATCATCTGGAAATTTATTATTAATAAAATCATAGTAATTATTAAAAAAATCATCAATTGATAAATGATAAAAAAGGATCTCTTTCTGATTTATGAGTTCAGTCGATATGGAGGTCTTTCCAGAACTTGAAGTTCCATTTAGAAAAACTAATATCCCTTGCTTCAATTTAATCATCCCTTCAAAAAATAATTATTTCGTATCTTTCAGATAACGTTATATTCACAAAGTTCATTAAATTATCCAACTCAGAAAATATTCGAGAAACGATTGAGCTATCCTGTCAGTTAGTTCAATAAAAAGAACGCTCGCGCGCCTTCGCTTGGGCTAAGTCCTCCTCATTTATATTCCATTTCCAATCACCTATTAAAGAACGTACGCGGGTAGCATGTAGTGCTTAAACAGGGGACTTATCTTAACCTAAGCACTAAGAAAATACTTTATTTTTCAGTCTAGACTTTAGACATCAACAATAAAGACCGCAAAGGCTTAAGCCCTTACGGTCTAATTTACTTCTGGCATTCTAAGTCCAATTTCTCCTTCCTTATTACGGCCCCGTCCATAGTCGATGATCACAAAATCCAATGTTCGGTTGACTTTAAGACTTTTCGCTAAATTTTCTATGGCCTTACGTCTTTTATCAGCGAATGTCGTAGCTGATATACCATGAATCCCTTTTTTATACTCTCTGCTCATATACTGTTGAGCTTTTAGATACTTCATCCCATCTAGGAACAAAAGTTTTGCAGCAAGCTTTTCATGCGCATCCCTAATGTTAGAGATTGCAAAACGGATATTGTTTGTAATGAGGAGATAAAACCTGTAATTTATGTGACGCTGATCCTTGAGCAAAACAGTATTTGCCGTCACGTCTGCCGTCAGTTCTTGACCTGTTACCCTTTTTGCTACAGAGCCTTCGGCTGAAAGCAAGTCATAAGCCGACATTCCGTTTTCAATTTGCTCTAATGAATGTTCATAGTTTTTGATTACATCAATTAAGTCAGTATATTTGTTTAGCAGCCACTTTGTTTTTCTTATATCTACTGCATCTATATCATCAAAGAAGATAACTGAAGTAACACTTAGTATAGAGGTATAAGCGTAATTCATGAGTCACGCTCTACTGAATCGCTTATATTCCGCTGCTCTTCTAGACTGTAGAAACATCTTGGAGGCGAGCTTTCAGCCTGGCTATCTCTGCATCCTTTTGTTGTATAAGGGATTCAGCCTCTTCCAATTTCTTATATACAGCGTCCCGATCTCGGAGAGCAGCCTCATGCCGTTCTGTTGCTTTGTCAGCTCGTCCTTCCTCATATTTAGCCCAGTTGTAATTGCCAATAGCTGTTTTCTTCCATTCTTGTATGCAATTCCTCAAGCTGTTCATACGTCAATTTTGGATACTGTTGTTGTTTATCTGTCATTGTTGTTCCTCCCAAATACGGTATCATAGAGTCTTCCCGGCTTTCTTTCATGGTTGTCCTGTATATATTTCCAAAGCTTGCTGCATCATGGGCAAAATTCAAGCCCGCCATAAATAACCATGCATTCCGTACACATTTGGTTATTGCATGTTTCATGTTTCATGTTTCATGTTGCATACCGATCATTCGTCCTTTTTCATCCTTAGCTGTTGTGAAGTAGTGGTCAATTATGAAATCACAAAGCTGTGTCGCCTTCGCTTTTTACAGAATGCACATGGATACTTCGGCATTTTAAATACTTCCGGCATGTCCTTGCCCCGTTCTATCCATTATAGGTATGGTTATTGGCGTCCAATGTGTATGATAATCCGGCCAGTCTGCATCCAATGGTGTACCGCAATATGGTGGTTCTTCAATCGGGAAGTTCCACCAAAGAACGTCTCCATAATACGTTGAATCTTCATGAGTACAACATTGAAAAGCACATAAAACCCCACTTCAAAAAAATCACATTACAAAAATTAAAGCCGCTCATGTATCAAAAATTCATAAATAAGCTTTCTAAGAGTAAAGGTAGAGGGGATAAAGTTTATAGCAGACGTATAGTAGAACTCATACATTCCACTATGCATGACGCGCTAGAAAAGGCTGTTACGCTCGGTAAACTGGATAAGAATCCGTGTGAAGGTGTGACTATCAGGGGGATTAAGAAATCAGATAAAGTAAAATTTATTGAGTCAGAGCACATTCCTGAATTTCTAGCAAATGCAAAAAAATACGGATATATTTATTGGTTTTTCTTTATGTTTATGTTAGAACAGGTATGCGAAAAGGAGAAGTTGGCACGTTACAGTGGCCAGACATTGATCTAAAAAATGGCTTGGCAACCGTTAGTAAAACTTTAGATTACGATCTCCCTGAGAATCCTGATGATTTATTTGGTGATACAAAGACATTCAACTCAAAAAGAACCTTAAAAATAAGTAACACCTTATTGGCTGCATTAAGACACCACCTAAATGTTCAAAATCAAAACAAGATCACTTTAGGCGAAATGTATAGGCATGATCTTAATCTAATTATGTGTCGTACAGATGGAAGTCCGATCCCGAAATCGTCTTTGTTCAATTCATTTTCTAGGATATTAAAACGAACGGCACTCCCCCCCCTTACCTATCCATTCTCTTCGACATACGCACGCAGTATTGCATTTAGAAGCTGGTGCTGATATGAAATATGGCAGGAACGCTTGGGACATGGTAGCATCCAAGTAACATCAGACATCTATGCTCATATTTCAAAAAAAATAGAATCGAATAACATGGGGAAATATGAGTCTTTTACTGAGAATTTATTTCGATAATAAAAAGTTTGGGGGCAATTTGGGGGCGCTTTATAATTCAACTTCATAATATCCATATACTACCCCCAAAGCAAAAATCCCTCAACGCTTAGAGCGCCAAGGGATTTCCCATTTTAGTAAAGCGTCAGATATTGATCACGTTCCCATTGATGAACTTGGGTTCGGTACATATCCCATTCAATTTCCTTAAGCTCATAGAAGTAGGCCAATGCATGGTCACCCAGTGCGTCAGAGATAACTTCGCTCCGAATAAGTTCAGACAAAGCTTCTTTCAAGTCTGCAGGCAGACTTGGAATGCCTTCTTCAATCCGCTCTTCTTCAGACATCACGTAAATGTTACGATCAATCGGAGCTGGCAGAGCCAACTGACGTTTGATACCATCCAAACCAGCTCTCAGCATCACTGCCAAGGCTAAATAAGGATTCGCCGCTGGGTCAGGGTTACGAACTTCGACGCGAGTACTCAGACCACGAGACGCGGGAATCCGAATCATTGGACTGCGATTGCTTGCAGACCAAGCCACATAACAAGGCGCTTCATAACCAGGTACGAGACGTTTGTAGGAATTTACTGTTGGATTCGTGATCGCTGCCATTGCACGTGCATGTTTCAGAATACCAGCCATATAGTGGCGGGCCGTCTGGCTTAATCCGAGTTCGTCCGTTTCATCATAAAATACGTTTTCATTGTCCTTAAACAACGATTGATTGCAGTGCATACCGGAGCCATTTACACCAAACAAAGGTTTTGGCATAAAGGTAGCATGCAAACCATGCTGACGAGCAATCGTCTTAACAACGAGCTTGAACGTTTGAATCTGGTCCGCAGCTTTAATCGCGTCTGCATATTTAAAGTCAATCTCATGCTGACCAGGTGCAACTTCATGATGGGATGCTTCAATTTCGAAGCCCATCTCTTCAAGCTTAAGTACAATTTCACGACGGCAGTTTTCACCCAGATCCATCGGAGCCAGGTCAAAATACCCGCCTTGGTCATTCAGTTCTGTAGTTGGCTCGCCTTTTTCATCCGTTTTGAACAAGAAGAATTCAGGCTCCGGTCCGACATTCATCGAAGTGTATCCCAGCTCTTCGGCTTCCTTAAGTACACGTTTCAAGATGCCCCGCGGGTCACCTGCAAACGGGACTCCATCCGGCTTGTAAATATCGCAGATCAAACGAGCTACACGATCCGAGGTTACCCAAGGGAATACAACCCAAGTGTCCAAATCCGGATATAAATACATATCAGATTCTTCAATACGCACATAACCTTCTATGGAAGATCCGTCAAACATCATTTTATTATCCAATGCTTTTTCCAGTTGACTAACCGGAATTTCAACGTTCTTAATAGTGCCCAGCAAATCTGTAAATTGCAAACGAATAAAACGAACATTTTCTTCTTTCGCAATCCGAAGGATATCTTCTCTGCTATAACTCACTCTAACCTCTCCCTTTCTGTAACGACTATATACGAATCCGTTGTTCTATAAATTACTTAAATGATGAGACCTGGTTTTAATGTAAGGCGACCTTATACCAAGAGTTAAGTCAAGCATTATCTCTTATTAAAGAACCGTGATAATTCGCCTTGGATCAGGGATACCTGTCCTGGTCTTTTGCCTGCAACAAGTTGTTGTTTCAGCAAGCGGTGAAGCTGAGTATCAGACATTTCACGGCGTTTGACTTCCGTATCTGCAGTAATAACCGTAGCTTCCTCCGATTCCTTGGTAACCGGATTCATGACTTGTTTAATTCCCGCAATGTTAACACCTTTCTCGATCAACGCCTTAATTTCAAGCAGACGCTCTACGTCATTAAAAGAAAAAAGACGTTGGTTTCCAGATGTACGGGCAGGAACTATCAAGTTGTGCTGTTCATAATAACGAATCTGACGTGCTGACAAGTCCGTTAGCTTCATGACAATACCTATTGGAAATAAGGCCATATTTCTGCGAATTTCGTCGCCCATTTGTCATCAACCTTCCAGTGATCTATTATACACCTTATTGTACATTTAGCTGATGCAAAGTGTCAATGACATGTTAGAAAAACTCACAATAATTTACGTTCTTTCATCGTTTGCAGAGCCATAAGCACTCCAAATTTAACATGAGAGTAGGTTAACCCCCCTTGCATGTAACCAATATAAGGCTCACGAATAGGAGCATCTGCGGATAGTTCCAAACTTCCCCCTTGTATGAACGTACCTGCAGCCATGATAACTGGATGCTCATAACCCGGCATATCCCACGGTTCCGGCACCACATGGCTATCCACGGCAGCCGCACGCTGAATGCCCTGTACAAAAGCAATTAGATGCTCTGGTCCACTAAAAGAAATAGCCTGAATCAAATCCGTACGCTCTTCATGCCAGGCAGGTTTGGTCTCAAATCCCATCTCTTCAAAGACCGCAGCTGCGAATACGCTCCCTTTAACCGCTTGCCCAACCAGTGTTGGAGCAAGGAATAGTCCCTGAAATATGCCTCGTGTAGTACCTAGCATGGCTCCTACTTCTCCACCAATTCCAGGTGCAGTTAATCGGTACGATGCCAGCTCTACAAACTTTTGTTTGCCGCAGATATATCCACCCGTTTCTGCAATGCCACCACCGGGATTTTTAATTAACGAACCTGCCATCAAATCGACACCGACTTGAGTAGGTTCCAGCTTCTCGGTAAATTCACCGTAGCAATTGTCAACAAAGACAATAACGTCAGGTTTTATTTCCTTCACACGTGCTGTCATTTCTTCAATATCTGCTACACTAAAGGAAGCTCTCCAATCATAACCGCGTGAGCGCTGAATACCGATTACTTTGGTATTGTCATGGATCGCAGCCTTCACTGCTTCCCAGTCCACTTTACCTTCCGCTGTCAGTGAGGTTTCTCCATAAGTAACGCCAAAATCCTGCAATGATCCTGTTCCGTCGCCGGGCTTACCAATCACTTTATGCAGGGTATCATAAGGCCTCCCAGTAATGTACAACAGTTCATCCCCTGGACGCAGCACACCAAATAAAGCAGTGGCAATTGTATGAGTACCCGAGGCAAAATGCGGACGCACCAACGCTGCCTCCGCACCGAACACTTCCGCATAGACTTCTTCCAGCACCTCACGTCCCCGGTCATTATAAGCATATCCCGTCGAACCCGCAAAGTGGAAATCGCTCACTTGCTTCCGCTGGAATGCCTGAATTACCTTCCACTGATTTGAATCTACAATATGATCTATGTGCTGAATACGTTCTTGTATTTTATATTCTGCCGTTTCCTGAATTTGCTGTATTTCTGGACTAAAAACTACCATTTACTTTCTTGACCCTCTCTCTTACGCAGCCTTAGGCTATTCATGTTATATTATTGTTCACTTTGAACGATGAGCATTATCATTTTATTGACCCAAAAACATCATTAGATGTTATCCTTCTGTGAACTCGCTGAGCGCATGACCATACTTTTCGTACTCGCCTCTTTGAATTTCAACTTCATAAATGACATCATTGCCATCATACTCTGTCAGTAGTACATCTCCAATTCGATAAAGCACCGATGTTAAATCTCCACGTTCCGCAGGAATGCGAAATCTCAGCGTATCACCACTCAGATGCTCTTGAATCAGTTCACGAATGCCCAGCAAATCCCCTTCATCAAAAGCGCTGATTTTCAAATAACCCTCCCCGGAAGGAAGCATTTCGAGTTGCTCAGGGGTACAGGCATCTTTTTTGTTAAATAATACGATCTGAGGCTTGTCCGCAGCCCCTAGCTGCTGCAAGATCGTCTCTACAACTTTCATCTGTTCGTCTCGCATATCCGAAGACGCGTCCACGACATGCAAAATGAGATGAGCCTCATTCGCCTCCTCCAAAGTAGCCCGGAAGGAAGCAACCAAATCATGAGGAAGATTTTGAATAAAACCGACCGTATCTGTAAGAATAACTTCTTTTCCACTCGGAAGTTCCATTGTTCTAGAGGTAGGATCCAGCGTCGCAAACAGTTGATTCTCAATATATACATCGGCTGCTGTCAGTTGCTTCAACAGCGTCGATTTGCCCGCATTGGTATAGCCAACGAGTGCCACCTGGACGATGCCAGCCTTTTGTCTACGCTCCCTGTGTAAGTACCGATGACGTGTCACTTCCTCCAGTTGGCGTTTCAGATCACTGATTCGGTCACGAATGTGACGACGATCCGTCTCCAGCTTGCTTTCACCAGGACCACGTGTTCCGATTCCGCCGCCAAGACGCGAGAGGTTTTTGCCATGTCCAGACAAACGGGGGAGTAAATATGACAACTGCGCCAGTTCAACCTGAATAATACCTTCCCGGGTTTTTGCACGTTGAGCAAAAATGTCCAGAATCAACTGTGTACGGTCAATAATTTTGAGATCCAGACTTTCTTCCAGATTCCGTACTTGGGCCCCCGAGAGCTCCTGATCAAAAATTGCTGTATTCGCTCCCAATTCTTCAGCAACTGCGCGCAATTCCTCTACTTTTCCTTTGCCGATAAACCATTTTGAGTCCTTGGCTTCCTTATTCTGTGTCAGAACGCTCAGTACTTCAACCCCCGCTGTCTCAGCCAGTTTCACCAGCTCATCCAACGAGTATTCCGTATTAATGCCAGATCGTTTGACTTCATCCGTAATCAGACTGACCAGCACCGCCTTGTCCTGCATTTCGGTTTGTGTATCATGAGTGGAGTTCGCCATATTGTTTGCTCCTTTATTTTCATGTCAACTCTCGAACAGAGACCGACCTGATGTTCAGGCCGGCCCCCGCTCGATGTCATACAATTCGATATGATTCAGATTCCTATTATCGCCTATCTTTTGTCCATTTTCAAATCCTCTGGACGCAGCGTCATCAATTCCTGTTTGCCAGGTTGCCCGCTCCGGTACTGATTGAGCAACCTGACAGCTTGGTGCCGAATCGCTTTTTCAATCACGTTACGAACATATCGTGCATTACTAAATGCATGAAGACTGTCATTACGCTCGTTTAGCAAATGCTCTTTCATTTTAATTATGGACTGAGGCATGAGAATATAATCCCGCTCCTTGGCCATCATCTCGGAAATTTGGATAAGCTGATCCACAGTATAATCAGGAAAATCCAACTGGATTGGAAAGCGAGAAGGAAGACCAGGATTTGTTCGTAGAAAAAAGTCCATTTCCCCCGAGTATCCAGCGAGAATCAAAATAAATTGATTTTTTTGATCTTCCATGGACTTGGCGACTGTTTGCATTTATATGTTTATTATCGGATTCTTTCTTCTCATAATCAACAAAGCCCAGATGTAAATAAACATTTATTTTATTGTCTTCAGTAAGTATAACTTTTTTCACAAACAGTCGCGTCACTTTTCTCTTAGTCTCCATATCTATATGGTCATTATCGAGCAAATATTTAAAAGATCGTAGTGATTTTTGTACCATTTCAATATGGTTTTGCTTATTAAACACAGTTGATAAGCTTTTTTCTATTACTTGTAATTCCTCTTTTATGTCTTGTACCTGCAAATCCACCGCTGATACCTTGTCCTCTAAATCCTTCATTGATTTGATTATTCCAGCCGCATACATCTCTGTATAACGTTCGCGAGACGCTTCTTTTTCCTGTAGGGACTTTTCTAATTTCTTTTTTTGTTTAAGCAATTCATCAGTGTTTGAGTTTTCTGATTGCTGTTTAATTATACGTTCAAAAAATTCTGTTGGTTCAGATATAATATTTTTAATGTACTCCCAAACAATCTTATCTACGTAATCAACTCTCCAATTACGTCCCCCACAGATCGGATTGGACTCTCCTGTTCCAACTTCCCATGATTTTTTCGTTTTATGTTGACAAACGTAATATTTCAGCAGCCCACTTTTAGTCTTCGTAGTCACACCCGACGATACTGCCGCGCCACATCTTCCACATCGACAAATACCTTGCAAAAGATAATCTTCTGTTGGTCTACCAGATTTGTTTTTGTTTAGTTCATCAAGTCTCTTTTGAATTTTATGATATGTCTCCATTGTAATGTATGCAGGTACAGGTATGCGTCTCCATTCTTCCCTTGGTTGTGGAACTTGCTTCTTTGTTCCATCGGCATTACGAATTACTTTAGATTTGCCAAAATAATAGTTTCCTGTATACGTTTCATTTTTAAATATTCTACTAATCGTAACTTGATACCATCTATCTTTTTTAGGGGCTGCTACGTTATGTAGAGATAATTCCTCAGCAATCCTAGAACAGCTATAATCATTATGTAGGAGCTTATCAACCATTTTTAGATAAATTTCTTTTTCTACGGGATTCTCGACTAGTGTGTCTAATTCTGTATCAAAAGTATATCCATAAATTCTATTTAAACCCGGTATAAGCCCATTTTTAACTTTTGTGATTCTTCCACGTTTTGTATCTGCTAATATTTTAGCCTTATTGTATTCAGCGATGGAACCCTGAATATTAAAGTTCAACATTGACTCTGGACTTGATTTATCAAATTCAAACTCCACGAACCAAAAGTCTTTCCCCATACTCCATATACGATTAGATAGTTGTGTTTGTAAATGCAAAAAACGACTCATTCTGTTTGGATGAAGGAATATCACGTGATCTCCAATACCATATTCGAGCAAAAATAAAGCGTAATTAATCATTGGGCGATTAGGATTATCTCCACTTTCACCATCTTCAACTAGAACCACTACTTCATCTTCTTTAATCCCTTTTTGTTTGGCTAAATCCATACATCTTTCAATCTGTGACTCGATTGAATAATTATCAACTTGTCCGTCAGTTGAAACACGAGCATAAATAAGAGCCTTGATCTTAGTGACCAAGGCTTCAAGCTCAGTTTTACTAAATTTTTCTGAACCAGTTAAAGTCCTGAGCATAAAGTTCCTCCTATTACTTATTTCATTATTTATATGTATTAATTATATATCTTTTGGCACTAAATGAGAATACTTTTTCATGGTATTTTCCAGCCACATTGAAAATTCGTTCTTTATTTCTTCTATTGGTTTAGCATCTTCTTCGTCAGCTACGTGAATTACAACTTCAAAACTATTTATGTTACTTCTTTTCAAATTCCCCCTCCTTTCTATTTTTTATGAGAATATCTATAAATACTTTTCCACACTCTATGAAATACTACTTTTATCATGTAATTATTTGCTGCAACCATATGTATTTATTGCATTTTTAACAAAATCGTTTAAGTGATAATGCCACTTGCTTCTTTTTTTAAATCCATCAATTTCTAGCCCTATCTCTTCACATATACCTATAGGTATGCTGCTTTTATTCACTCTGTTCTTATATGTGTGACTAAGCTGATTTTGAGCAATAAATTGATACTTAACAAAATCCTTGATATGTACAAAGAAGACCCTATTGTCTGGTTCTCTAAAATTTATAATAAAACCACTAATAACATTGTCGTACTCACTGGCCTCTTTTAATTTGTCAATCTGATGCTGTTTAATTACACTTTTATCGAAACTAACCGATTTTTGTTTTGTGGACTTAAGTTCCAAAGTGAAAAGATATTTCTCAGAAAACATCATACAGTCATAATCATTTTTCGTAACTCTGATTTTGTTTCTTAGTTCCGCTGGAATAAAAGTATCCTTAATTCTGGTAAAAAATATCTTCTGAGTTGATCGAGCAGACGCTTGAAAATCTCCCTCAAATAGCTTGCCTTCATTCTTACTCATAGCAAACTTTCCATCATCTTCAATCGATCATCCAAATAATCTGTTTCTAGTTTTACCAGTTCCTCATACTTATCTTCCTTTATAAATCCATATTTATTGTACATCTCAAGTCTTTTTAATGTATGTATCTTCAATTCATTGACCAGTTGAATATTATGACCAACTAAATTCAAATTACCATTCCTCTCCTACAATAATTCTTTTTGCTCCATTTGCTTTCTTTAAACAGTCATAGTCGTCGTGAACATTCAGACCGTCAAACAAGATCAATATTTCCTCTCCAACTAAGATATCTTCATTACATCCTGCACAAGTTGAAAACCTATTCACCCCCTTATTTTGTGAATCGGGATATCTATACTCGTGGTATGGAGTTTCAAACCTATCAAGGTTATTGTTCATTATTGTTTTCCTCTAGTAGCTTGTATAGAACGATTGATACAATCTCTTTATACTCTTTCTCGCTAAGCTTTCGATTTAATATTTCTTCAATTTTTTGCTTATTCATTTTACTATCCATGTAATTTCTCCTTGTCTGTGTATTTTGAATAACCAGTAATCCAAATATCCGTCTGGTCAGTTGGCTTAAAGCCACCATTTCCATCGGGGACTTGTCTTGCCTTCTTTTTAAAACCAGTTATTTCGATCAAATCGCCTTTGTTGATTCTTAGCAATGAATCTCTAGAATTAAAAGTTTTTTTGTCCATTTTAAATATTCTTTCTTCCCCACGTCTTAGGTTATATAGAGTAAGCTTAGGAGAATATTTAGTGTCTAAGTCGGTTACAACGCACCAACTTGCGTTTACATTGGGATATTTAGCGTCAGAATAACCTAACATTTCTTTTTGGAACATGACGATCTCATTTGGTAACAACTCTTTGATTTCATTATCAAATCTTAGATCTGACTCTATTAGCCTTAATTCTTCCAGTCTTTTATTTTTTGTTTTTTCAACATATGTCTTTTTGTATTGATTTTTACCGCTAGAAAATTCATTGTAGATAGCCATCAATAAACCGTTGTTGCCATACTCTGAAAAGAAGTTTAATTTAAGCAATATATCCAACTGTCTTGTGTTAACCGAAGTTTTTTCAGTTACATCTACCAACAAATCTATAAAGCTGCTATATGTATTTTGGCTTAACTCCAATAATTCAGAAGCAATTTTTGCGTTCAAAAACTTGATCGATTCCAATCCTTTATATATTGTTTTATCTTTTTCATTGTAAGAATAGTCTGCATTAGACTTACCAAACTTAATTGATGATACTTCTATACCTCTTGATTTTGCATATGCGATGATTTGTCCAGTTTTGTCAATATTGTCGCTATTTATATTCAACATAACAGTTAGAAATGCCAAGGGATAATAATACCTCAAATAACCGTTGCCATAACCGATATGAGAGTATGGGTTTGAGTGATTGTCAGAGAAGCCATAATCTTTAGCATCTATGATAACTTGAATAAATGGTTCAAGTACGGCTGTAGCTGTTTCTTCAGTCTCATTGTAATCACGCATCAGCTTCTCAATAAACCTTTTTCTTATCTTCGGAAGCTCTTTTTTCGTACCCTCTTTTTTACTCATCCCTCGTCGAACAGAATCGCTTTCAGGCATCGTAAAGTCACAAAAGTCCACCAAGAACTGCATTATTGATTCTTGAAATATAAGATATCCAAGTGTACTCTTCAAGTGAGCATTTAATGCATCATATCCATGATCTTTAAATATCCCCTGCGATAAATCATTCCTATATGAAGCTCCAGAAGGACGAATGGCTGCATTTCCAATTGAGAACAATTGAATATAGCTGAAGTTTGGGTATTGTTTTTTTATTCTTTTTATTGTTTCAGGACTCAACAAGTCTTTTAGATAGGCTCCAGCACTTGTTGATTCCCATTGAAAGACTCCTAAGCCTGACTCCCTGATAGAACTCCAAACCTCTTCGTCATCTACGTTCATGTTGTCAGGAACTAAACGAGGAATATTCGCCAACTTACAAGCTTCATTGATGATTTCAATATTATCTAAACCTAAAATATCAAGCTTTACGTAGTTAAGGCTATCTAATTCTTTCATATTGATCTGACTCACAGGATACTTACTTTCTTTTGTGTAACACAGTCCTATATTATCTTGTAGACTTATTGGTGAAACTACATATCCTGAAGGATGTGATCCTATACTTACAATAACGCCTTGAACCAAGTCTACATATTTAAATAATTCAGGATATCTTTCACGGTATTGCTTATCGATTTCATCTTTCCTATCATCATTTTTAAAAACAGCCTTTGCAATTTCATCTACAACTGACAAATCCATATTAAGCGCCCTACCAACTTCTCTTATTGCTCCTTTTAAAGCCACTGTATTAAAGGTTATGATTTCAGAGAAGTAAATACCCGGAATAGTTGCTACATAGTCAATCACATCTTGCCTTTTAGAAGGAGGCCAGTCCAAATCTATATCAGCTAGTGAAATGCGTTCTGGATTCAGGAAGCGAAAGAAATTTAGTTTATGCTTAATACTATCCATCTCTGTGATCTTCAAAAGATAAGCAATCAAACTTCCGTTTACAGAGCCGCGTCCATATCCTTGATAAATCTCATTTTTATGCGCCCAGTCCACCACATCTTTTTGAAGCAGCATATAATCAATTGCTCCAACTTTCTTATATGTATCAAATTCTTCTATAATTCTTTCAAAATAATGACGTTTCTTTTCTGCTTCGAACTTATTTACTCCTCTTTCAACTACACCAACATTTATCTTTTCTTTAAAAACTTTTTCTGGATCATCATATAGCTTTGGGTATTTCGGAGACGTATCAACCATGAACTCTTCAATCATATCAGCCATAACATTTGTGTTATGAATTGCTTCGAGATAAGCACTTCTTGGTATTGAATTTTGTTCCTCAAACATTTTGACTAATTCGGGATATGTTTTAAACGTTAAGTCAAACGCATCTTCATCTCCATAGGTGGCACCCTTTGCTTTCATAAGGATTGTTCTAGCAGATGCATGAGCCTGATTTAATGCATGTGTATCTGTTCCAGCAATGAGCGGAATTCCAGTCTCCTTAGAAATGTTATACAGGTGCTGATTAAACAGTTTTTGTTCGGGATGCGTATGATACTGAATTTCAAAGAACATTCGGTGTTTGTTTTTCACGAAAAATTCCATTAGTCGGTTGTACATCTGTTTGTTATCGTTCTTAATTGCTCTCCAAAGTGGAGATGCCAAACATGCAGATGTCATTATAATGTTATCAGAAGTATTGAATAGCTCATCAAATGTCAATCTTGGATTGTAGTAATAATGCCCATCTTCTTTGTTGTTGGATATAGAGGTTAGCCGATTTAGCTCTTTTACCCCTTCCCAATTTTTAGCTATAAGCATATAGTGGAAGTTGTCTCGAATTAATCCCCGTTCTCTATCGTTATGTTCAGTTAGATATACTTCGTTTGCATGTATGTACTTCATTCCCTTTTCTTCTATTGACTTCTTTTTCTTGACCCAGTTAAAAACATTTCCATGTTCCGAAAAACATATAGTTTTCATTTCTGCCTGCTCTGCTGCATCTATGTATTGTTGAAACTTAGTTACCGAATCAACTGCCATCGACGTAGAGGGATTACTGTTGTCGCTGTGAAGATGATATATCACATAGTTATCTATAACTGTCTACTCCTTTCGTAAATTAGTTATAAAAGTTATTCAGTATACTCATAAACTCCTCTAAAATGCGGTAACGATCAGATTTATACTTAGTTCCGTTTGTTCTGCAAAACCAATTTCTTTTAATCTTTTTCGAACCTTTTCTAACCCAGTATTCAAAAGTGAAATCAGATCCTTTCATATACGTAGCTACTTCAATCGCTAACTCCTCAATGAAATCATTCATATCCTCATGAAATGCTATGTAAAGACTATCCTTTTCTCTGTGTCCGAAGCAGCAACTTTCTGTTTTAATTCCATATTCACAATTTAGCAAACTAATGATTTCTCGCATTTCTATGTCTAATTTATCAAATGGAATTTCATCGGGTGAAATAACGTTAAACTTCAAATTGAACTCACCCCTCCTTTATAAAATATTGATTTTAAAGCATGAACACTTTTTACCCCTTCACCTCCTTTAATATTTATAAGCTCCATAAAGAACAATCAACAATCATTCTTCTACAACGTGGCAGCAATCCATTGATTGTTCTTTATGGATACTAAATTAATGCGATATACTAAATTGGTTTTTATTCATTTCAATATTTGAATTTGATATATCTCGTGGTAATATATCCATTAAATTTTGCTTAGAGATTTTTACACGTCTACTCATTATTCTGACAGCTTGGTGCCGAATCGCTTTTTCAATCACGTTACGAACATATCGTGCATTACTAAAATTACTTCTTGAGTCTTTCTCAATCTGAATTATTTCTCTGAGTTTTATCAATGCATCAGAAGTAATGTTGTAATCTTTTTCATACGCCATCTTTACTGCAATTAACATTAACTCGTCCGTGGTGTAGTCTTGAAAATCAATCTGTATTGGAAACCGGGATGGAAGACCAGTATTTGTTCTAAGGAACATTCCCATTTCGTCTGGATAGCCTGCAAGGATGATGATTAAATCATCGCTTCTATCCTCCATGACTTTTACAAGGCAATCAATTGCTTCCTTTCCAAAATCCTTGTCTCCTCCTCTAGCCAAACTATAAGCCTCATCAATAAAAAGAATTCCTCCCATAGCTTTCTTAACAAGATCCCGTGTTTTTTGTGCGGTGTGACCGATGTATTCTCCAACTAAGTCTGCTCGTTCCACTTCAATCAGATGACCTTTACTAAGGATACCCATTCTGTTTAGCAATTTAGAAGCTATTCTTGCTACTGTCGTCTTTCCTGTACCGGGATTCCCTTTGAATATCATATGGTATACCTGACTGCTACTTTTCAGACCTTCTTCACTTCTAAGTTTTTGTACCTGTATTAATGCATAAATTTCGTACACAAGATCTTTTACCTTTTCAAGCCCAATCATTTCGTCTAAATCCTTAAATATGTCTGCTGCGGATTCGTA
Organism: Paenibacillus sp. CMM36; assembly: GCF_053570945.1. NCBI lineage: Bacteria > Bacillati > Bacillota > Bacilli > Caryophanales > Paenibacillaceae > Paenibacillus > Paenibacillus sp. CMM36. Next base: position 68,878 of record NZ_JBSEDY010000004.1, read on the forward strand.
ATGATTACTGGTTAATGGAACTTCTTCGTTTTGCTCAGATATTGCTTCATAAGCCTCCTGACTTTTAAAAACAACATTGATCCGTGATTCATTAACAGTAATCCTTCTGGAGTTTTCATCCACAGTAATCACCTCTCGTTGAGACAGTATATGCCTAATATGGGCTATGACATGCTGATATGTTTTATCAAATATTTAATGCCATTAACATAACACTTATTCACTTAGAACCTCAGATATTCAGTTTAATTTTGATTTTAATCCTTGTAGCTTTCCTCTTTTTATGTATTGTAGGCCGAAGCCTACTCAAGTCCCTATAAAATCATCTAAGCTTTTATCGAGATCTGATTGAGATATAAAATCAACCTCTTCTAATTCTTCTTTATTTACAACAAGTTCATCATCAATTACAACTTTGCTCCCTAATATTTCAGGTTTTCTACCCTTGTGTCCAAATAAGAACTGTCTCAGCGCTTCTCTTACGATGTCGCTCTCATCATAATATATAGGAAGTTTACTCAGTGCTATTTTGAGGTCATCATCCTTTCCGTTTCTGAGTCTTGCGCTAACTAGTTTCTTCCCCATGCTCTAACTCCAATTTTTTCATACCCTCTTATTTGCGAAAGCTGATCGAAAAGTACTTTATTCTTGAAGTTAAGTGTGTCATAAATCTGATGTGCTGCACCTCCACCAATTAGATAATAATCAAAATTTATATTTAGTCCGTCAACCTCATTTTGAATTTGGATCGCTAGTGATTTAAATGCTTTTGCTATTAATGGTTTTATATTTCGTCCTTCGTATATACCGCTTATCACATACTTGTCCAGTTCATAAATAGCTGGAGCCTTACCTATAGCATTCATTAAGTACTTACGCAATAACTGATATGCCTTTTCAACACCCAATAGAAGGCTTGTTGACTCTTTCATTATTTCTAGTTTATCTAAACCCAAAAGGTTTAACGTGTAGAATCCTAAGTCAATTACCAATACCTTTTTATTTGCAATATGTACTTTTTGGATCTTTCCTTTATTGTCTAGCAGATAATCCATAGCTATGCCATATCCCTGTGGAACAAGTTTATATTTATTTATATGAAGTTTAATATCTGAATAACTCCCCCTGCCTTTCTTAAGACTGTAAGTATCCTCTCTGTTTATTCGATCCAACATCTTTTCCATATCACTTTTTTGATTGAAATAGAATAATACAGGTAGTCCAGTTACCATATTAAATGGGTTGTTTTTATTTAAATATCCTAATCCAGTTTTCAGCAAAACGTCAGAAGTCATCGCTTCACTCTTATTATTTTTAAGTGTGAAATATTTAATCTCACTGTGCCTTAGGGCGACATTCCCTACAAATAATTCGTCGTTATAGAAAAAATCATTTGGTTTGATGTTTTCTTCAAACATTGGTTGAACATCACCAGAGATAGAAGGCTGAAGATACATTGTATTGCCTGTTTTCCCTTTGGTGTAGCTAAATCCGAGATCAATTACACTTAAATTTTTCACTACAGTTAAAGCCATGATATTACCTCCAAATACAATGAGTATCAAAGTATGACAGTAGCTCAACAGTGTCGTACAATGTAATACATTCTATAAGATGATTATACCACGGCTTTATTATTTTGTATATATTTCATTATATTTATTTATATAATATTTTGATCCTATAAGAGTAGTATTGAGCAATGAATAAAATCAGGATTTTACGTAGAAATCACTATCATAAAAACCCTATAAACATTAAGTTTTTTGATTTTCTTATTTTGATTTATAGGACAAATCTATATCCATCTTACTTTTTCTGTATTTTCGATCCTAAAAAACGAAGGCTCATAACCGAACTCCTTCATCCACTCAAGAGTAACTTGAGTTAGCCTTTCATCTAAAATCTCTCTTTCTTCCCGATTCACATAATTCAGGTAGTCTTCTGCTGCTTCACCAACTTCATCGTAAATAGATGACGAAATATCATCCAAAACTCCCTCAGAATCAACCGTAATACTATTACTAATTTCGCAAAGTTGACCAACATAGAATTCTTTTTGTTCTTCTGGTGAATAGTATTCCTTTGCTGCCTTAATTGCTTGCGCTTTTAAATCAAAATACTCACCGATCCCCCAAACTCCGTCCGATACATCGTTAAACATCCACTGTCCATTTTTAAAAGTCATAATATACATCTCCTTTTTTCAGATTTTATGAAACGCAGTCACTGTGCTAAGACTCATCAATCAGTATCTTCAATAATGAGTTTAAAATGTTTACTGCTATAGACCTTCCAACCTTCATTGTGTATAGTTTGAGACAGTACTTCTATTGTTACTGGATAATTATAAAATCCTGTCCCATTTAAATTATGTAGGTAAAACCTCCAATGAGGTCTTGTTTCGTAATAAACACAGCTCGGCAATTCATTTACGATGTAATAATTTCCTTCTATTTCAACAATTGATCCTGCTTCAATCAGCGGCTTTCTGATATCGACCTTCATTCAATACTCCTTTCCCAATCAAATTCATGGTTTATACCAATTGCTTATATGTATTTGATAACTCAATAAACCATTCTCTATCATTCATGTCGATTGCCATATCGATCAAACTCATGATACTTTCTTTGTCCAACTCAGGTTCCTCTTGAATAACAGTAGCCACTAAAACAATGTTATTGTTATAACCATTAACATTTTCTTCAATTTGTTCGATCTCATTTATGTATGCAGCCACGTCTACTTTTCCACCAAGTTCTAATTCCAACATTCCTTTAATCTCATTCAGTGTAAGTCTCCGTTTTAAAATTTCTTCTTTATACTTGAAAGAAAGAATCCTTCCACTAAAATTCAATTTTCTAACAATAAAATTATAACTGCTTGCCATAACGTCTACATCAATTTCAATCTTGGGTTCACTAGTGAAGTTGCCATAATGCTTCTTGAGAGACTTCTTTAAAATTTTAAAAATATCATCTTGGTTTAAAAATTTCATATTTATTATAGACCATCAAAAATGATCATCCTCCGATTGATAATATTCTGTTGAGCTGTTTATTTGCCATTGCCATAACTTGCTTATGTATTTTGCATATTGTTTATCTGTTATTTGTTTTGAGTCTTTTTTGTTGTTCATGATCTCCATGTACTTATTTAGTTCTATGCTTGCTCACCCCTATTAATTCTCCACTTACTTTAGTTAGCTTCAATCTCCGCTATGTCTGCCCACAATACGTGATCAACATAAATTATTAATTCTTCATTGATATCTGTTTTTGGGAAATGATATTTAGAAGAACTACTCAACTGATGAGTTATTATCTCAAAAACATCCTTATCAAACGTTTTTACTCTAATTGAATTACCATTGATTAAATTAAAGGTTAATAAGAAGCCCTTCTTCGGCATAGATTTTCTCTTCTCATACCAATCTTCGATATGTTTCTTGTCTAACACTTTACCTACACCCTTTCTTGATCAAAGTCGCCTTTTATCAGATTACTTCAAATGGGTCTTCGAATTCTTCTTCATCAACGGCTTCACCAATTTTGATAAATATTCCATCCCACCCACACTCTTCACCTTCTATAATAAACCTCAATCCGTAATCTTCCCCTGTTTGCTTAATAGTTTCATTTATTCTTTCATATAAATCTTCATAAATTCTGATCAAAATTAGACACCCTCTTTTCCTTTGTGTTCATAAAATGCATCTTTTACTTACATAGTGCTTCAATAGACTTAATTAATTCCTGCTTATTAACACTAACTTCTCTGTCTCCTAGTTTAATTGTCACTTCCAAAGAGTCACTAGAGGATTGAAAATCAATTGTTTCTTTTGAATATGAGTTGTAATTATCAGTTTGTAAATTGAGTGTTATCTTCATCTGTACGTCCTCCGTAAAAATAGTCAGATTTGGCAAGTTCGACTCTATTGTCAGACGAATTTGGAAAAAGGTAATCCTTATTAAATACTGTTCTGTAGAATATCCAAAAAACTTTCATTTTTATATTTACGTTAAACTCAACAATAGCTCCAGCTCTTTCCCAATATGTTGTTTTATTCTTATGAATGATTTTATATTTCTTATTACCATGATCATAATAATGAACTTCCTTTTGAAGACTCATCTAAAAACCTCTTCCCTATAAAATATGAGTTTTACTTCAATTTTCGATAGTCTAAATAATCTAAAATTGTACCTAGTAAACAAACTCCAGAGAATCCAAACCAAAACCAAGGTGTTGTGGTCTTGGGATAAATCAGACCATAAATTGCACCTACTAAACCGCAAGCAGTCATTAAAGCAAATAAGTTAATAGTGAAGGTTAAAAGTTGTTTTCTGTTCAGATTAACCCACTTCCCAATTCAGTGTATATTGGTGTTAGCCTCTTAATCGTTCTTTGAAAAGCCTGATGCGCTGCCTGACGTGACACGCCAAGTTCAACCCCTATTTCCGATATGCTTTTCCCTTCAAAAAAGTATTTGTCGGCAACGATTCTCTCCTTCTTCGCCAACAATGCATCCATTTGTTCAACTAAATGCGTATTGAATATTTCATTCTCGACTGTCAGATAATCAAGGTGACTGTCATTTGGAATAACCTCAGCAAGCAGTTTCTCTTCATCTGTACCTTTCGATTTATGAAGGGTTTGATTGAAGCTAATACTTGAGTACTTGCTACGACATTTCATGCTTTTATATCTGGAATGTGCCATAAATTCTTTCCACACTACTTTTCCAAGGTAAGAAGTAAATTTAATATTCTTATTTGAGTTATATGTATTGTAAGCCTTCATTAATGCCACCATTCCCATACCCAATAGATCATCAAACTCTTCCGGGACTCCTCGTTTATACCAACGGTCGGCTAGGCTTTTAACAAAAGGAATATTATTATTTATAATCTTATCCCTAAGTTCTTTATTATTTGTTAGCTTTGCCTCTTTAATGATCTCTTCATTGTTCAAGCTAGGATCTCTTTTATAATTTAGTGTTTTATTTATCATTCGATTCCACCACTATGTACACGTTATTTTATGCAATCCCTTCTTGGCATCGTTTGTACTTCACAAATATCAGTTGTACTCATAAAAACCGGACACTTTCCCACAAGTATACATCTGTCTACAAAAATTAAAGCCGTACTCATAAAAAACTTAAATCTCAAACTTGTCTAGATCATTAAGGTGCAGGAGTCATAAAATAAAGGAGTTGTCGCACCTTGATGTTTTTTACTCATTTATCTGATTACTATCGCAAAAAATGCATCTCTATCTACGTAAATGTAATCTTTCCAAGTCGTTTTATGTATTCTGCATGGAAATCAAAAGAAATTCTATTTGATGTTTTACTTGAGGTTGTTAACAAACTAAGCCATTAATAAATCCGCTGCTCCTTATAGACTCCTGAGGAGCAGCGAGTATTTTAAAACAAGTGTTTTACAGTAATATGTATTTATATTTAATCAAGCCAACGCCAGCCCATCAATTAGACAATCATACAGGTCTTTTGGTCTTTCGAGTTTATCAAAATCCATCAGATTAATGGCTCGTACAATTTCTTTTAGGTTAGTTAGTAAAAATTTATAATCGTTAATATCTAAAATCTCATCATCACTTTCTCTTAATCTGCTGTTGTCAATTACTGTTCTGTCGATATATACCTTATTATTCAAGTAATCATGCACTGCTACAAACTCATCTTCGATTTTCTCAATTGTATGATTAAGTACATCAATCCTTGTTTGCTTGAGAACCATAACATCACCGATAGAGAATACGTTTCTATTAAACCCAACCATGCGACTAATCATATCAAGTAACATCAAAGCTCTACTCTCTTTTGTACTTAGTTCTGTATTTGAAATAGATGCTTTAATAAGCGTGTTCTCTGTTAATTGAGAGATATGTACGATATTCTGCTCTTTTCCTAATGCCTCAAGTATGCTGTTTTCTAATTTATTTCTTGATATAATAACTTTCAATTTATAATGTTCTGCAATTTTAAACTTCTTCTCATGTTCAACAACTTGATCAAAGGATAACCAGAATACGGGCTCTGATTGAAAGTCAATTTGTTGACCTTTTCTCTCATCAATCTTATCTTCATCTATCTCTGGTGCTCTGAGCCCACCTACAGATCCCTCACTGCCAGACCAAGTTGTAATTCCTTCTGCTTCTGGAGCTTTGTTCTTCACCTCTTGGACAATTTCAATCTCCCGATGATTTGATTCAGACTGTCTAGCTGCTTCCGATTTAATAAATACTTCAAATTGATTGATACTTCTGATTTCTGGATTTTTTCGTTTAGCTAGAGCAATTTTGGTGAGATATTCGGAATCGTTTTGATCTTCAGTATTAAAGACCAGAAAAGTCATTTCATTTTTCAATTTATCTTTGTCCGCATTCCATGATATTGCGTCGATATGTGAGTCTATGTATTTTTGTTCCCCGTATAGAAAACTGTTGTTCGAAAGCTCTTTGATGTATCCTCTTATTTCATCTTGGAATGTAAAGTATTTATCGTCTCTGATGATATCTTTTCGATCTGGTGAAGTGAGATTCAACGTTTTATCGTTGATATGCAAATCACCTTTTACATAATAAAATCCATCAAGTTTAGTTACTAATCGTCCCTTATAGAAAACTTTTAAATCTTCGCTAAACCCTGCATTTAAAGCAATCCACCCCTTTACTGTGTTTGTTTCGATTGTCTTAGAAAATACACTGCCATCAGAATCGGTAAGATTCTTCTTCTCTTGCAACTTGTCATCGCAGTAGATATCTAATTCATGAATGTACTTACCTAACAATTCTAATCTTTCACTGATTAAAGACGGAGAGACTTGTTCGAAATCAAAGTTTTTCAAAACTAATTTAAAACCTTCGAATGAATCATTTGTCTCAACAATTTCAATAGAAGTTTTATTACTCTGGATCATCTCACTAACATTAAAAATGATGTATTTATTCCCTGTATAAACATCGATGCGATCACTTACGGTAATGTTACTGAAGAATCCCATTCCAAATGGTGATTCTGATTTTTGAATATCTTCATCCCATTCTGATTCAGCAATTGAAAACAAAGCTTGTGGATTCAACAGTATCTGACCGTTGTTTTCGATAACGACTTTTTTATTATAGTAGTCAATCATCACCCGAACCTCGGTAGCTTTTGCTCGTTGTGCGTTCTGAATATCCTCATCCAGAAAAGAAAGTTTATCTTTAAATGTACTCTGTCGTAGCAGCTTTAATTGATTAATTACATTAACTTTGACCTCAGTTTGACTCATTGGAAACCTCCTATTTGGGTATATTTGATTTTTTATATATTTTATGTTTATTTTTGTCACATAGTTTTCACATTTAACAATCTTTTTTTACTTTTGTCATGTAATTTTATCAATCCTTCTATCTACGATCTGTCGAAAAGAATATTAGTTATTCTTTTAAGAAGGGTAGCTGATATATATGAAAAAAGTCGTTAGTTTATATGTTCAATGTTGTAGAGTTATTTATATGAAAATTCAAAGCGATAAAACATTAAAGTTTGTTTTTGATTACTTTGACGATCTGTACAATTTGTTCGACTTACTTTCTAATTATTTCTCCCAATAAACTTTGTTTGTCACACCTGCCATCCTTAACTGGGTGGCTTCTTTATATAAAACAGGTATTTGATCATCTTCATTAGAATATTCTGTGCCATAGCGACCAAAAAGTTCTTTTCCATTTACCCTTAACTAACTCATATCCATCTATGTAACATTTTCCATTAATTGTTGTGATGTTTTTTACCCGACATTTTTGGATGAAAAGATACTACGTTACTTCCAGACACAACGCTTCTCTTTTCTGTATTCACAAAAATAGTCCCATTCATAAACACTCCCATTCTCTTGTCCTTTCTTTGTTTTTGATCGAACTAGCCTTCTATTACTAACTGTTACTCCACATCTTCATTAAATTTTTATTGTTTGCTTATGGGCAACATCTTCAGTCAGACATATAGCTGTAAAGTATGACAAATAACTAGCTTGACCGATATGTTCAAAAATATTATTTATTTGTATTCCAACTTGTCTGTAGGCCAATTCATTAATAGTAAAGTTAGTATCAAGAGCATATTTCCTAAGTTTAGCCCCTGCCATTTCTATGGCTTCTTGCTCTGTCTTTGCGATTACTAAGTAGCTGTTTAACCCGTAACTAGTATATTTATTATCCACTCTAAACAATTTCATTTTCATACCTCCAATAGTTCAGGATTGTCGTGAATGTTGCCAATCTTATGTGGAAGCCATTCTATATCATAACCTGTCCACCCACCATTGCCTGCGTTAATCAAATACATACTCAATGGTACTGCTTTATATTTTGATTGATTTCTGTCGTAGCAAATAATTTTTACTTCATGTTCTTTATAAGCCAGAGTTGGTGCAAGAATATCTCCCTCATATAATTCCTCGTCATTTTCGATGCTAATTTTACCAATGTTCCGTCCAACCGTATCTGGATCAACCTTATACCAATATTCTGTACAGAAATATTGATCATCCCATACAACAATATCTCCAACGATTACATCGTCACCGATTAAGTAGCCGTAGATCCACTCATCTGTTTCAATGTGCTTGCCACGATGTTTATTGTTCATTTTCAACTTCCTCCTATATGTCCAGTACAGCCAATAACGCGGCTTTGCAACGTTGTTCAGGTGTTGCGTGGATATAATCAAACATTCCTACATATTCGCCTGTACCAATAACAATCTGTTTTAATGCTATGCAATATTTAGCCTGTAATCTCAGTTCCTTGATCTTCTTTTCTGCTTCCCATGCAGATGATATCTCTAGGGAATAAGCTAGACATTCTCTCCATATCACGCCTGTATCAATTTCTTTAACAAAAACGCGCCTGTCGGGTATTGTATAGGTTACATGTTTATACTTAAATCCTGTTAAATCTTCACCATTAAACAATATCGTGTGAATATGACGGTCGATTTCCGCTGGTTCCATCGTCAACACTTGCTCCCGTGTCAATATTTGTGTCATATATTATATCCTCCTATATATTTTGATAAAATTAGATTTTTACGATCTTTCTAAGATCCTTATAAATTTCTTTAAATCCATCCCGTTTACCCTTAAGATAATTTTTATATACTCCGTCATTTAGACTTCTGATATCTTCCGTGTAAATCTCAATCATTTCTTCGATATAATACAATTCGTATTCTAGCTCTGCTTTTTGTTCATTAATCAGTCTTCGTGCTGCAAGCAATCTTTTAAAGAAGCCATTCATAACATCGCCTCACAATCCGTCTACTTTGTTTACTTCAAATGGTCTGCAACTCTATCTTTAGGCAGTCTCATTAATATGGATGCGCCAAAATCATTCAGTGCGTCCTCACCTTTGATTGATTCTTCGGGAATCCAAACTTCAAGTTTAACTCGATAATAGCCCTTGTTCTTTCCTTTCTTAGATGGTGCGTAAGTGCTAATTGTTCCTGATGGTGGAGCCAAAATCATTAAACTATCATCATTCTTCTCTAACACCTGTTCCACATATGATCCGACTGTCTCTTTTGATACCCCAAAAATCACATTTCTCATAATCTTTATCCTCCAATATGTCATTTTATTATTATGTTAGTGTTCTAAATACATTGTTATATGTATTTATTATCTTGATAAAAGACGGCTTTTACGTACACTCAAACTAATAGTTTGCCCTCAAGTTTATTGTATGCATTTTTTACTTTCTCTCGAACTTCTATGTATTTATTCATATTCTTGAACATGTCAACAACAACATCATCATCTTTTACTACAAAACAATTATAATGGTATTGAATTAGTTTCTTTCCATTGTCTTCTTGTTTGATTGGGCGCCCCAGTACAATGGCTCTCTTAATTTTAAATTCTACGTCCGTAATGGAGTCACATTTGAAATAACTATACGGACAAAGCTCCTCGTATTTATGAATAACTTTGTTGCTCACTTTCATTTCAATTCATCTCCTATGTGTTTATTGTAAATGCCATTCATCAACATATGTATTATTCGAGTATTCTTTATAAAATTGATTATTTTTATTTACTTGTTCCTTACCATCTTTTACACCCAGCTCGTAACACATCTCTCTGTGTCCTTCTCTAATTTCCGCAAATAATTTACTCCAAAATAGCTTATGTATAATCGAATTGAACAAATTTATTTCACCTTCCTTCCCGTTAGATTAACGAACTTGCCAAACTTCTCAATTTTATATGGCCTTGGAGAGCTGGATTGATATTCCAATAATTCATTATAGGTTTCTTCGTTAGGCTTAAACTCTGTGCCTTTAAAATTAGTCTTTTCTCCAATAATAAATGTTGTTGATCTAGGGTCACCATCAACCCAACAGATATCCAACAGAGTTTGTGCTTCATGACTTAATTGCATGTTCTTTCATCCTCTCAGTGACATAAATAAAATGACGAAGTAATTGAACAACAAGTGGCTGCAAATAGGAACCAGTATGTTATTTGTCTTATTGTAATAGTGACTCCACACTATCCCTATAAAAACGTATCCAAGGAAACCAACTAGATTCCAGTGTGGTATTGCAAATAGTATAGAGCTTATAATTGAAGCGACCCAAAAGTTATATTTCTTGTGTAGTTTCGCAAATAAATACTTTCTACAAATTAATTCTTCAATGACAGGACTAAAGACTATTGCGTATATGTACATAATTGGTGTTTGAAGATGTGTTAATGGCTGCTGAATAATAAACAAAGATGATAGTTTGGTTAGAGCAGAGAATCCCATAATGGCGAAACAGAATGAATTAAATATTGATTCTCTGTTTATTTTAGTATTGATTTGCTCGTAATCTTCTCTGAACCAATACTTACCGTATTTCAGTATTAACCCCAGAATTATTGTTGGGGCTATATTTACAATGAGGGAAAACGTATATCGTCACTCCCTTTGTCGTGGATGTTTTTCATTTCAACCACCTCCTAATAAAAAAAGTACAGGCTTCGTTTAACCTGTACTCATAATATCATATGTGATTATATTTGTATATAACTATTTCATTATTTTTATTTATTTAATTCATAGTAAACAATTCTTATTGAATAGTCACTAGATTCTCCTGCTTCAATCTCAATACAATTAGCTTCTCTCCATCTGCTATGATCATAAATTGGGAAATAAGTATCCCCACTGAATTCTCCATCGACATGAGTTAGTATCAATTTATCAGAACAAGATATAAATAACTCATAGATTTCTTTGCCGCCTATTATAAATGTTTCTTCAGAAGATTCTTTTGCGATTTTTAAAATATCATCTACACTATTAAAGACTAAACATCCATCTGCTTTATAATCTATATTTCTTGTGAGTATAATGTTAACTCTGTTTTTAAGTGGTTTTCCAATACTCTCATGTGTTTTTCTTCCCATTACAACGTTATTTCCTATAGTTTGTGCTTTAAAAAAATCCATGTCGGCTTTAATCTTCCAAGGCAGTTCATTGGCGTTACCTATTAATCCATTTTTATCAAGTGCAGCTATAATTATAACACTCATACCGATACTCGCATTTTAATGGATGGGTGCGATTGATAATCAAGCATTTTTACATGTTTATCCACATCGAATTCATGGAAGTCTGTTACTGTTGGATCAAGCCACAACTTAGGTGCAGGATACGATGTACGGTTAAAGATTTCCTTAATAGGCTCATAGTGCTGTTCATACAGATGAGCATTAGTTATTACTATCATCAACTCTCCAACTTGTAACCCAGCTACTTGTGCAATCATATGCACTAGAATGGCTGTCTGAGCTATATTGTAGGGTAAGCCTAAAGCAACATCAGAAGACCTAATAGTTGTATGCCAATTCAACTTACCGTCATTCACATCGGCTATATGATTGAACATACAAGGAGTTAACGACATTTTATCCAAATCGGCAACAGCCCACAAATCAATAACCATTCTTCTAGATTGGGGGTTATTTTTAAGTTCGTTAATCAACTTATTGATTTGATTATGCTTTTTGATTTGAGCGCCATAAGCTTCGCCTATAGTACCATCGGGCAACTTCCATTCATTCCAAATTTTAATACCTCTATCATTTAACCACTGTACATCATTCGATCCCTGCTGATAAATCCATAGCATTTCTTTAGTTAGTGTTTTATAGCCAGTGAATTTAAGTGTGAGGAGAGGGAACTCTTCAGCAAGATTAAAACGCAATACTTTTCCAAACACTTTTTTGCTACGATCTGCTGTTCTATTGGTATCTTCGTATCCATTCTCTAGAATATCTCTTACAAGAGCTAAATATTGATTGTCAACGGATGACATTTTATCCTCTCCTTTTCATAAATAAAGGCAGTGGAATTACCACCGCCCAAGATTATACTACTTAAACCGTTTTGCTCCCAGTTTAATTTGTCGCTTTACTTCTTCTTCAATTTTAGGTTCAGGAGCTTCCCATCCTTCGGGCTTAATTACCTTACCTACTTTGTCATAGTGTGGCTTCCCATCAGAGAAAATTTTGGACATGTTTGCTTGATGCACCAAATCAAAAATTTTATCTGGAACAACAGAAGCCTCAACAAGTCCACCTTCAGCGAAATACTTGATATCAATAAGAGCATCAATTTGCCCAATTAGACGATCTTCAGGGAAAGGCTTAGTGAGTTGTTTTTTGTATGTTTCTTCGGCATTCAAGATTAATTCAGCAAAAAACTTATCGAATCTCTCTTTGTTTCCAGCAGTAGCATACAACAGCTCAATCACTTCCTCCATCACAAAGGAGGCGCGGTTGATTGCCAATTTATCTGACAGTACAGTTGGCACATCTGGAGCAGGGCAATTAAATGCTTTTTGGAACTCACGTACTTTAAAGAAGTCAGAGTATGGATTGTGGTCATGATATTCCACTCTAAATTTATTGGTCGGTGTTATCTCTAGATTCCCAATCATTCTTTTGGATGTTAGGTCTAGATTCAAAATCTTCGAGAAATTTTCAACTTCTTTTTTACTCAAAATATATTCTTTAGGATGAAGGGTTGCTAATTTAGTATCACTTTTAATCTTCTCTTTATATCTACGCAGCAGAGGCAATTCGAACTTATTTGTGCGTCTATTGCCTTTAATATAATATGTTACCACTGTCAAACCGTCCAGATGTCCCTTAACAACACCTTTTACCTTGAGTGGCTTAATATAAACTGTCTCATTAATTGCGTAAAATGGTTGTTTTACTTGCTTGTTATTTTCAGTTGTCATATGTGCTATTGCTCCCTTATATTTATTCATTGAAGTATCTTTTCCAATAGTTCTTATAAAGCTTTTTATTTCTAATTCTACTTCCAGTCCCAGATGATAGCCCATATTCTCTTTCTATTGATGCATTCGTTGCTCCACTTTTTAGTTTATATACAATTTCTACAAAAGCTTCTGGGGTCACTGACTTTGCCCTATCATTGCCACAAGATATTTCTGGTATATAGTCTTCTACTGTTTCCCAAAGTCTATTAAACCTCTTTTTATGTCTTATTAATGAAACATAGCGTTCATGTAGCCCATACTGGATAGCAACTTCTCTGTTTTCTTTACCGTTTTTGAACATTTCAACTATTTCGTAGAACTGAGTATCTGACAATTTGGACATTACATTTCTTTCTCCGTAGGTTCTATCTGATCGATGCTGACGTTCAGTTGGCGAAAGGATATATCCATTCATTCCATATCCACCACGAGTTAGGTTGTAACCCTTTGTATATGCATCGTACTCTTCTATGTATTTAATTTCTAAACGTTCTAATTCATCAAGAGAATAATCAGGGGAAGCCGTAATTATTCCATATTCAAGATTCTTTTCTCCTAGAATATTAAATGCTTCTTGGAGCTTAGAATTATAATGCCTATTTTGCCTCAAGAGATTGAAATGTTCCCTTTTTCTTTTATCAAGTGTTACTTTAGAATCTTTGCCAACATAATACCTATCTTTAAATTTTAAGTAATAAATACCTCCATAAGTTTCTTTCAATAATTCAAACTCCTCCAATCAAGTCATTAAACTCTTTAATCACTTTTTTGGTGGGGTAACTTTCGAATTTTAGCTTAAATACGATGGTGTTATTTTCATGAAGAACTAATTCTAATAAATCTAAGGCTCCACAATATACGTCATAAATAGAATTCCCACTACCGAATAATCCGACTTTTCTATTAGTCAAACTATTAAGCTGAGGATAAATATCCTTGAAATATCTATGCGGAACTCCTCGACCAACTGTAGACGTACCGATCAGCAAAATATCGTAATCTTTAAAATCTAAATCATCTGGATGGATTGTTGCCATATTGTATATATCATAACCATGTGTATCGGCTAGTGTTACTAATGCTTTTGTATTCCCAGACATTGAATAATAGTAGATGGCCTTCTTATTAAAGGTCAAATCCATCGCCGCTTTCATGTCCATATGAAATCACATTTGTTTGGAAGAAATCGCTTTTTGTATTGCCACCTTTTGAGCCATAGGTAATAATCCATTTTGATTTCAGTTCTTTATTGTCTGGATAAACTTCTTGGATACCAGCATTTCTACAAATAACATTTGCAAGATATTCAACATAATCTTTATATTCTGGAATGGACAATGTATCAATGCCTTCAAATATAAACTCAGCCCATTCTTTTTCTTTTTCAACGCATGATTTGATAAAAGATACAGCTTCTTTATGATTCAATTCAGTGTTTAATTCAGGGTTTTCCAACATCAGAATCTTCATCACATCTCCATAAAACACCGAATGAAAGTTCTCATCTGTTTTAATGAGATTGACCATGTTGTTTGAACCAATCATTCTGTTTGAACGAGCAAGAGAATTAAAGTACACGAACGCCCCAGTAAAAAACACACCTTCGAGGACTAGGTTTGCAAGTAGTGCATGATATAGTTTTTTTAAATTGGTTGGATCGTCGATAAAGTTTTGAATCTTTTTAAAAATGATATCGTTTCGTTCACGCAATAGTGGAATCTCTTTCGGTGCATTAAACGCCTGTTTTTTTTGCTCAGAATTAAGCATGGTAGAAGTTAAATACTGATATGATCTAGCATGTAGCCCCTCAAAAGCACCAATAATTTGAATGACTGCTGCAACACTTGGGTCTGTACATGTATGCCCAATAGTAAAGTTGAAACGATTAGCTACAGAATCCAAAGATGTCAACATTCCTGTTACAACGTTATAAGTATATCTTTCTTTTTCTGTTAAACCATCGCGATATTGCTTCAAGTCTGAGGTAAGCCTAATCTCATCTTCAATCCAATAATTACCAAATAGTTCTTTGTACAGAGTCAGCATATGAGGATATTTGATATCATCCCAATCGCATATACCGCTTGCCTCACCACCAAAAATCTTGGTTGCTTTATTATTTACTTCTCCGTTAAATACTCTAAAAGTCAATACTCATCATCCTATCTCCAAGTTGTTAAGAAGAGAGAGGGTAGTCCTCTCTTCTATTTCATCATTTATCCAGCACAAGACTCACAGTTTTCTTTTCTATTTACCGAATTTTTATCTACATATGTATAATACAAAGATTTGCATCCAGAATCCCAAGCGTATGTGTGTATCTTTAACATCTCACTAGCTTTAACTGATTCGTGCACCATAACGTTATGAGAAATGGATTGATCTATTCCTTTTTGAGCCGCAGTTACAATTTTTAGCGACCACAATTCATCCATCTCAAATCCTGATTTATAGTACCATTTAGTTTTAGCGCTAAAGTTTGCAGGAATAACTGTTACATTCATGCCCTGTTTTTCTTCTTGAAAGATCACTTCATATGGTGCATCTAGAGAAGCAAAAACATTGTTGATTAGACTGTTAGAACCAGTAGGAGCAATGCAGCTCAAATTACCGTTTCTAATTCCTTGTTCCATAACTTTCTGTTTAAGTTCTAACCATTCAGGGGAATTGTAGTTTCTCTTTTCAAAGTATTCGCCTGTGTTCCAGTCAGAACCCTTATACATCCTATATGAACCTTTTTCCACTGCTAATTTATGGCTGGCAAGAATATGAGCATAGTTTAACTTTTCAAAAATTTCTTTTACATATTCTGAAGCAGTTTCGGATTCCCATCGAATCCCTTTCTCTGCTAAGAGATTTGCTAGTCCCATAGCTCCAGCACCCACACTACGGTAAATATTGTTCGTATGAGTTGCTTGTTCAACAACTGTGCGATTCAACGAAATTACGTTGTCTAATAGACGAAATTGAATATCAATTACTTTTTGAAGGTCTACATCATCATTGCCGAATACGGCAGGTAATGAAATGGAACTTAGATTACAAGTTACCAGTCCAGAACCTTTTTTCTTTTCAGTTACTACACCGTCTTCATTTAATTCCTTGCTCACAAATTCATCATAATCACAGTTTAAAACAATTTCTGAGCAAAGATTAGAAGAAATCGGAATACCTACATGATTATTAGGATTCATTCGAGCAGCCGTATCCACATAATACATGTAAGGTGTACCACCAGTTTTTTGAGCTTCAAAAATTGATTTATATATATCAGTCGCTTTAACAACCTTTTTCAATTCCAATGTTTCATTTTTTTCAATTTCACGATAGTAGTATGTAAATGAATGATCTTTTTCGTTTGGTTTTTCTCCATCACGAAGCTTTCTCTTGTCATACAATTTATTTATATCGATCCCAAGTTTACTATTTACCTCGTAAGGATCAAATATCGTCCAATTGTCTCGTGCGTTTAATCTACGCATAAATTCATCAGGTACATTTACTGCTGTAAAAATGGAATGTGCTCTCCGTTCCTGTGACCCAGTTTTCATTCTTAAATCCAAAAAGTCGAAAATGTCAGCATGCCATAATGGTAGGTAAAGTGCTACTCCACCCGGTCTCATATTGAGTTGGTTAACATATGTCGCAATTTCATTAAATAGTTTAGCAGGGCCAACTACACCAGTAGATCGACCTTTATAACCACGAATCCAGCTTCCATGAGATCTGAGACGACCAAGATAAATACCCAATCCAGCGCCGTTTTGACTAAATGTTGAAGCATCTTTTACTGCATCCATAATACTTTGCAGACTGTCGTCAATCGTAATGATGTGGCACGAACTTAGTGTTCCAGTTACTCTACCTGCATTCGCAAGCGTTGGAGTAGCAAGTCCCACCAAATGAAGGCTTAAAACATCATACGCTTCCTTCACAAGACTCATTCGCTTCTCTTTGTCTTCATCTTTCAACAAGTAAAGAGCACATGTTAGATATCTTTCTTGAAATAACTCAAGGGTTTCTTCATTGTATCCTTTTGCCAAATAGTTTTTGTTAAACAGGAACAAACCTGCATAGCTAAATTTTCGATCTCTTTCTCTGTCAATGAATCCACCAGCGTATTCTATCTCCTCTTTGCTATAACTGTTCAATATATCATCTGAGTAAATTCCTTTTTCAGTTAACATTTTAACAAGAGTGTAATAATCACCGTATCCAACCTTATAATCAAATCCTCGTTCTTTTGAAGCTTCCTTGTATTTTTTACGTCTGAATGTTGAAGCTGATAAGTAAGTAAATTGGGGAGTAAATTGATTGATTCTGTCGTTTGATTCGCGAATAATCAAATCAAACAAGTAATCTGCCTTTACTTCTTGCTTAGATAATACTTCTGAGATGATCTTATCTTTCAGCTCTTTCAAGTCATTCTCTTCAAATGACTTGCCACTATCCATAACAATTTCGTGGAAGAAACGTTCAAATCTTTCATGATCAAAATCTGATTGCTGGATATAACTTTTTCTGTCTTTTAGTACTTTAGTCAAATGAACATCGCCTCCTTATGCCCTACCGCCCACCCATTATTATCAATCCTCAAACAGTATAGTCATCTGTAGTTCTAGGCTCTTTTGTACATCGATAACTCTTTGGTTACTAGAACCACGCCATTTTAGAGTTAAGTCTTTTTTATCTAATTCAAATTTACCATCAATTAAAACATCGCAGAGAGATAACATATCTTTTTTTGAGCTATCTTTTAGTATTTCTTCAAACGTATAACCCGACCATATCCAAACTGTCTTATTTTTACACTCATTCTTCAGTCGTTTCAAAAGGGGTAGTAGTCCATCAATATTCTGAAATGGCTCGCCACCCAATACAGATAATCCAGCTATTTGTACATAATCAATCTTCATATCATTAATAACTTTATTCTCTAGTTCATCCGTATATTTATTTCCATATTGTGAATTCCATGCTGAAGCGTTGAAGCACCCTCTACAATGATGTGTGCATCCAGATACAAACAATGAATGTCTCAAACCAATACCGTTTATTACATCAAATCTTTTATAATCAGCTATGTACATTAGTTATGTTTCACTCTCGATACAACCTCTTTTTGCTTTCCTTTGTTGAACGGTCTTTGAGATGGTTGGCTCAAGTAACCACAGCAGCGTCTAATGACAGAGGATGTCTCTGGATTGTTGTTATTGCAATTAGGACACTGAAAGCCTTCATTTGTTGCCTTAAATTCTCCTTCATACCCACATTCACAACACTTGTCTACTGGAGTATTTGTTCCAAAGTAAGGTACTCTTTCATAAGCAAAATCCCACACAGCTTCTAATGCTTCTGGATTTTTCACTAATGAATCAAATTCACAATAAGAAATGAATCCACCACTTGCGTATTGAGGGTATTCTTTTTCAAACTCGATCTTCTCAAATGGAGTTACTTTTTTATTTACATCTAAATGAAAAGAATTGGTGTAGTATCCTTTGTCGGTAATTCCGTTAATTACGCCATATTTTTCCTCATCCAATGTACAAAAACGATAACATAGCGATTCTGCTGGCGTAGAATATAAACTAAACCCATAGCCAGTTTCATTTTTCCATTTGTCTGCTTTATCGCTAAGATATTTTACAATATTTAACCCTTTTTGACGCATAATAAAGTCGTCAAAAATATGTTTATCAAATAACGACAATACGGTTTCATGAATACCTATGTATCCAAGTGAAATACTAGCTCTGTCATTTTCCAATAGATGGTCAATCGTTTCTTCTGGTTTCAATCTAACCCCTGCTGCACCCTCCATGTACAGGATCGGTGCAACTTTTGCCTTAACCCCTTTTAGACGATTGATTCTAAACATTAACGCTTCCTTACAAATTTCTAATTCATCATCCAATAGATTATAAAATTCTGTTTCACTCTTGTTTGCACGAATTGCAATCCGTGGCAAGTTAAGAGTCACTACCCCCATATTAAATCGTCCATCATGTAGTTCTTCATTGTTTTCTATGTATTTACTTAAAAAGCTGCGGCATGACATCGGGAACTTAAATGAACCCGTTACTTCTTTAACCTTCGGGACTGAAAGGATATCAGGATACATTCTCAACGTACTACATTTGATTGCTAATTGTTTAATGTCGTAGTTGGGATCTTTAGGATTAAGATTGACTCCTTCTTCTAGAGCAAAAATCAATTTTGGAAATATAGGGGTACTGCCTTCTTTACCTAAACCTCTAATTCGATTTCTAAGAATGGCGATTTGAATCTGTCTTTCTTCCCAACTTGTTCCTCTACCAAATCCAAATGTAGAGAAAGGTGTTTGCCCGTTTGCAGATACCAAAGTATTGATCTCATACTCAAGGGATTGAAACGCATCTAGCGTTTCTTTTTCTGTCATTTGAATTGCATAACTATATTCTTTTGGAAATCTGTTCTTGAGAATTGAATTCTCAGGATACACTTGGCTTTCAAGCATATGATCATTTGGATTACCCTCAAACCACTTCATACCCACTATAAAATGTTTGACAAATGAAGCTCTCACATATGAAGCCAAGATCGTATCAATTTCATTAATTGTATTACCGCCGTAAATATGACTGGCTACTTGTGCAATAATTTGTGCGGTAACAGCGGCTGCTGTTGTAATAGATTTTGGAGTTTCTATTTGAGCATTACCAAGCTTAAATCCATTCTCCAACATTCCCTTTAAATCAATCAACATGCAGTTTGTCATTGGGAAATAGGGTGAATAATCTTGATCGTGAAAATGTAAATCTCCTCTATTGTGAGCTTCAACAACTCGTTTTGGCATCATATAAGCTTGAGCATAATCCTTTGCAATAATCCCTGCTAAAAGGTCTCGTTGTGTGGGAATCGTCTGTCCATCTTTGTTTGAGTTTTCTTTTAGTACTTCTTCATTAGACATATCGAGTAATCCAGATACTTTTTTATCGAGACTGCTTCTTTCTCTTCGTTTCAGATTCCGTACTTCTCGATACCCTATGTACTCTTTGGCAACATCTTTTCTCTCGCTTTGCATAAGAACATCTACTACTGCATCTTGGATAACTTCAATATCTACGTTAGATACATTATTAAGCATTTCAACAACTTCTTTGGTGGCATTGGCTGCTAATTGCTTATCGATACCTTTTTTTGTTCTATCCATTGCTTTGAAAATAGCTTCAACTATCTTTTGTTGATTAAACGCAACAACTGAACCATCTCTTTTAGTAACTTGCGTATGTATCATCTCCATTATTCTGCGTAAAAGAACTGTTTTATCTAAATGCTATGTATTACTTCTCAATATGAAGCTTGAATAAGTCGCCTTTTTCATTAAATTCTTTTATTTCAAATACATAATCAAACTCATCTGCATCGCCAATATAAGAGTGGTTGAAGTTATAGGCACTTACAATACTGCACTTTGGCATTTCATATTGTACTACCACATCTTCTTGGCTTTCTTCTTTTCTATAAAAGCCTTCAGCAATAAGTTTACAATTGACAACTTTGCGATTAAAAACTATGGTTTCGCAATTTTGAGTTTTACTAAAGAACTTATCATAATCCGACATTGTGTTTTCCGATTTATTCAGAAACTTTAGCATGTCGCCATTCAAAAGAGCGTCTTTTACCCTGATCGTTCTGTTTGTTACACTTATGCTCCCTTTTTTTAGGGTAGTGATAGTTGAAACAAATTTTCCTGTCTCATCAAACACATGCAGTTCAATGATATCTCTAATACCATAATTCATGTTTCCTTGCCTCCTCACTTTCATATCTATGATTTAAATAATTATATAATTCATTTACAATCCGACAATTTCTAAATTCCTCTACTCTTTCTCCTAGCAAGGCCTTAACCACTAGCCACCAGTTATCTAAATACTCCCTATCTTTATCTCTCTTTAGATATAATGAATCAGCAGCAATAGTCAAAGCTTCGACTTCACGAGGCAGCATATCCTCAACAATAAACCTCTTCAACTCATCGTTCATATTTGATTATCCTTTTATGTATTATTTTTGTTTATTGCTACTTTATCGAACTCTTTCCATGCTTCTTTCCAAATCTGATTCTTTAGTACATCGTACTTATCAAAATCTTTCTTACCCAAAAATTGTTTAAGTTTCTTCTTTACATAATTATCTTCATGCAGCTTTCTTTCATTTTCTGTTCCTACATCTACCATAAAACATCCAATCAACTTGTTCGCCAATTTATCACTTGCGTCCATTTTTTTCAATCCACTTCTTGATATTAATATGCCCCATTCTTTCATTTACATGGTCTATCTTGTTTCTTTGAGCTTTTTCTATACCAATTCGCGCTTCTGTTAAACTTTCTAAATTAATGCTCAACTTTGATAGTGCTTCATTCAATCTAGCAACATTCTCTAATAGTCTATCGGTTTCTTTACTCATTACTCATCCCACCTTCGAGGGTATATATCATCAGGATAAGGCAGAGGAGTCACTAATATCAAGCAGTAATTAGTGTTGTCTATCTGTTCCGTCTTATTCACCTCCTTTTGTTATTGTAATTTCATTATATTCATTTATAACATTATAGTCAATACATTTATTTATTTTTATATTTCAGATTATCTAAAAGCAATTAAGTTTTATTTCTGTGTAAAAGGTACATTTTATATGAATCCCAAGATGTCTTTTATGGCAAATTCTCGATAATCTCCTTTAGCATAATCCCATGCTTTAAGTAGCCACTGTTCTTCTGGGTACCATTCAGTAGATCCGTAGCGGATACTGTTAGGATATACATGTCTCAGACTCACTTCGCCTTTATAATTCTTATATTCAAACATCAACTTTTTGTTAAAGTCCATCTCATCTTCCCCCCTTTTAAATTTTCATTTTAGCCAAAACTAACTGTTGCATCTGCATGATTATCAAACAGTCTACAGCCCCAGTAAGTCAATCTTTCTGATGAATAATACTTCTTAAATTCTGGGTTAGCTTGAGCAAATCGATCACAAGCTTCTTTGAAATCTTTCCCAGTAGATGAACCATGAAAGTGAGCTGTGCCACTTCCTCCCGTCACAACAAAACCTTCAGACCAGATATCGTAACTTTTCACTTCAAAACAATCACTCACTCCATACCGCTTAATACTCTCTTTCACATGTGTAACTTCAAAAGTATCAAATCCAGAACGCTTAACATCTTTAGCAATAATATCTGGAGATGGCAATGAGTCATGATGTGTTTTGACTGTGTTTGCATGTTCTCCATTCAGTGCGACATCTTCAGCATTCATCATTTCTAAAACAAAGTATTCATGTGTTTCTTCGCAATATGGTCTCATTAACATTCCTCCTATTCGTTACGGGCAATTGCAGCATTAGCCCAGAAAACCGCCTGTTCAAGATTGGTCATTGCCAATGATTTTTCTCTGCTACTTGGGACTAACTCTTCAATTAAATATGCTAAATCCTTAACCATAACGCGAATTTCAATATACTTTTTTATCTGACCGTCTTTGGGAGAATGATAGGAAAAATTATTTTCCAGTATAGTGTTATGAGTATACTTGGTAAAAAAGGCTACATTACTAACAATGTATTTAAGTTTGTATGTGTAATCGTTATAGAAGTATTCAAAGTCAGATTCAAGTGAGACTTCATTTAATTCTCCAATGTGAACACCAGAGTAATAATCAATACATTTATACATTTATTTATGTTCCTCATTTCTTGATAAAATTTGACTTTTATCATTTACCTTTTATATTTAATATTTAATTCCTTTTTAAAAAGGTAATTTACTTCTTTTACGGTTGCCTTTACAGCATTGCAAGCTACTTTCCTATTTTCTGTATTACTATCTGAAATAGCGATCTCTAATAGTTCGATTGCACAGTTCATTTTATGTAATGTCAGATATAGTTCCTTATTTGTCACTATTTATCACCCCTCTATATAAAATGCGGCTTTTATAGCCTACACCAACACACAGAACCTTTAATTTATCTTTCTTTTCAATACCTGTTGTGTTGATTCCATAAGTACCTCTATCTCTTTGTCTAGAGCTTTCTTATTCTTGCTCCAATCTTCCCACTTTTGCTGTGCTTCTTCCTGTTGGTGCTGTTCATACATTTTTAGAATTTCTTTATACGCTGCCAATCTGCCAATCTTTTTACCGTGAGAATATCCCAGCTCATAGCAATCGTCAAAATTGCCTCCAGACCATTCACTTGGGTCAAAATCCTCTTCCATTTCTGCATTAAGCGAATCCACAACTTCTTGTAAGCCAATTGTTGTCTTCTTTAAATCCTCAATAATCACCTATTTATCACCTTCTTCCTTATTTCGATGACAATAATCACAAACTGTATTTTCTTCTTCGATGGAATGCATTTCTTCTCCATTGAGCCTATCTCCACAAACTTTACACTCATATCTGATATAATGGAGTGGATTATAACCCGACCATGTTTGACCCAGATGTTTTGCTACTTGTTCGACAGCAGATGGATCGATATTAATCTTTTCAATTTCTCCCTCTTCAATTGTTCCATAGACTTCGCTGTGTTTACCAAGAATCTCACCAAAGTAAACCTCTTTACCTATTGCGTAATTCACTTCTTTTTTTGTGGCTACAAACAACCCCTCGACTTCACCTTGACGACCACAATCCCAATTGAACTTATAAAGATATTTATTCTCCATTGTTACTCCTTTGATATGTGTTTTATTTTATTTGCTTAAACAAACTTCAATATTAATACCTGTTTCTTTGGCAGTTTGTAATACTTCATACCCTACATTTTCTTTTACGACTTCCCATCCATACACTGTTGCTCCATAATACAAATCACTTAACTCAGCATCCTCATCAAACATATCACCATGCAATCTAATCATCCTATCTCTGAAACTCTCTTGAGTTACAATGCTAAAGTCATTGTCGTAAATATTGAACACTTCATTGTCTTTTTCTTTGTATTTGTAGCTATTAAATATACTGCCCCAGACTTCAGACGATGGCTCTGATTTTATCCATTCATATACTTCGCTGTCTGAATTTGCAGTGAGATAAGTAAGAATACCCTTTTGACTATCTTTCTGTGAAAAATGCTCAAACATAATTTTATATGATTCATTTCTCTGCTCCTTTGTCTATGTAAAATACGCCTTTGATTTAGATAACTTTCTTAAAAGCTTCTATTACTCTTTGGAACTCTTCTTTGGTCATTCTTACTGACGCACTATCATCCTCTCCGCCTTCAAGCACTAACTCATAAGTCCCATTATCGTATGCTCCCACAATCAACATAGGAGAATGAGTTTCTTGAAATTCAACTACTTCTTCTTTTATCCAATCCACCATATCAACACTCTCCCTCCATGATAAAATCTCACTTTGATTAAGATTCAGATGATAACCTTTCAAACTCATTATCTGCTAACTTTGCATTATTTAAGTGTTCAATGCTATCTACTCCACTAAACCAAGTAAAAAAGCATTCTTTTCCTATATACCATTTCACCATTGACGATCCTAGCTCTCTCCAGTGTGCACCATGAGACAACCATTTTTCTGTTAGAATTGAATAGGCTATTGCCGCTGCTAGATGTTCTTCTTCCCACAGTTGCCTGCTAGTTTCTGTCTTCTTATATCGTGAAATCAAATTAGTTAATGCTATTATTCTATCTTCCCTAAATGGTGCGTTATGGGTCTTATGTAGATATTCTAGAAATTGCTCTGCCTCTTCAATGGTTAGGTTGCTATCCAAATATTTTCCTTGTAACTCCTTAATATCTACAATAATTTTGACTCCCTTTCTCAAGTAAAATATATCTTTTACCTAAAAAACAAGACAGTAGAACATGTACCCGAAATATACAACCCATACAAAGTTTTTGAGAAACGATTTTAGAGTCTGTTTATATTCTTTTTGCATATTTTCTCTTGCTTCGAGCAGCTCATTGTCATTCATGCTCTTATAGGGTTTCTTCTTTTTGCCTGTAATAAATGAAATGATCAAATAAAGAATGATTAGAATGCTTGGATACTTGTAAATGTCGTACCCAATTGCGTTAATCAAATAAATAATTTCAATAACCGCCAACATGAATAGAATAAACATAGGGAAGCATCCCTTTTTTGCAAATTCGAGATTAATCTTCTGTCTATCTTCGCCCTGTGCCTCTCTAATGCTAATCAATTCTAAATTTCTATATGCTGTGTAGAAAATACTACCTTTAATCATTCCATAAAAATTAATTGCAAAGAAAACAATTGTCCAAAAAATCATATGTATTTAAATTCTCCTTTTATTTATTCTTTAAAAAACTAATTGTTGTAGGATATCTTGTATCACAATCTTTCCGAACTCTTTGAATTTGATTCCAGAAATTTGATTCTTCAGATAGCTTTCTGCTTTTCAAATTTTCTAAATCGTATATCTCCCGGTCAATCTTTACCCGATCCTTGCGTAGCTTCTCCAAACGTTTGGTGATATCAAGATAATTTATATCATTTAACACGATGAAACGTTCCTCCTTTTCTATCATTTCTGTGATTAAATCCATGATTGTATCTGGTTTTCCTGATCTCCTAGGTAGACAGATATACTTTAAGCTCATACCTCCCATCTCACCTATATAAGTAAAAGCATTATTTTACTTATTATTCTCACTTCTTTTTCCATCAGTGAATCCAGCACGATATTCTGATTCTAGGCAGTTTATTAAAATATCCGCTTCAAGTTCTGTTTTCAAAGGCATAGGAATTCTATAATCTCGATTGCGAATGCCTTCCATATAAACATAATAGTAATCAATATCTTTTTTAATCGCATATCTTTTCTTGATCATATTTTTCTTCTTCTCCTCTTACTGTAAAGCTTGCATTTGATCGTAATTTTTATTCACAATTCTTTACTTTTTAAATTGTTCTACAGCCTTTGTGATACTGTTTACCTCTATACTTAAATCTCGCAATAAACGTTTTAATAAGAAGCAACCCTTCGTTAACTCTCTCGACAACTATTACTCCAAATTTAGTCTTCCAGCTAATCTTTCCCACAATATTAGGAATGGCAGCCACCTCTTTAATGAGGCGACCCACTCCAACATTACTTTGTTCACATCTTGTTCTGGCATGATCGGACACTTTAATACGCATAAAATCACCGTTTTACAGACTTACGATTCTTGCGTTGTACTGCAAATTTCGTGAGCGTTGCCCCTTCTTTTTGACCATTTACGGCCGGTTTAACAAATTGAAACTTAAATCCCTGTTTGGCTGCGATTCGTTTTGCTTCTTTTACTGCACCAAGATAGTCAGTTGGCAGGTTGTTGATTACCACGCTTTTGTTTTGTGTGTTTACTGCGATTCCGTAAAATTTCATATGTATATTTCTCCGTTCTTATATGTATTATTTTATTTTGTTTCTCTATATTCTTCTATAAATAACTGGAGTGTTTTAGTTACTTTGAATTTTGGTCTATAAACTTTCCATACATTTATATTTAACGTTCCAATGGCTTCAATCTCACTAAAGACTGGCACATTCTTGTAGAATTCTTCGTCTGTTTTGAATTTCATCAACTGAAGCTTATCGCAATCAATTTTAACTGTGTTGTTAGACTTACCCATCAATTTTTTATCTGATGCAAATAACCCTTTGATAAGGAAATACCCTTGTTTAAATTTGTTGCCTGTGATCCGATAGAATTCAGAAAGATAGTTAACTAGGTTTTCGTTTACCTGATTAATATCAAATTCAAGGTCATAATATAATGAATTATCTGCAACAAAATCCTGAAGTTTTTCGTTAAGCTCTTGACGTAATACTTCAATGTCTTTTTTTAACAATTGAAGTCCACCAGCTCCATCATGTCCACCTGTATAAATAACATTTTTGCAATCGCCAAGCATATCCAACATTGAGAAATCTTCTAAACCTCGAAAACTTCCTGCATGTGTATCTTCATTGTCTCCATTCCCAAGTACAATTGCTGGCCTATTATATGTTCTAGATAGTTCTTGCGCTACCAGCCCATTCATCCCTTTCCCTAGTGTCGGGTCAAAGACAATAACAACTTTGTCGTTTTCATTTACTAAGGGCTTCAATCTAATCAATGCTTCAGCTTGTATTGTTTTGCGCCTCTCGTTTAGTCTAATCAAATCTTTAATCAACACTTTAATCTCTGGACTGTCCTCGTCACTCATCAGAAAATCTATAGCCAACTGAATATTATCTGCTCTCGTAGCAGCCGTAACGGCAGGACTTACGCCATAAAGAAAATCTGTAGCTGAAAGGTTATTTAAATCAAAGTTCATAGCTGTAAATAACGCTTTTAATCCTGCATGACGTAATCCTTTGAGTGACAAATTTGCATAATACCTATTTTCCATTTCCATCATGGACATCATATCTGCCATTAAAGCGAATCCCGGTAAATCAGATAGTTGATTTGCATAATGTGTATCCATGTAATCATCAATTGCCTCACAAACTTTGAACACAAGCAGTCCACCACAAGCATTTTTATTTGGATACTTACAATCTGCCAACTGAGGATTCACTATGATCGCATAAGGATTATCATTGGTAATAGCATGATGATCAATAATTAAACAGTCAATTCCTTTATCCACTAAAGCCCTCATTGATTCCGTGTCATTACTTGAACTATCTACAGCAATAAACAGCTTTGTGTGGTCAGTAATTTGATCAATCAAATTATTAATCGAGTGACCTTCACTTCTTTCATTACATACATAGTGAACATCGTCAGTAAAATTTTTAAGGTACTTGTACAGTAATACTAGTGATGTTACTCCGTCATAATCGGGATCTCCAGATATCGTGATTGTTTCATGATTTCTAATTGCTAGTATAATTCGCGTCACTAATGCATCAATATTTTTAAGTAAATACGAATCACATATTACATTTGATAAAGGATTTAAAAATTGATCAATATCCTCAATTCCATTAATCTTAGCGAGTTTACTATATGTATTGTCATAAGGTTCAAATGGAATTTGGGGTTGCTTCTGTTTCCAAACTATGGTTAAATCACTCCTTTTTCTAAGCTATTGAATGCTTATTTTGAATTTTTCAGGTAGTGTAATATTAAGGTTGTTGTTAATTGCTTTCATAAAACTATAAGTGAGATACCTATTTTCTCTTCCTGTCTGTTTATTTATGATTTTGATATTCACCATATCAATCACTCCAGTTCAGGTTAGTTTAGTCCTAAGTATTCCAACATTTCTTTCTTCTCTACCTCACTAAAATTCTTCCATGCAGCCTGTAACTCCAACATAATACAGTTAAACTCACGCCAATTACCCTCGCTGTTTTTTGTGACAATCCCATACCCATTCAGCATTACATCTAAAGTTTCTATTCTAATCACCTCCTTATTTTGATACGGATATTACATGTGGGATTCCTCGTTGCTTGTCCTTTATAAATACATCATTCGTATCCAAGTTAACAATCTGATAATCTCTGTACATATCCACGTACCACCACAACACATAAGAAACGTGTTCCAATAAACTCCACTTGGTAGCCTCTTCAATGGTATTAACGTTTTCATAAGGATGATCAATACCTGAATCTACATGTACTAGGTATTTTTCTGTGGCTGTATCTTGAATTACAAATCTATATGATTCTGTCATTGCTATTCCTCCACATGTATAGTTAATCCTTAATAATATTTAAAAATCTAAGACCTAAAATAAAGTCTCCATGATTAACATTGGTTTCGGTAGTTGTCCATTCTGTTTCATATCCATGAGCCATTAATATAGATTTAATTTCATTTATAAATAATTCTTGTCCGTCTTCGTCATTACGATTAAAATTCATATAATCCACCCTTATAAAATAGTAGTTTTACTTTGATTTCTCACTTGTATTACAGATTTATCAAGACACTTTTCTATACTCTTCTTCCGTGATTTGAACTATCGAACCTTCTGTTCTCTTTTCCAAATCAAAATTTGCTTCACAGTATATCTCACCCTCATAGATTTTAAATTTCCCTATGTTTTCTCCAAGATGTCGAATTACAATATCACAAAAATAAATGTAAATTAAACTTTCATATTTTTCCAATCCAGCTTCTTTAATAATTTCTTTATATGCAGCTTCGATTTCTTTTCCTTTCTTTGTATTACTTTTTAAAGTTCCATTTTCTTTAAAAATCTTCTTGTTTTCTTCTTTTTTCAGTTGTGAATATTCAACTTGAAGATGTTTTGGAGTTTGAACCATTAAATCAATTTCTTCATCAAGCAATTCGCTAACTTTGGCATAAATAGGTTTCCATTTTAGTATTGTAGCTAAGTGCTGTTTTACTAATTCATAGTATTTTGTTCCTTGTTTAATCTTGAAATATTGTATTTTATTCATTTTAATTTCTCCTCTTATTATGTAGTATTATTTTTTCATCTTAATAAAATCTTTTTTATTGTTAGTTGATTAACTTCCAGTACCCACGATCAATATGTTCTTTCACCGTATCAATATGGCAATAATGAACATCGGATGAAAAAGAAGTTGCAGTTACAATATATCCTTTACCGCCTTCTTTAATTGCAATAAATTTCCCACCAGCTACACTGTTAAAGTAAAATGAATCTTTTAGCTCAATTTCATTTTTGATGTTGGTATTATTTTTGTTTGTTAACTCATTAAGCTCTTTAATCAAAATCGATATCGCTTCATTATGCTGTGAAATCAATGAATTTAGCTCGATTTTTCTGTAGCTTATTTGTTGCATCAATTCGCTAATCCGTTTTTCTTTCTCTACTCGTTCTACATGGTTCTTGGTATCTACCTTGGATACGATCCATCTTGTAGGCTTAGCCCCTTGAACAGAGTTAGTCACTTTTAGTACTCTTCCTGTTTCATATCCTTTTTGAGTATCGCAAACAACTAGATCATTTTTATTTAACTCAATATCAGTAAAGAATGCGTATGGCGTTGGACTCCCATTATGTTTTACAATTGCAATTTTAGTCATATGTATTATTCTCCTTTTTATCTGCTGTTTTTCTGAGACCAATTTTTGTATTCATCTGCTCTAATAGCAAAATAATCACCATTATGCTGAAAATATTTATAAGCAATAAGTTTATTAGCCGTGTTTTTTATATTCACTCTATCCCCCATAGTTACGGGAATCCATTGATACAGCTCATTTACTTCATCAAGCCAAGTTAAGAAGTTCTCCCATTCGAGCTTTGATACAGTTTGAAAGTCGTCTGATTTGAACAAATCATCACATCATTTCGTAAAAGTATATTTTTATCGTCAAAGAACTGTTTACTCTGCCAATTCAAGCTCAAATTTAACTTGATCATGCAATACCCACCCAGTTTCGTTTTGATTCACATTGTGACAATAATACCGATTAACTGGAATATCATCATCGCTTGCGGGAATAGTATCTAAAATCCACAACATATCTTCATTATCCCAATTGTAACAATCTAATTGATCATCTTTGACCCAGCAGATACCATCCAGAATCAATTGATTTTGATCGTTATATCGAATATTTGGTTTATGGATACTAACGCCTTGCTCACTGATTTCAGCAAACATTTTACCCTCCCCCTTTCTTAATAAAACTCTTCTTTTACAGCAATCTATCAATTGACCCGTTCAATCTTATATTCATTGATGAAATGTTCTAGGCTGCGCTTTTGCTCTTCAGTCAACATCAGCGAGTAATTTACCAATGTCTTTTCTTTCGGCAAAGGCTTATCGATCTCTCTAAATTTAACACTTGAGATAGATTCGACCCGATACAATCTATCCCCATATTCCTGCTTTGAACTTGTTATCTCTGCATTAATAGTTACGTGATAAAATTTATCTGCAATCTTGCAAATTAGAGTCGCTTCGTCTTCATAATATCCTTGTCCGCAATCAAAGTAGTCACTTGCATCTTCACTAAAATAAGATTCGATATCGCTTGGTTTGGTCAACCACTTCTTATCCTCAACCACACCATATTCATCAATCAAATACTGTTCCATATGTATTCTCCTTTTACCAATTAATTTTTTCTTTAGTTTTTTTATTTGTCTTCGGTAAGATCTGCTTTTTAACATATCTACAAACCAACCAATAACTTATTGGATTATTTATCAGCATACCCTTAGATTCAAATTTGATAATGTCGGCATAAAGATCACAGTCATTTTCCTCGTCTTTAAAACCTTTAGTGTGATTTAAGGGAGTCCAGCTGTATTTGTGAAAATTCTCTTTAAATTTTTTCACATTTCCAAAACCATAAGCATCTGTAAATTTCCTAGTCATCATAAGATGTGACATCCAAGGTATTTGTACCATAAAAACTAGTCCCATAATAATTACTACCATACCAACTATCTTGTCTGTACTCATTATCTCCTCCATTTTCAATTCTAAAATTATTGATAAAATTCAAATTTTACTATTTTGTTACTATTCATCTCTATATGAAACGATATTTACACCGACTACGTAATCAGAAATATCACATGCATCATACAGAAGTTCGTCTCCTTTTTCATTGTATAAAACATATTCCTCTGGATATCCTTCATCTGAAATCGTGGCAATGTGTCTTTCATTTAATTCATGTTTAATTGGATAGTAATCTCCATCCTCTATCATCTGAATTACCGAATCAATCACATCTCTTCCACGAATATTCCCTCCAATTTCAAGGATTGCTCTACCGCTATACCCATCCTCATCGAGTAAATCCACTTCAACTTGATGTACACTCCAAGTTGAGGGATCGTAGTTTTCTTCTTTATACATTTTGTTCAATCTCCTTTTTTAATAAAATCCAACTCTTAAGTGGTCACATTAGCAAGTTTGAGAGGTTGTTAGCTATGAATGTTCTACGACCAACCTCTACTATGTATCGAATTGTTATTTTATTCTATAGAATACTTTTCTGGAGCACATCATAAACGAACTCGATTCAAACCCTGCATCATTTACTATAAACAACTCAGCTTCACCTATACTACTAATGCTAGATTCCCACCTTCCTAAGACATATAACTCCCCCTCTGTTAAATCTAATCCCCCGCATAAATTCTTAGTGATAAAAACATGAGTTGCTATGCTTAAGTCCTCTGTCGGCTCTAAGCTGGCAAGTTGATGACTAGACATGTGACCATCCCTCTCTGTTTCATATTTTCATTATATTTATTTGTTTATTATAAGTCAACAGTTTTATTTCATTATTTATAGTTGTTTAAATAGTGTGTTTCAATGTATAAAAAAGGGAGGTTCTTACGCCTCCGATAAAAACTATATTTTACTCAGACTGGTATCTTGTATTTCTCTTCATTCATCAATTTCATAAAAAATTCTAATCCTTTATCAATTGGCGCATCCTTTTCTGCCAGTACATTTCTATTTCTATGTGCCAATATACAATAAACATTATCTCGTATAATAAATTTACTTGCTTCCTCTTTTAGATCGTTGGCACTTATGTTGTTATCGAATGCCAATATAACCTCTACGCCTAAACGCTCAAGCTTCAACACCTGCGTTTTACTTAACTCGTGTCCACCTACACTCACAGTGTGCTTAATGCCATAGCTCCATGCTTTCTGAACACTCTTCTCAGCTTCCCATACAATTACTCTGCCAGCCTTTTTTATGTGATCATATGTCTTATCTAAGCCATAAAGGATTTGGCTCTTTGGGGTTGGTATAGGGAACCAATATTTAGACGTTTTTAAAGTTTTATAATCAAGTGTAGTTCTTCCTTTGACTCCAACTAGCGCTCCCAGTTCATCTCTAATCGGTATGGTTATACAATTATCCCTAAGAGAATACCCGACTTCGAACAATCTCTGCGTATTGCAACTTATTCCTTCATCAAGAAATAATTTATTAGGGAAAGATATGTACGAATTCAGAATAGATTCATCTACTTTTCTTAGTGGTACTTCATCATAGATTTCGGTCTTTGGTTCTATTAAATCTAGAAACTGAAGGCATGGATCTATTTCTTTTTTTATATGCTTGTACTCAGCATAGTAACTATAACCGCAAACTTCACAAATATAATACATAGCCTTTGAAAAAGAGATGTCTTTATAATGTTGAACAAGTGTTATGATATCTGGATGCCCACTACCCAGTTTTGGAAGGGGGTTTGTGTAGCAATTTACAAGCAAAGTATCAGTGAAAACCTGAAGACTGGAAGGATTGTCTCCTCCCGGTCTTGTTGATCTTATTTCCCCATAACTAGACATCCTATCATTAATATGACAACCGAGAGATGTTAAAATATCTGCAACTTTATTGTCTCTTATTATGTTTTCTTTTAAAGTTTGAGCATCAATTTTATATCACCTCTCAAGTCATTCTTCTTTGTTAAGCGCCTTTTTCAAATCCTTAACTTGTTTTTCTGTTTTAAGCTTTTTGCTTTCTTTCTTGAGTTGCTTTAATTCTTTCTCGTTTTCAGATGGAACAAGATATCCTCTCTCAATCCATATATTTTTACCTTTATCAACCTCAAAACATAAAATGTCCTTATCTTTACCACCACGGTTTTTATCAATAACAACCATATAATAGTTTGTATGTATATCTAATTGAGTTGTAGATTGTCCAACAAACGGGTCATTAGGATTGAATATAACAAACTTATCGTATTGATCTCTAGGTATTGGTTTAGCCATCATTAGTGCATCGGCTACGTGCTTAATATGTTTACCGTTAGCAATGGCTTGGCTTGTCAGCATATCATTAAACAAGCTGTCGTCAGTCAATTGAAAAGTAGACCAAACAGGAATGTCTTCAGTGCTTGCTACCTCTTTGAGCATGTCGGCAGTTCTTACGAAAGTCATCCAATCATGATCAGGCGCTTTCATTGTGTCATATATAATTAACTGACAATTTCTTAATTTGTGCCTTTTAATTTGTCGCTTGAGTGTATTTTCGTCGTACTTATTTAATTCTAAAAAATAGATTTTACTGTTCTCTTTTATGTATCGAGCTGCTTCTTTAACAATCTCTTCTTCGTCCTCAGTCAAAGTTCCAGTTACAATTTTCGTTTCATCAATTCCGTCTATACCTTTTCTTTTCATTTGAATATCGAATCCAAATTCGGGATTGTTTAGGACGCTACTGATCTGCATACCCAACCATTCATTTTCATCCTGTTCATTCACAAGTACCAGCACAGGGATTTTCAGCTTAATTCCAAGATAACATGCTATTTTACTTGTAGTACGACTTTTGCCACATCCACTATGCATCCCAAAAAGGTTGAATTTCTTACCCCTAAGTCCACGCAATAGAGAATTGATTATCTCAAATGGAATTGGTATTCCTACGTCTGGAGTTAACTTCCATTCTTCAATCTTTTCAGGCATGTTATGTCCTAAAATAACACTGTCTTCTACTCCACCAATCACTGTACCAATAGTATTGATCTGGTACTCCATCCCTTTTATGATATCTTCGGTTCCAATCTTATCGAAATCTTTTCTATCCATTAACTTTTGAACCGGGAAACCTTTTCGTTCAAATTCTCTAAGCAGAGAAAACTTTTTAAGCTTCTCATAATAGCTGGGAAAATCATCTAAATCAACAATTCTTGTGATCCTATCTATATACGAGTAGCCCTTCAGATAGTCATACTTCTTTTTTCGTTCATCGTTCGAATTCATATAGATGTTTATTTTCACTTCATTAATTTCTGTTCCTGCATGTTGACTATATAGATCAAGTAATGAATCGTACATAAACCTAGCCGTTGGCTGATTAAAATCATACTTAGATTTAATCACTTCGCTATAATCTAAAAGTAAATCAGGATTTAAATAAAAGCTTCCCACCACTAACGTTTCAGTTGAAATGTCTTCGATTGTAGATATTACGTCAGAAATGTTATCGCCCTCCTCAGTCAAACAGTGTTGTAATGTCGATCTTCTGATCAGACTCATCATTTGATGTTACTTTGTTAATTTGAATCTGGTTAATCCTCTCGCGGACATTGCTCATTGATTCTACATGCTTACTCAATGCTTCAGACTCAACTTGGTTTCGCTTAGTTTGTCTACTTGCTCTAATGGAGTTCTCAATGTTGTTTTTAACTATTGCAAAACAATATTTCAGCTCAGCCATTATGGTTTTGAATTCTTTATTGCCTCTGGCCCATTCTATTTTTTCAGAGCAATAATCATATGTATCTCCAATAACTTTATACGTTACTCCTTGCTTATACTTCCTATCTAACTTACCAAACAACACAGAATCATTTCTCAAATCTTGAATGAACGGATAAAAAGATTTAGGCATAGATTGTCTGCTTTGCAGTTTATGTATCTTAACTATTGTGTCTGTCAGTGAGTCTAATTCCTCTTGTTCTTTTTGTTTAAATACTTTTTCTCGCTTCCATTTTTCATGACAGTATTCCTTATGATAATGCCGCTTATCTGTTTCTCTAACCATATCTGCTTTATGACCATATTGCCCACATACAGGACATTTCAATAATCGTTCAGCCAACTAATCACCTCCTTTTAAATTACGAATTTATCGAACACTGGCAGTCTCAACATATTGTTTTTGGTATAACCTCTATGTTTGACAATACATTTAATAGTAGGCTGGAGATATACCATATCACGCGTCTCTTTAGTTTTGAGTTGTTGAAAAACCTTATAACCTGCTTGTCTCTCTGCTTTTCCTACTCCCAGCTCCATTACCCCTAATACACGCTCTCCATCTGACAG
Organism: Paenibacillus sp. CMM36; assembly: GCF_053570945.1. Classification (NCBI taxonomy): domain Bacteria; kingdom Bacillati; phylum Bacillota; class Bacilli; order Caryophanales; family Paenibacillaceae; genus Paenibacillus; species Paenibacillus sp. CMM36. Next base: position 105,020 of record NZ_JBSEDY010000004.1, read on the forward strand.
TAACCATCCGAAATCTTCTTTTCTATAGCCAACAATAAAGAATTCATCAATTTCATAAGCAATTATTTTTCTCCATGCGGAAGATCTTTTGCCTATTTCATATTTAGAGCTAATTAGTTTTTGAACGGTTCCTTCTAACCCTTGCTGTTTCACCAAATCAAAATATTCTACACCTTTGCCAACAAGATACTTGGACTTTGAGTAGAAAGTATTTTCAATGAATGATTCATCAAGCAACTCCTTACGTTCAAGCAAAGGCAGCTTAGTTATATCCTTATTTTTATATTTAATGATATCAAACGCACAAGCAGTAACTTTATGCTTACTTTTATTTGATTTAAACCTCTCCATTACTGCCGAAAAATTGGGCTTACCATCTATGTCAGATACGATCAGTTCACAATCAATTATGCTGCCAGTAGGAATGGTTAACGAATCAATCAATTCTGGGAAGTTTGCAGTAATTTCATTATTGTGTCGCGTATACAATCTAGGTCGATCAATATTACTAACGATTAATCTTATTCCATCTAATTTTAACTCTGTTATATACTTATCATCATTATATGGTTTATTGCCCTCTGCGTACTCTAGAAGCATTGGAGATACAAACATATTCATCACCCATTTAACAGTATATCAAATGAGTATATACTCTTATAGCGGTAAGTTATGTATATCAGTAAAATTGAACTTTTACTCAAAAGGATCTTTGTTGTCTATCCATCCCTCATACTCTTCTTTAGGTACTTCACGTACTACAAAACACTTCTTAGCAAAAATCTTATAATCTTCTTTGTGGCTAAAGCCTTCGTATGGAATAATGACTTCAATTAAAACACCTTGATACGCATAATTAGACTCTTCTATCTCTGCACGTTCATTGAAATACAAATATTCATTATCTGGAGTTACCATTTGAGCGATTTTATATTCAAATTTCTTGTCCCAGTGACTAAAATAACGATCATCACGCTTATCAACAAACTTATAAAACTTACGAGATTCTATGTATTGTTTACCATCAAATTCTTCGACTTCTTCTGATTCTCTGCTGAACTTTTTGAGCACTCCTTTTGCAGAAAGCTTATATGTATAACCATTGATTTTTGTGATTTTGGGCGTTTCTTTTTCAATTAACTCAATAATATCATCTACGCTATTAAAGCTTATTTCTTCAGGTTTTTTGAAATATTCTTCACTTTGTGACAAGTCCGCAATTTTATCAATCACATTAGAAAGGCTAAACTCTTCTCCTTCATCCAAACTAATCAGCTTATCGTAATTAATCCCGTACATTCCACCTAAATGCTCTTTCAATTTCTCGATACTGTCAATTTCTAAGTCCATGCAGCGTAGGGCTATTCGTAAGAATTCGGGTTTCGAAATGTAATATCCCTTATCTTTATATTTTTGAACTCTCAACAGTGATACAATTGGGAAGGCTGTATCTTTATTAAATCTAAGCTGTCTCTGTGCATTATGCTTAAGGAAGTCTTTATGTAGGATAAATTCTTCAGTTTTAAAATCATATGCTCCCATACAAATCGTAAAGTCAAAACTGTCAAATATCTGTTTAGCATTCTCAAAGTACTTAAAATGAATTAGCTGTACTTCTTTATCGTCTACTTTTACTAGTAACGCCTTTTTAGTCAATGCATGAACCCAATCACCACTGTCTTCATAAATCCTCTCGACTAATTCCACCAATGAGGCTTCACTTCGAAAATACAAATCGATATCGTTGATCGGATTTCCACTAAACAGACTTGTTATAGTTCCTCCTGCAACAAACACCTCATGCTCCTTTAGTGTATTTACAAGATGACTTCCTAAGATATCGTACAACTTGTTCTTTTCAAAAGTATGTTCCATTCAATATCTCCTCTATGTATTTGAATTATCTCACATATTAATAATACCACATTTCATTATTTTTGTATATTTAATATTATTTTATTACTACTTCCATATCCAAAGCAACAACTAGCGTCATCAGAAAATCAAAACTTGGTACGTATTTGTTTTCTTCCATCTGAGTAATTTTAGTGACTTCCACTTTTGCAAGATCAGCCAGCTCGTCAATATTTATGTTATTGTCTTTACGTTTTTTTACGATTGCATTTGTCAATTTTGCTTTCATTGCAATTTCTTTTTTCTCATTTTCCGACTTGTAGTTTAACTTGCTCTTCAAATTTGCCCACGTTTTAAACTGTTCCATATGTATTTCCTCCTTATCGTACAACCCTTTTAATATAATCATGATAACTACCCAATTCTTTTAACCTTTCTCTTGCTGCATCTTCAGTTGAATAAACACTGTCGATTATGCTGATTTGATATGATTTGGTTTCATAATCGAAAGAATCTTTTTTTACAACAATAAATACATTCAGAATATCACCTCCCTATTTTAATCAAATCAACCTTTTACTATCCTTGTTCTTTTGTTTCTTTTAATTCACCATTTGTTTCTTTTTGTTCATTCTGATTTCTTTGATTAGATTTCGCTTTAATCCATTCGAAAAACTGTCGTGACTGCCCCAAAGTGTAACACTCTAAAAACTGTTCTGAAGTTATTGTCAACGTTTCATTTAAATACTCTTCTAGCTCACCGATAGAGGCATAAAAATAAAATTCACTGTATTGATTACTGGTAAGCAGCTTAATCTTATACTCTTGTTCGCTCATTGATGCAGTCTCCTTGTTGTCGTGTACTTATCTACCCAAGGGAATTTTAAGTATTGATCCTAATACAATTGGGCTTGAAAAATCCTTTATTTTCAATTAAAAATTCCTCTAATCTGTTCAAGTCATAACGATTGCCAGATTCTTTGACCATTTCTACTAATTCTTCTCTTGTAAAGACACTTTCATGAGCCAATGGCTCTCCATTATCACCTTCATAAGAACCCTCCCACCAAAATTGATACAATTGCATTGGCATCCCCCATTTTTGATCAAAGTAAACTTTTATTCAAATTAGCACATTACCTTTACTTCTTTATGGATTTCTCGAAGCTCTTTGATCGCAGATTTAATCTTTCGTTTATCTACTTTTTCATGATAGTATTCAATATCATCTATTAGGTGTTCTTTGAGTTGCTCGTCAGTCATATCAAACAACTCTAATCCACTCCACTCATCCGACCAAATTGAGCCAATACACTGACGATTTTCAAATGTTGAAGAGGTGTCACCATTAATATCGTAGTAAAATTCCCAATACTTGTACTTTTTATTGATTTTCATTTTCCTGCCTCCATGATAATAGTAAAAAAAGATTTCATCTCTTCTCATAGCGAATCAACTTTTCAATCACATCAGTAAGCATCATTTTAAATTCCAAGGAACAGTTTTTTGCCAGCGAGAATTGTTCGTCTAGTTTCTTGTTATAAATTAGTTCGTTTATTTCCTTGACCAATAATGCATTTTTTCTCTTATCGTCAAATAATGGATTTGTTTTCAAAAGGCTGGGGACTCTGCTTATCAGTTCTAGTGAAAGTGCATCAAATAAATCCAGCAATTCAATGCTGCCATCTTTCTTTACCTTCACGGACAAAGTTTTGGTCAAGACTACACCCCATTTCTGTAAAAGAAAGATTTTAATTAAAATCTTTGCATAGCTCGTCTTCTTCTACTTCTTTTTCATGAATCATACAATGAAGCATATTATTTTCATCGCTGTGAGAATTGGAACAGCCCAAGCAATCAAAAAACTTATGATGGGGATACTCCTCTTTCAACAGTTCAATCAATCTATCCATTTTTCTAAACTCCATTCCCTATATTATAAAAAATCAACATTTATTCGATATCTTCAGAAGCTGCATAATAATCATCCATATCGTGGTCAATCAATTTCTTATCTGCCTCTTCGCGATCCACATCTAAATGATCTGATAAGATATTTACCAAATCATCTCTATCGGCAAGCTGACCACTTCGATAATTCCCACTCTCACTTATTTCAACAGCAATTTTAGCGATAGGCTCTTTTTTATATCCATACCATTTACACATCATATTGGCAACATCACCAGGATAGATTGGCTCATCTTCGTCACGATTGTTGTGTACACTAATTAATGTATTCGCAAGATCCTTTTTGAAATCATCTACATTTTTTCTATGATGTTTTAATCTAATAGTGATAATTGTATCTTCATTTCTTTCAATAATTTCAAAACGCTCTTCATCCTTTGCTTTCCATGCCTGCTTGGCAGCTAAGACAGCTTGCTCATCCCCATTATACCGTTGTCCTAACCCAACTCTAATCAATTCTCTGGCAAATCTTTTATCTGAGTCGTGCCAAGGCTGATTTGTAATATGTAAGTACCAATGGCAAAGTTCGTGGAGGAGAATTCTTTTTATATATCTAAGAGTGTACCTTTGGTTATTCTCATTGTTCAGAACAACAGTTTCTATTCCTGAGCAATAATACCCTGCGTAATTATCCCAATCTAGTTTTCTCTCTTTTGTTAGTTGACTATCTCGTGTTGCTAAACATATTTCAGGTATTTTATTCAAACCCCAATGTTTTTTTACAAGCTCTTTTGCTTGCTTGTTCAACCATTCCAAAGTTACTTCTGGCATTTCAATTGGCCTCCCATTTTTTATAAAAGGAAAAATTGATTCTATTGTTCTTTTGGTTTTATGTTTGCAAGGTAAACGATTAATGCTAGATAAAACAAAGAATATATCCATGCCAACATTGATCCTTCTCTCCATGGAGACACGTCATAAATAAAACTAAAAGGCAAAGCAAATACAACTATCAATAGAACAACAAAAACAAATTTTATAAACAATGTTTCTCTCCCCAATCTAATGGTGCCACGTAGAAAGAATAGAGCAACTAGAAATATAAGAACCTGAATCCAAGGCATTTTTTATATCACTCTTCCCGTAAAATACGATTTATCAAAACTTCAATTGGTCAAATATCTTAACAAAAATCCTTGAGATATTCTTTGCATCATCAATTCCTCTATGATGAGTACCCTCCAGTGGCAAATTAAGCATCTTTAACGCTCTCTCCATACCAACTCCACGATCATTACCAATCAATTTTCCATGTTGATGTTTAATGCTAATATGATTTCTAATCCATTCAGTTCTGATTTTATGTAACTCACAGTCCTTTTTCAGTTGACTCTTATCATAGAAACCCCAAGAACAAAGGTAGTAAGGTTCTCTACCAATCCATTCTTGAAATTTATAGATAGCTTGTGGAAAGTATGTTGCCGTATCAATATCTTTCTGTGAAATTGAAGTTAGATTCTTACAGAAGTCAGATAATTGTGGGTTCATTCTAGGTTTGATAAAAGTTTGGAATTCACCCACAATATCAAGCTTGTCGTTTACCTTCACAGCTCCAATTTCGATAATTTCATTCTGTTTTGATCGATCATTCTCCCAGCAAGTAGCCTCTAAATCAAAAATTATGTAGTTCATTTCCTAATCCTTTCTCACGTGAAATATTTGTTTTATAATGATTCGTTATAAATTTTTAGAAGAAAGGCTTTAAGTTTCTCCTCTAATTTCCCAGCTTTACGTAAAAATTCGAATTGTTTCTCTTCGTCTCCTCTAATTTTATAAATTTTAAATTGTTTATAGAATCCAGAAATTTCAGTCTTGTATAACTCATATAGATTTAATTCCGCTTCAGATAATTTATTAAGTTCAATGTGTACCCATACTCTAGCCTTCACTTCTTTAATTCCAAGTTCGTTGCTTAGATAGGCTCTATGATTGCCTCCATTAGCAACAACAAAATTCCCATCCAACGTTTTTATAAGTTTAAAATCCGTTGGAGATTCATCCTGCCAACCATTGTTTAAAATTTTCATTCTAAGTCTTTCTAATTTTACTTCTCTTAATTCGCGAGACAAACCTATAATCTTCTTAGGATCAATCAATTGAACACCTAGCTCAATTAATGCATACGTACTTGAATCATCATATTCTTCAAGTACGTCATCACTGTCAAGCCACTGCTTACTTATGTTAATCCACTCCTCTTATGTAATTTTCTCATTAAAACTCACATTTCATCAATCTTCATTAAGACTATTTCTCCAATTCTGATTTGCCAATCTCTTTCTCTAACAAAACATTTTTGCCATTTTCGGAATAAAGATATCCATTTTTTTGTAGCGTTCTGCTAATAGCCTCTAAAAAAGGGTTCGTTTTTTTAACTACAGCCAATATTAGTGTGGCTTTTGCATAATCACTCACCACTAAACTACTTACCTGTTCAATTAAGGAATTTAACATTCCTTTTCGACGATAATCTTTCCTAAAGCAAAATGAAATTTCTGCGATTTCTGCTTGATTCTCATAAAACATTTCGTCTTCTTCACATACTATCCATAAAAGACCAGCAACCTCACCATTAATTTTCAAATACCACCAATCTGCCCCCATTTGGTCATTTTCATCAGCATCAATGTTAAAAATACCATCTTCTACATCTTCCAATATACTTTTTATCTCTCCAGACCACGTTGGATTATCTATTTTTTCAATATCTATGTCATTCACCCTCCATATAAGCGTATCTACTTAAGTTTGACATTTATTTTGCCATAAAAGATTCGTTTTATCAGACTATCTTTATGTTCTCCGAAAAATATATTTCACAATCGCCATTCTCAAACTCTAATTCTACATTGCCTGCTGCTCTGTCAATCTGAATGACCAACCCTTCTTGCCCACTGTAATAACCCGTTAAAGGCCTTGCACTTACTCCTAAACCAACTTTCCTTCCAACATTGTCTTTCATTTTATTTACCCTCCTTGTGAAAGACTAATTTTATTGCGATAAATCTTTAACAATACACTGGTATCCGTCTGTTTCCAATAAACTTCTCATGCTTCCCGGCGTTGGCAGAGCATGAAGGGCGCCAACAACAATGATTGCCCAACCCAAGCGATGAGGACTGCATTCGTTGTTTATTACTTTATGAAAAGCAGCATCCCGACCTGAATCAATAGATGGGTTTGATTTTACAGAAACAGACTGAAAATTTCTAATCATCTTAGATAGCAGGGTTAAGAAATTTTCATTCCTATCGATTTCCTGCGCCCAATCTCTTAAGTTTTTAAACCTGTACTTGTAAAAATCTTCAACGGATGGATTACCAGCATTTCTTTCTTGATCCAACCATAAAATAGGCAGTTCTCCGAACACCTCTTTGTGAGCATCTCCTTCATATCCTAACGATAAAGTAATTGCTTCGATCTGTTTTTCAGTTAGAGACGACCATTCGCTTCGTACTCTTTTATCAAATTCCGCGCGCTGCTCTTTAACCAAGTTGAAATATTCCTCTTTCCATTCAGTAGCAACAAAATCTGGCGACATTTGTTCGTGTCGTGCAATGTCATTCATCCATTCGATAAGCTCTATTCTAGAAAGTGGATCATTATGATTAATGCCAGCGATATAAATTCGCACTAAATCACCTTCTTTTTATAAAAGTGTTATTTCATTTGCAGATATCAATCTTCATCGTAAACAATATCATCTTCTGAGGCATCAACATCTCTACCATTCTTTCGTAAAAAGTCTTCTGTTTCTCTAATCCGTATTATAATAGCATCGTCTTCATTTAGTTCTTTTCCCAATTGTTCTTTTATTCTACAAAGCATGTACAGCTCACTCTCTGCTGAGTCCAGTTGGCCTTCTAGATATCCCTTTTCAAAATCAGATTTTTTAGCCATACGTGCCACATCCCCTTATAAAATTATCTTTTCACTCTATAATCGATTCAAAATAAGCTTTAGCATTCTCTATGTTACATCTATCTTCATCTTCTAGTTCGCACTCAAGGTAATGTTCGCACGTATTGCTTGGTGCACATATTTTCTTATTTTTTCATTTTCTTTTACCATCTTGCTGCCACCTACCTCTGCATCATATTATACAACATTTTCCTATGTACGGCTGCAAATTCACTTGTTATCTATATAAATAATTTTATTATTTTTGTTTATTTAAGTCAAGCTGAATTATTCCAGCCTGACCAATTTATTCATATCAACTTCCATATAGGCAGCTATCCTCACCTCCACGTCTCTTCTAATCTTAGACCAAAGAAATCGCATGGTGTGAGTATATCCACGACATAGATACTCAGTTACCAAGTCTTTGTCTGACCTAACCCCATCAAACACCTTAATTCCTCGCTGCCTCATTTTTTGACGGACAACTTTTAAATCCATCAACACTCTACTTTGCAAGCCCTCTAGATACAACACGAACAATTCCTTCATTTTTAAGTCAGACTGTTTAATCTTCTTTAAGTTTAGCTCTAATACATCTAATACATAAGGTAGCTGTATAAAGTCAATTACAAGCTGAGTGTCTTCATTAGATGTTATACGATTACTCATAGCTGCACACACTCCTAGAACGTTTGTTCTTATAGTGTACAACTAACTAATTAACTATTCAATGGTGTCGTATTTAAACATATTTCTATCTGCCTCAATAAGAACTCTTTGTCCAACATATTCGCCATCTATGTATAATTCAAATTCATTACCCTTGTATTCAGCCAAGAGAGCATTTGAAGGAATGTTCCCGTAATTCCTTGTATACTCCTCTCCACTAGGCAACTCAAACCGAACAACAATTAGACTGTTCATATGATTTGTTTTAAGGTAAATTCTAAAAACAGTATCTGTTTTGGGTGGAAACTGATACTGAACATTAGTCTTCTGTTTTGCCATTATTATGTATTCTCCTATCTTGTTAAAACGATGCTTTTACAGATTCTTAGCTTTTAGGTACTCTTCTATCTCAATCATTAAATCCATTAACTCTTCATACTCTGCACCACTCATAGTGCTTTTTCCGCGATTCAATACAGTACATAATTCAAGATCTAGAGCACTTGTTACTTTATAAATCTGCTGAAGCAATTCCAAATCACTCTTCAATGCTCATTAGCTCCTTTAATGCCTTTTCATATTTCTTTATTCGCTCATAATCCTTCTTTGTTGGCTGCTTAATCCTACTCAAATCCATGTTATCTTCAATATCTGCAATTTTGACCGCTCGGGCTAACTCGTTTTGTTTACAACGTGCAATGAACTCCCAGTACGTTTCGTTCTCTTCTCTTGTTAAGGCAATAACTGCATCAATAATTTGACCTGTAAAATCTTCCGACAGTTTTTCTTCAGTCATAGTTGTGTCTTCTAAGATGTCATGCAGTACTGCCACAATTTGTTCTTCATTTGACTTCAAATTCATCATTACACGCAATGGATGTAAGATATATGGATTGCCACCCTTATCAAGTTGACCATTATGCATAGTTGAAGCAATTGAGATTGCTTTGTTTAAGTTGTTTACCATCTGAAAACAGTCCTCTCTGTACAAAACTGTGTCAATTAACAGCCAACCTTTTTTATAATATTGAGCGATATATTCATGTCCTAGTATCAATTCATCATAGTTATTATGCCACTTCGAATATACAACCTTCATTAACATCAACCTCCTTGTAATTCATTTCCTCTAAAAGCCCAATTTTATCAGTTTAGCATTATTGAATTACAACATAATAAACAGAAGTTACGCCTTTACGTTTTCTTTTTGGAATACTAAAAATTCTTAGTTTGCTTCCCGCAACTTCAACTCCATCTTCTATTTCGTTCAAGTTTATTCCAGAGCATATTTTGTTTAAATTTGTTTCTTCCATTAAATAGTCTTCTTTAATTCCATTCTTCACAAGCGTACAATCGGAAGCGCTTAGAAATTGAATGTCGCGATGCCCTTCGCTTTCTAAATTTTTGATCACAGTATCAACGTAATCCTGAACTTTCGTAATCATTATTATCATTCCTCCCGCTTATCCATTGAATCCATATAAAACATCCAACTCAAAATCATACTGGGGCTTTAATGTATACAGTGTCTTCCCCACTTTTCTTGCATATCTACAACAGTTACCAGTGCCACCCTTCGTTCCATCCCAAGCAGCGACAGTAATCCGTGATTTATCTACCATGTATTCATTTCTCTTTTGCATTTTCGCTACATGATAATCGCCAATCGGCACTCCCTCTACTCTATACAGTGGCAGCTCGTCTACATAAATAACCTCATCTGCTAAATTAATCATCTTTTGATACCAAGTCTGAGCTTTGCTATCTGTCCATTTACATGCTTGGTTCTTAAATGGAACGGCAACAACATTCTTGATTTGTGGATAGTATGTATTCCTTAATCTCTGAACAGTCCAGAAAGCGATTTGATCAAAGCCAATTGCTCCGCCAGAAATAAAGTGCTCAATACTTTCTTTCTCAATTAAGTCAATCAGAATTGGTTCAAGCTTCTTGTTTATGTATTTTGATTTTTCATCGTGTAGACTATAACAGTTACCAAGTTTATTTGGTCGGTGGCCTGTAAAACAAACTGTTTTCTTTTCGAACTCCTCTTTAATTCTGTTTTCTTCTTTTTGCTTATTAATACTCTCTTCTATTTCTTTTCTGCCTTCAGGAGAATTTAAATACTTGAAGTCAATCATTAATCCCACCATCCTTGAGATTTCTCCCCAATAATTCTAAAGGAATTCCATAAGTCTTCAGTAGTTCTTTTCTCTGCTTTGTCAGTTTCAGTCATCCACTTAATATATCTAGGATTTTCTCTATCTACTTCAAATCTACCACTTTTTACGCTCATAAATTCTTCTGTATTGATATCAACTAGACAATGGTGTTCGTCGGTGATGACTCTGCCCATCATTTCTCTAACCTCTTGTATCTCTTTTGCGACTTGTGGAGCTTCGACACTAAAAGTATACTTGCTCTCAAAAAACTCTTCCATGCTTTCTAGTTTCTTATGTACTATTTTATACAAATAAGCTTGATCGAAATCGCGATCATTCCATATAACAGGAAACCATTTTACTAAATTAGAAACACCATCTCGTATTCCTCTGAAAATATTTCTCATTAATTACATCTCCTTCTTTATGGAAACTGGTGAAACAATGAAGCAACGACGAAATATGCAAGCGACATGTAATAATATTGTTTAACACTAATCACGGTCTTATTGATTTTAGCCAACCATTTGATTGGGTAGTATAGAATAAGCATTATTATTGCCATACTTGTTGCTGTTATTAGATAATTAGTGATCATAAACTTACTCCTTAACCTAAAACTATTCAGATTTTAAAATCATACTCGTGTGCTACCATCTTATCTGTCAGATGGGGATTCCTAAACTTAAATGACTCCCAAATATTTTTATAATCAATTTCTTCAACATTGTATTTCTTTATGACGATTTGTTCTAGTTCTGTATCTATAAATAACTCAAGCGGATCTCCTTCGCCTATATTCATAAGACTCCTCATTTCTTTCGGGATAACAATCCGACCAAGATCGTCTGTTCTTCTAACCATACTGACAATTCTTTTCAATTTTTATACTCCCTTTTATTTGGTCAAATGTTCATTTTATACTAATCCAAAATTGAATCTAGCCATAAGAAACATATTGATAACTTCATTCATTCTTAAGTTGAAGTATTCTCCTGTGCTATCCCACCACTCCGTAGGTTTTTCTAACAAGCTCATACTGTACCAATCAACAAGTGATACAAAATCAGTGATCTTTCCATCTCTTCCTCTGTTGGTGTGGTATTCTACAATTCTTCTTTGAATATCATCAATCAAGTTCGGATAATGGATTACAATTTTCTCAAATCCTTCGCTTAGTTTCTTAATAACAATCTCTTTCGTGCTCTTATCGTTCATGGCAGCTTTTAAAGCTGGGTCAATAGCCGTAATCTTGTTAACTAACTGTTCTGAAGCAATATTCTTATCCATAGTAATCCTCCAATAAATTTGATTTTTTATTTTTTAAGTAAAGTATGTATTTTACTTAAATACAAACTTTATCATTTAACGTCCTGCCGCATACAGGACAAAAGTTTATCTTAACCCCATATAAAGAAAACTTAGCATTCCAGTCTCCAATCTCACTGTCTTCCAAATAATTGCAACTATTTATAAATACTGAATAATCTCCTTTGCCGCTGTTCATTAAAGGTTTTCTGCCCACCAATGGCATACCACTACAATATCCGCAAACTTCTACATTCAATTCAAACACCTCCTAGAATTCTAGTATATGTATATTTATTTTTACTCCTGAAAGATGTGCTTATTATTAACCCAATGTCCCATGATTGCTCTATCGCTTTCAATCTCATTCAAACAATCCTTAACCCTAAGTGCTTCTTCGTAATTAGAAGTGGCTGAAAATACAATCCCACTTCTACCCTGAACAACATAAATGGTTTGCTGCTTATTTGAATCTTCGTTTATTTTAGGATATTCGTATCCCTCAATAATATACTTAGCCAATTGATATGTACTAACATCATTTAATGGAATGCATTCATTACTCCATCTGTCAAAGTGTTTTGGTACATCTAGAACCCCTTCTATAGTGAATTCTTCTATAGCCGCATCTAAAGCTAAACCTAATTCTCTTGTTACAGTATGCTTAATTCTAAACATCTCCCTTGCTCTTTTTTCTTCTATTTACTCCACTTTGCTCACATTTAAAGCGCATAAAACACGCATTTTATAAAGTTTTAATTGTTTCCTCTACCCATTTATAAAGCAGCTCTGTACGTTGTTCCTCTAAAAAGCCCATCTCTTTATCATCAAACTCAAGAGTTTCAAAATTCATATTGTTTAGATTGAGTATCTGGTAGTTTTCACTATATGGATAGCCATTCGTTTGGTATTTAGATTTGAAATCAACAATATTCGTGAATTCAAATAAAAATCTTTCATCCCACCACTTGGATAACAATTAAAATACTCAAACAACAAGTACTTAATCATTTAAACCGCCCCTTCTTGCTTCTTAGGAATAAAAACCCATATACCATTCCCACAAAAGTGGGCATAAACAAAATCATACTTTCAATAAGCCAATGACTGAACGGCATTTTTAAAGGTGGACTGCATAACAATAGAAGCTCAATAAACAATGCCACCAATAGCATTAACCCGGTTGCTTGTAACCACCACTTAAATAACCACATCTGTCATACCACATTTTCTATAAATCACTCTAAGTTTCTCTCTGACTTCTATGTATGCCGCGTTTACTTCTTGTATTTCACCTTCGACGTTCACCACTTCATTAATCGCATCTTGCATAAGCAACGCTTCTCTCCATGCTTTGTGTTTTTTAAAGTATTCGTAGTTGTAAGTGTATGAATGACCATAACGATCAGTTGGACTAATTAATTTATTTAATTCGGCATATAACTCTTCCAGCTTATTAGCGCATCTCTGCAATTCGTTGTCTAAACGTTCATGCACTTGTTGCAACTCTATAAACTCCTGAGTTTTATTATTTCTGATAATTTCAATTGGCACACTTATAGTCATAAAATTTTCTCTCCTTTATCTATGAAGCTTACCATCACTAACTCTTCAACAAAGATAAATCATACCCAGACTCAATAAATCGAAATGTCTTATTTCTGTTGCAATCGTTACCCAAATATGTATATATCTCTTCCATATCGTCATCTGTAAAATTAGTTTCTAAATAGTCATTGATAATTGCCCTAAATCGCTTCTGCCAATACTTACTTACTCCCTTGCAACTTGGTCGTGATACCCATGCCAAAACTTTTCTTTTGATGTCCAACTCTGTCTCTACATCTCCAAGAAGAATATAATAATTATTCTTGGGTTCGATTACTAATTCAAACTTGGAATTGATAAAACAATTAGGTGAATAACGCTCGACAACTCTCATGAATTTTTGAATTTCAACTAGATTCATATCATTCTCCTTATTTACCAAAACAATCGTTAGTGCTCTCACGGATTCTTTTAATTAAATCTACGCCCTTTTCTTCGTCCCATTGATTTAAATAAATACACTTCCAACCCAAGAAGTATTTTTTCTTCTGGTATATTTTTAGTTTTTGAACAAGTTTGTAGTAAGTCATCCCATTTTCCCTGCTTGTATTAACTCTGACTTCATCAATTTTTATCATGAATCGTTTACCATCTTCGTTCCAGTATTTTTTATACATTAATTTCCTCCTACTTATGAAACGCGCCTTTTACTGAAACAGTTTTATGAACTCCTCTTTCTTTGCGCTTGCTGCCTTCTCCAATTTACTAATTTCAGAATTTCTTCCCCAAGATGATAACACAGTAGTCATCGCGCTCGTTTCTTTATCCACTTGATCGTTAAACATTTTTATTATTTTCTTATATTGAGCCTCTGATATTTTTCTCATTGTTCAACTCCTTATGAAACAGACCTTTTATCAACCGTTTTTAATTAAGTTTACTTTATTATCAATAAATTCAATCGTTCTCTCAAATGCTGAATAATCTAAGTTGTTCATTGTTTCTTCTTGTAACTCAAGTAAAGTTTCCTTAACGGCTTTGTAGTGTTGAAGAATCATTCTCTTTTCGTTGGCTTGTAATTTATTATCATCGAAGCGTCCCATATCCAATCCTCTCCTTTCTTTGGCAATTAGACAATTATCCATTATCTTCAGTCTTTAAAGAATTGACTTGATTTTGTAACTGACTAATTCTTCTCTCTCTGCTACCCAAAGCAATCGTAAAGTTAATTCTATCAGTAAACATGCCGCCCATTAACGTGCCTTCTACAAAATCTAGTGCATCTTCACAACTGATTGGCAAATGACTGGCAATATACTCGGCTAATTCCTTATTGTCTTTGCACATTTCACTGTTCAATTCAGTAAATTCTCCCTTCTTAATAAAAGAACTCTTTTAAAGTATGTATCTTTCCATAAGTCAATTATAACACCCGTCTTATTATATATCAATATATTTCATTATTTTTGTTTGTTAAAATAAAAAACCTCCATAATAGGAGGCTTTGCACTAACTAATACGCAAATGCTTTTTATCTGTCACTAATTCAACACCTTCAACAACTTCACCCTGTTTTACGGCAGCCAATAACCCCTTGGTATCAATCTTATCGGGTTGCGGAATTCTGTATGTATTAGGAATAGCTTTTTCATTCACAATATTAATGGATGGAGGATTCTTTTGTAGTCTAACCTTAAATAGACCTGCGTCTATCTTGTCAATCTTATTTACTTCTAATACAGCTTGAGTATAGCTCTTTAATCCTTCTACTTTGTTCTGAAGGTATTTGCGTTTTTTAGCTAATCGATCCTCTTCTTCTTTTAAGGCTTTGATGTCTCCTTCGATGTTTTTCATGAACTTGGCGATATTCTCTGCCTTGTTACTCAGCTCATCTTCAATAGATTCTAGCGTCTCAATGTACAGTTGCAAATCATCTTCAGTTAAATCGTCATTGTCCCAAGCTGAATCTACAAAATTGTTAAATAATCTATATTGTTCTCCAAGCTCATATAACTTACTCATTCTATCTCATCCTTCTATATGTATTATGATAAAATCTATGTTTTACTCAGACCATTCAATCTCATTATTTTTATACTTCAACATTCCAACATTTAGCTTCTGAATCAAATCATTGACAACACATTGATGTTCATCAACACTTGTCACCTTTTCTGCATCCTTCAGTTCCAATGAACACATTTCAATCAAATTCTCCAAATGAGCCAGTTTATCTTCGAATTTCAGGCCATAGGAGAAAAAGCGTTTATCTTTGATGATTGTCCATTCTTTATCATCTTCATCGAAGTAAATCAATATTTCAGTGTTTAGATGGTCGCCGTCTTGAAGAATATCTTTTACGATATTGCTTACCTCTTCCTTGTCACTGGTGCATCTTTGATAACTCATTTATTTCTCCCGTTCTCTTATGTATTTGATTCGGGTACTGGAACCCACTTCATTACTTTTACTTCTTTTAGTTCAACTTCGTCACAATCAACGTCTTCTTCATACTCCCACGGACTCTCATCTTGCATTTCTGTGGCTCCCTCAGAATAATGAGTCTGATAGAACTTACCCTGATGTTCGAATATAATGCTATGATGAATACTCCAGCGAGATGTATCTATGATTTCATCGACCAAGGCAGTATCTGGCAAGTTCAATTCATTTATCAGATAATTCTTTTTAAACTTCATAATTGATCACTCCATATCCCTTACAATGTTCACACTCAATCAATGGTCTATTGATTACTTCCATAAGTTCGTCCAAAAATTTTTGAATATTCATCTTCAAATCTTCTTCGTTTTTACCTGCAAATGGCTCAATAACAGGATATCTATCATATGGTTTAGGAGAAGCCTCATATACTTTAACTGTTCTAGTTCTTGTATGTCTTGTCTCATATTTTGGTTTGCGCTTTCCTACATTAACTCTATATTCTTCTGGTTCATGTTCGATATTTTTGCTGACAGTAAAACAAAAGTCATAGTCGCTTGTAATGGTTGCCCATCTAGGATTAATATTTGCTTTTATGTATTTGCGAACAATATTGTAGCTTTCTTGTCTAGATAGTGTACATGGACGAGTTGATAATAACACGGGATGTGTAATGATTTGATCTAAAACTGAGTGTTGCAGGTTGTAGTCACTTCGAACAATTTCAAAATCTAAGTCTTCTGCAATGACATTCAACTCAAACTCTACTCTTACTAGTTTGGGGTCAGTCAATTCATATTTTAGTTCATACAGACCATAAACTGACTCATACTGTCCTTCTTCACTAAAATCTGATGATTGAAGTACTTTGGGCAATCCGGTACTATAATGTGCTTCTTTAAGTTCATATCTAGAGTTGATTCGTTCACCAGATAATTTCTTCTGAATTAACATTGGAACTTCCTTAACCTCAAACCAATCATTTCTAAATGTCGAGACAGGATCTGCATTATCAAAAATAAGATTCTTAATTTTTGTAGAATGGTATGAGTTGTTTTCAATATTATCTGAGATATAGACCTTATCTTTCGTTTTAATTGCAATAAGTTTTAGTTTTACATTTGATTTATCCAATTACACATCTCCTCTTCTTTATGGAATTTACATTTGGTCATCATCTTCATAATTATGTGGATTTATAAGATAGTCCTCAACAATATCTTTAAGTTGCTGAATTTTATCTTTTATTATTTCTTCTGAATCCTCAAAACTTGATATGAGTTCAAATCCAGTTGGAGTATAAATTGTATAATATAATGTATTCCAACCACCCAAGGACTTTTCGCGTGTTGCTTCTAACTTAAATCCTTTATAGTTAACTTTCATTATATTATCTATTCCTTCCACTCAAGAGCTATGCAGCCATAATAATTACTTCCTGTCAAAGAGTGTCCGTCTGGAACGCTTGACTTTAACTTTGAAATGGCATCCTCAGGATCATTCAATTTAACTGCTTGGTCATAAACTGTGAAATGCACCTTTTTTGAAATTGAAGCTTCACTTGGTTTGTAACTACCTACTTTTTTGCAAGCAAGACGGTAATAACTCTGATTGCCATATTTCTTTATGCCATCGAATAAGTTACCTTGATATGTACCCAAATGCTTTGTACTTCGTCCTTCACAATCTCCTTCTGTTGAAAATTCCCAAATACCATTAACATCGAAATGTTCTGACTCCATTGCTTTTAATAGGGCGGCTTTTTCCTCTACTTCTTTACGCAGCCTATCCATTTCTTCGTATATAGTCATTACAACCCTCCTTTCAGTAAAAGTCCTCTTTTACAACTATCTAATAATTTTATTGTTATGATCTATCGCTTCTTTTGTTTTTTTGAGTGCATGTATAAACTCATTAATATTTTCCACAAAAGAAACAACAACGTTTTTTCTGCTTTTGTCTAACAGTATGAACTCTTCATTATTGATAAATACCAAGTAATTTTCCGTTTCCACTTTGTCCCATTTCACATTATCAAAGTTCATTAGCATTACCCCCTCTTTGTGTTCAATACTATAGTATATTCAGCGCGCGCGTATTCATCAATCGAAGTAACTATGCTATTTACATACATCTTAATCCATACATTGTTACCTACTTGATAATTAATGTAGCCGGAATTAAGCAATAAAGTAATTTCTTCTTCTGACAATTCAAGTGTCCTATCTTTTTTCCAATCATAACCGCTGCTACAATCATGATACTCAAAATTTATCTTCAATATTAATCTCTCCTTTTCTGTATCGTGATTAAATTGCGATTTCGTTACCTTCATTAAGTCAAAACTTTCCTTTGTTTTTCAACAACTCACTTTCGATTTCCCTTTTCCCTTTTCCCAACAAGAGCAATGCCGAAACTGTCTTTTCGGCCTTAACAACTCTTTTCAAATCTTCAGTACTCAAGTAGTCCCTAAGAGGCTCATTCTTATCTATCCCATACATTTCTCTCAGACCTTTTGTATTTGTATCAAATAACAGTTTGTATACCATATCAGTTAGCACACTGTACGCAATTCCTTTTTTCATTGAACCAATATAAAAGTCTCTGATTGCATCTGTTAATTGTTTTCTTTCACGTCGCGCTATCTCTCTTTCGACAGCCCACTGTTTTTGTTCTTTTTCAGTAATCTCTTCTACATTAAGAAGGTAATGACGGATAGCTTTTGCAACTTCAGATTTAGTGAGAAGCATACCGACTCTGAGCAAACCTCGTCTATTCACTACTGTCAAATTTCGAGTATTGGAATCAATAATCTGGCGAAGTTCAAGATGGACGTCACGAAATTCTTTTAAGCTTTTCCCTTTCAGTACTCTCAATTCTGCATACTCGTTAAATTCGTCTCTGTGACGTTTAATGATCGACATTACCGCTTCATATCCGACCTCGTAGTAATTAGCTATCATATCAATTGTTAGCTCAAATGTTCCTGGTAGCATTGACACTTGCTTGACCTTATCTAGCACACTATCTTTAAAAACAAGCTCGTCACGCATTGTTTTACTCTCTGTCAAAATCATTTCATTACGATCATTAATCTCAAAATCAATTTGATCCATACTTCTCTCTTCACAACCCTTTTTTAGTATTTTTCAATAAAATTCTTATTTGATAATCTTTACCCTTTTTCAATTTCTATTTCTCCAGTTCTTTCTTTAAAAGAAACACAATCAAAACATTTGGAATTGCCATTGCGAGTGGCCTTACCCTCACTGTCTCCAAAGGAATAATTACAACAATGGCTCCCCCTGCTTCCATCTTCATACTCATAAATTATTACCTTATCGCATATTGGAAATCTTTCTTGGTAGGCCTGAATCTGGCGAGGGGAGTACATTCCATATTCTTCATACTCCTCATCCGTCAATTCGCCTCTTGCTTCACGAATCCAAATTTCTGTCGATAAATATGTATTAGAACCACTATTATGAACTTTCTCTTGTCCTTCTATCGTAAATGTATCTATAAATCCATACAAACAATCATCACAAATTGTAAATTCAACATCGCATCCATCTAATGAACTACCATATCCCACTCTTCCAAGATTAATTGTGTGCCATTGCTCTTGATAACTAAATGCCCGATCATCTTTTTCATTCCAAGTTTCTGTTTTTCCACATTTATAGCACCATCTTGTCTCTTCTGTGCAACAATTTGTTTCGTGGGTAGCGCAAATTCCTTCATCTGTAAAAACCTCTTCACATTTTTCACATTGAAACTGTTGATTTATTTTCATTAAACCACTTCCTATGTATTTTTAGTTGCTATTGCCCTCATTCTATCGGCAGCAGCTTGTCTTTGTTCAGGTGTCCAGTTACGTCCATTACTCTTAGCACGAAATGATACCTGTCCATAATCACCCTTGAAGTAGTGACCGCCATCTGCATCGACTCGAAGCAACTCTAAGCCAGCCTTTTTGATTTTTGTAATGGTTTTAGGCGAGCAACTGTACACTTCCCACTCATTTGTTTCATCGTTGCACACGCATACCGTTTCCCTTTCAACTGCTGTATAACTCAATCAGTATCAGTTCCCTTCTAAATTATATTGTTCTGCAAGTACATACATTTTGTCGTCCACAGGATCATAACCACCTAGAATTTTGACTCCTTTAGCTTCCTCAACTCGTATGTATAAAGTCTTACCGTCTAAATCACCCCATTCAAAAATGGGAATATCTTTAAACCAATTCATAAGTTATTCCTTCTTTGTGTTGAAGCTAACACTATTTTTATTTTTAAAATATTCTTTTCCTGAAATCTCTCTTTTTGTTGCCTTTCCGCATCTCAAACATCTGCTCACCGATCCAGACTCGAAAATATCCTCGCCACATCTAGTACATTTTTCTTTCAACTTATTTCTCCTATTCTTAATAAAAGTTTCATTTTACTTAATTACTCTGTTACATATGCACTCAGTCTTTCGTCAATGATCTCTATATATTCTTCTGATATCTCAAATCCTATGTATTTTCTGTTGTTCAATAATGCCATCTTAGCTACAGTACCACTTCCCATGAATGGGTCTAAAACAACATCCCCTTCATTGCTCCAACTAAGAATGTGATCTTCTGCCAACTTTTCAGGAAAGATTGCTGGATGCTTGAATGCTACTTTATCTAAAGTTGATTTTTGATGCCCGTTTGCTATTCTCCATATGTTATATCTGACTCCGTATTCCTTAAGCAAGTTTTGTTTATTATGTCTGACCTGTTCGCCATCGGCATTTCTATAATGTCCCTTAATATGCTTTTTTCCGTTGTACCACTTATTCTTTCTATCAGAAATTAAATTTGTCGTTTTAGGCTTTCCCTTTGAGAAAATAAACATATACTCAAAAATCTGATAATAGCGATTAGTTTCAGGGAAGCTAATACTATCTTTTTCGTAAATCATTGTATCGTGCAGATTGAATCCTATTTCTTTAAAGAATAAAGCCTGCTTAAAACTTGTTCCGGTTTCACTACCCTTGTCGGTTTTATCACCAACTACCCACACCAAAACTCCACCATCTGCTGTCACCCTGTAAAGCTCACGAGCAATTTCTTCAAACTCGAATGAGTAACCTTTGTATTTTCTTAGATCATCATAAGGAGGCGAAGTAACGGTTAATGGAATTGTTCCGTCTGGGATAAGTTTCATTCCTTGAAGACAATCCATCTTGTATATCTTATTGCACACTAGCAATTAATCACTCCTTTGGATGCATAGATAAAATGCTGATTTCATTAGATCTAAGAACAAACTTTGAACACGTTACCGTCATACTCAATGACTTTTCCAACTAATCCCCGACATTCATCCCATGTATCAAGTTTTTTATTTACTATGTTTCCACATGAGTCAGTTAAAACCAAATCCCATGTGTATTCAAACCATGAACCATGATAATGGTAGGTATCGACATGATTTGCTTTGGTTACTGTATAGACTTCCTTTAATTTCTTTTGAGGTATGTAACTTGGTGGACACTTTCTGTCCACATAAGCACCATCATATGTACACATAGCTTCATTCCTTTCTTGATCAAAGATCGATTTTACTTGCTTACATATGGTGCATCCTCAAAATATTTTTTTCAATTTCAGTCAGTTTAATCTGTTGTTGTGTAGGTAGCATTGAAATAACTTCTAGTAACATTTCATATTTATGTATAAGTCTAATTCTGTCAATGCATTCATGTTCACGATATGCACAACTTGAATCACCGTAGAGTCGCTCATAATATCTATACTTTTCATTAGCTAAGTAATATAAATAATCGTACACTTACTCACCCCTAATCACTAAAGTCACCTTTATCGTAACATTCTCGAAATTTTGTTCTCAATTATTCATTCCTCAATTATTTTGTTCATTTGATTATCGACACCATGAGAGCTGCGAACGATAGTGTAATAGATATGTATAAAAGCAAATAAATCTCAACGACACTTTTTAAATATTCTTTTTTCCATAGATACTCTTTGAATTTCTTAAACGTAATCATTTCCTCCTTTCTATGTAAAATATCAATTTTATTTGTTTACATAGTCTTCATCTAGTTCGTTAAGTATCATTTCAAGATCATTTACTTTTTCTTTATAAATCTCGATGCGGTTTTGTACTAGCTCCAGTTCATGATTTAAACTATCTTTATCCCCTTCTAATCCGGGGATAAATTTTGAATAATATTCTAACTGCTGTTTAATCAAACTTCTTGCTGATTGAATACACATATCTATTCCTTTCTAGTAAAGATAGACTTCTAATTAAATTTAATATTAGACCCTTTAATTAGCACGCCTTCATTGAATATAGGGTGATCTATTCTGACGATTTTATTTTTCACTTTATTTTTAATCCGTTTATTCTTTGTTCTTTTCGCTATGTATTTTAATTTATTTAACTGATCGCTCTCCATTACGACTCTGAATTCTTTATCATACAAGTCCGTTAATTCACCAATCATTCCATAATTGAAAACAGGCTTTTCAAGTTCTAAGGCGTAGCTTCTCGTGAACAGAGGAGGGTTTATATTCTCTTTCATTTCAGCGGTTGCCTCTATTGGACATACGCCTAACGATTTTCCTGTCACTAAATCATACAATGTACATTCAAATCCTTTATCTTCACCTTCAAAATCCATTTCATTTCTCCTTCAAATAAAATCTTTATTTTATTATGATTCAGATAATACTAAATTACTTCCTTTGATATGTCTGGAGAAATTTCTGTTTTTTGAAATAGAGTCAATTGACGGATAAGCACTATCTATATATCCGTTCTCAATATTAACCAATACAATGGGATATTCATCTTCTTCAATATCCTCCGCAATGAGATATACTCCAGAATCCTCGTCAATCAACAAGTCTCCAGTTTCTAATTCGTCTGATTTAAGTTCGTTTTTTTGTATAAATTTCATTTCATCTCCCCTTTCTTAATCAAATACAGGTTTTACTAAATTTCTAATACCAACATCAGGTCAATATCCACGTCTATCTTTGGATCATAATTACATAAAGTATCAAATTCTATATGATTATCTTTTAGATGTTCCAAAGCTTTATCATGCGATGCCCACATATCATCATTATTTTTGTCGATAAAAAGAATATCCTTAGGCATGGTTAAGCCATATGCTATCCACTTATACATTATCCTCTACCTCACCTAGTCGTTCGATAAATTCCTGTACCTTTAATCCATACTCAGTTCTCGATTCTTTGGCTGCTTCAATAACCTGATTAATGTTTGACCCTTTAGCTTTTACCTGTTTAACCATCTCGTCAACCGAAGTTTCGTTTATGTATTTAATCGTCTTAGTTCTGCTCATCAATATACTTCCATTTTATCTTCAACAATTTGTTTTAAATCGTAAATCTTATCGCGTAACTCCTGAAGCTCTCCATAATCAATATCATCAATTTCTAGGTAACTATATAATTCGGATAATCGTTCAAAGTTAAGCGGTAGCATTGGTGTACCTCCTTTAATCATTTCGCTCGATTTTGATAATTTGATCTATCACATTTACGGCCTTATCTAGTTCATAATTGATAACTTGATAATCAAATCGTTTCTTTCTAAATTTAGTGCCATCTTGATGAATACGTTTAAGCCGCTTATCTACATCGTCTCCACGTTTAATCATTCTTTTGTATCTCGTCTGCTTGTCCACTTTTAAGTAGATAGTTACGAATTCAATATCTTGAACACGTTTTTTCAGATCCTTTATCCCATCAGGATCTATAACGTACACATCAGTTTCTAGCAATTGTTCTTTGGTGCTGAAATAGTGATTATTATCAAAATAGCTATGAGCGACAATTCGTTTTTCCATGTCAAGCTGTTCAAAGTTCTCCACAGTGGTAAAAATATGCCCCCATTCGCTCTCATGTCTTGGTTGACGTGTTGTATAGGACTGGAGGATATTATATCCTCGTCCTTCCAATGCTTTAGCGACCTCTGTTTTACCAGAGCCTGAATATCCCATTAGCAAAAATACTTTTTTCATTTGTTATCTCCCCACTTAATCACTCGTACTTTTACATGTTTCTTTCTACCAAATTGTCTTGCTTCACTTTCTGTTCTGACATACACATCAATCTTATGACCTTTGATGGCTCCACCTTTGTCCTGTACTACTCTTCTGCCTACACCATCTATGTAAACTACCGTACCTTTAGGCAGTATCCTCCAGTCAGCGGCTATTGTTTCACCAGCCTTAGTCATCTTTCCTGAAGCAGTTCTTCCGTAATTTTTACTGTGTACACTTCTACCTTGATTGTTGGTGTAAGCTGTTAACTCAAATCGTTCCCATTTATATGTATTTTTCTTATTCTTCACTTGTTTGATCTTATCCAGCTTGGCAACCCTTGTTTCTTGATTAATTGTCGTGTTTTTCATTTCTCGTACTTGATTGACACTTTGTGCTTCAGTGTTGTTGCATACTGATAGCGCCAATAGCAGAGAGAGGATTAGCTCACCCAACGTATCACGCTCCTGATTTAGTATGTAGCCCCACTCATGCGGTGAGGCTAATTATTTATTTACAAAAATTTATGATTAAACTTAGGTAAATCTTTATACAATTGAAATACTAGTTCTTGATATCTTCCTGTATCATATAGGGACATAGCTATATTTTCAGCAAAATGATAATCCCTTTCACTTTCGAAGATATCGTTAACTTTAGTCTCAAATGTAATGTGACTTACTTTTTCTCCGCTTTGCAATTTGGTGTCTAAATTATCTAGTAGATTAAATAAATCGGTTCTTTGCGATCTTGTACAGTTGGCTTCAAATAAAACATGGTCAAACATTGTATCTTGGAATAATAACTCTTGTTTGAATTCAATATGATCTAATCTTTCATTAATTTGTTCTGTCATCAATATCTACCTCATTCTTAATATTTTCTTAATAAAATCTGTCTTTTACTGAATCTTTTTATGTATTAGATTGATTTAACGAATTCTAATGCTTCTTGAAGTTTTTCAGTGTCTGAAATTGCTCTAAAGTTAGGTACACCCAGAATCTCTTTGAATTTAGGCACAATCGTCTCGGTTTTCTCACTTTGGGTGAAACGATCAACCTCTTTTTGAATGGAGGCAATTAAGTCATCAGCCGAAGCCTTTGCTTCCTCTTGCGCAGCAAATTCTTGAGCTTTCTGCTCCTGAACAGCCTCTTGTTCTTCCTCAATCTTCACAATGTTCTTTTTAGATTCTGCATCCATTTGACCTTTTACTGCCTCTTCATAAATTCTCATAAACTCTTTAGAACTATAAGGGATAGGTTCTGAGGGAAGGTTTACATATCGACCACCACCAATAGATACAAATTCATTTGGACGGAAAAGCATCATAACCTGAGTTTCATGAAAAGCGCTAGCCTTATCTCTTCCTTTTTTGTCCTTTATGTTTTCTTCAAGTTCATTTCCGTCTTTATCTAAAATAACCGTGTCATTGTATAGAGTGCAAATTAAACTTGCTTGAGATTCAAACACTTTTTTACCTGTTGCGGACATCATCATATCAATAGAAGTAAACTTATTTCCATTGCGCAGTGTCGTTTCTCTTTCTTTAGACCAAGCAAGCGACATTGTTCCATACCCAGAGTTCTCCAAAGTATCAAATTGTTTATTCATTTCTGCTGTAAGCAATGTATAGCCATTGTCTGTAGTCTTATCACTGATCTCTTTTAACGATGTATATCTCGAGCCATTTTTTTTGTTAAAATCTCTAATTACCCATTCCTCTGCTGCTGACATTGCTTTGTCTGCGGTATCTATTCCAAGAAGTTTAACAATTTTATTGGTTCTTGCTTCTTCAACAAGATCCTTAACAACTACACTTCGGAAATATTCCCATTGATCTGCTGGGCTTCCTTTTGTATGAATGGGGACAACGTTTTTTAAACTCCATGTTTCCCACCCTTTCTCAAAAGAGAGTAGCATGTAATCATCTGGATTGTCATAGTGAAGCTCTGTGACCTCCTTCCAGAGTCGCGTTTTGCCCGATTTATAGTTACCGACAATCAGTGAACGAATCCCGTGAAGTGCTACCTTAGGTACATTATCAATTACTGCATCTCTCAATCCCATATAATTAATTATTCTCTCCCTTTTATCTATAATTTTTTGTTGACCTATTTGATCCCATGTTTATACTTCAATGAATTTTGTATAACTTGGTCTGTGTTTTATACACAGACCGCTTTTTTAATTGATTATAACTATCTAATCTCACGCAAATGGATCTGCAAATGGATCATCGGATGGTTTGGTTGTTTGATTAAATGGATCATCGCTTGCTACACTCTCACTAAAAGGATTTTCATTTGTCAAAACAGCAGACTTCTTGAATTCCTCTTCCTTCAAAAGTTCGCGCATCAAGCTGCCTTCCACATAACTGATAACTTCCAGACCCTTTTTATCCCCGTTAGTGACACGCTCTTGTCGTGTTACCTTCTCACTACTATCCACTTGACTAAATGGGTCATCGGATGAAATTTCTTCTACGATATCCACGTAAGCAAAAGTTGCTCTGTTGTTGTCTTGTCCAATAACCTCAATAAAGTCGTAGGTATTAAGAGAAGAGAAGGCATCAGCCATCGAAATGCCATGTTCTACTTTCTTCTGATACACCATCATTTCAACATCTTTTGGTTCGGATCTCTCGATTCCATTTGTCAAAACAACTGCATTAATTTTTGTATCTCCAGTCTCACTATCTTGATATGTAGTATTGATACCAATTTGCATGTTAAATCTATTTACTTCAATAAAATCTGGCGATTGGAAGTCGCACACGTAATTAATGGATTTCCCAGCAACTTTAACATCTTGAGGCTCACCATCAATGATAACCTTTCCTTCTTTGATTGGATTGACAAAACTAATCTGTCTCGAAATACCTTTAATTGTTTTGCCGTCTTCTGTATCAAACTCATATGGAATGTATTTTCCCTTAACTTCTACCCAAAAGTCTTTTTCTACAATCTCTTTAAACTTATCGATTCTATCCCATTCAGGTTCAATGAGATGATATGTATTATCTGGATATGTGTCTTTATTGTATCTTTGATTCCATTCTACTTTTGCCGACTTTCTATGCTGCCTGCTGTAAGGATATGCATAGGGCTTTTCTTTACCTGTAATCTTAACTTTCAATTCATTACTCATTGCCGTTTCGATAATAAATTGAAATACTTTCTTTTTCCCCTCTTCTTCAGTTGAGTAAAACGGGACATCTACCCAGTTATCTGTGTTATCTTTTTCCTTAATTGGTTTGACTTTTCCCACAAAATGAAATCCATTGTTAAATTCTTTGCCACCATGATTGTTGTTTACTTTAATCTTATAGTCTGCCATTTGTATTTTATATCTCCCTTTAATGTTTAATTATTTTTATTTGATTAATCCATTTTCGATCAATCATAAAAGGGAGGGCTTCTTAATTTGTTCTTGATTCATATCACCACCTTTTCAAAGTGAGATGAGCTGCATCTATATAATCGCGCTAGGCGCGTTATTGTTGTATGTACTTCTTTGTCAGTTATTAGCTTCTTCATTGAAACTAGGTAAATCCACTATCGTAATAACTGTTCATGTTTCAGCATCTCCTTTCAGTTATATTTCATCTATATAATCACACATTGCTGTGTGTTATTTTTTGGTGGGTCTCACCCGACTTGAACGGGCATTAGCCAATTTATGAGATTGGTGTCTTAACCAATTAGACGAAAGACCCTTATGCATTGCCTTTTGGTAACTATTTATCTTGATAAAAGTATTCTTTTAGGAGGTCAATCACCTTGTTCATTAAATATAACACGCTAAACTATTATAGTCAATACATTTCATTATTTTTAATTGTATAGTTTTTGTAAACTTCCTTTCTATCTCTATCTATATGGTATGTAATCAGCCGAACCATACGCTCGGCAATGGTTATGCAACTACTAAGACAAAGCTAGATGTAGCAAATTTGAATATTTATTTTTTTCATACAAGCTATATAGTGTTTCTGGGTCTGTTACTTTTAATCTAGCTAACTTAAAATCATCGACTTTTTCTTGATATAGTTTTTCAAGTGCCATGATATTATTATCATTATAATCAATAATAAACTCATACTTGTCTTTATAACCTTCTTCGTCGATCAACTGCTTTCTTCTTTCTGACAGATAAATATATTCAGAGCCAGGATTTCCATTGCAAAATAAATACATTTTTTGTCTGTCAGAGTCACTTCTCAAAAGAAACTCTATTTTTTTCATTATTATTGTGGCATTTGTAGGTATCTCAAGCCGATAAATTAGTTCGTCTTGCTGCATAGCATTATCTCCTTGCTGTCGAATTCTATACTTTTATTATACGAGATTACTATAATTAGGCAACAACTTTACACACCATGTCTAAATATATTGACTTAATCAATATACTGGAAAAACGCCCATATAGTGTGTCACTTTTTGTCGAATCGTTTATTCAGGAACTTATGTTCGTATTTATTTTAATTATACTACTGCCAAAAGGCATAAGCAACATAAATCCAAAAATAACTCTTATTTTTTATTGTTTCTAAGTCTCTGTAACATCTTTTTTACTGTTGTTAAATGTACCGCTGCGATTTCCACAAAGCTTTTCTTGGTCTTATCAAAATAAATCTCATATACCCTTTCATCGATTTCATCAATCTTAGTCACATCAGCCATACTTCCTCTTCCAACTCTTACGAATCCCTCAATGTTCTCAAATAAACGCATCGTCTGCTCTGTTCTTGTTTCATCGATAAATTCACCCATACCAGTTATGTATACAATCCGTGTTTGTCCTGTTTTCCCGCTCTTTTTTTCAGTTCTAAATCCTTGAACTTCTGACACTGGTAACATAATTGCTACTTCATCTATTTTGTCACCTATTTTCTTAACTACTTTTATAGTGTCCGTTGATTTCAATTTTATCACCTCGTAATTCATTTGGGGTCTCGCCCCACCCAGAAGAAAGAGCGAGACCCCAAATATATTATTTCAATTCTTCTGGCACTGCTTCTCCATGTATCAATGTCCAACTAGCAGTGCTTACCACTGTTACTGCCAACAGAGAGCAAAAACTACCAACAATCAGCATAAGTTTGTTCAATTTCATAACTTTTCACCTCCTCTCAAGCGTATCAAGAGGAGACTTTGTACTAAAACAGCTAAATTCATTACTGGAATATTTATTATATATATCAGCGAAACTATTATTAAGGATATAATTTTAAACCATTTAAATTTTTCCGGTTTCACTCTTGTTTGCTGTTCTATCTTACTTGGTGCATATATCATTACCAATATTACACTGGCTAGATACATAGCAAAAGAGTAATTCTCGAAATAATTGCCTCCCAATGCTATTAAAATTATTACTAGCGATGAAAAAACTATGCACATATCTGCCGATTTAAAGTGAAAACCACCTGAAAACATTCTAAGTGATGAAAACCCTATTAATGCAAATACTGTTTCTTTAGTAATGCCTAATAGCATCGATGCAATTAATACTATAAATATGGGAATGGTATTCGAGATTATAAATTTTAATGTATATCTCACTATTTGTTGTGACGGTAATTCATCAGGATATTTACTTTTAGCTGCACAACTCCACTTATCGGCTATTTGATCAATCATATTCATTTTTAATTTCCTTTCTTCTTTCTATTAGAATCAATAATACGAATATTGCTATCCAGAAAACTACACTTGAAGTCATATTGTTGAAAGTAGGCTTTGTCATTAAAGCTATACCGAGCAGAGACACAATAAAAAGTATTATATTCGAGGTGTTAATTTTGAATTTTAATGTATATTGATATGGTAATGTTGTAAAGAAGATAGATCGTTTTCTTAATATCAAACTTATGATGACCATTACTGTGTCACCCAAGAATTGAATCAGTATTCCATATTCTTTTGTTGTTTCAAAAAAATCAATATTAAGTGTACTTGCAAGTATAAGCGCAGTTAAAGTTTGTAAAATCATCTGCACTAAAAAACTTATTCCCGATATCCTCAATGACGAAAGGGGAGATAGTTTAAATAAAATCACGAGAAATATTATCAATAATAATAAATTGGCAATCGGTGCAACTCTAGTCGGAAGGTCGTATTCCACATACAAGAAGGTACCTACAGAAATACACAGACTTGAAACGATAAATTGAACCCAGTAGTCTCTTAGCTTTATAGAATACATACCAAATCCAAAAATAAAAATTGCCATACCATCCAACATTGAAAATATTATGTATTTAGCCGTTTCCATGTTAGCCCTCACGTTCTTATAATTAAATATAATGAATTTATATCCTAAATATATCATGTGTTTTTATTGATGTCAACACAATTTTCCATAAAAAAAGTAGAATAAGAAAAACTTATTCTACTTCAGGGTAAATTCTTTTTATGGTTTCTTCATTGAGGAAATCTTGAGTATACATTGTACTGTTGATTATGCCACCATCACGCAAACCAACATTAAATTGTTTACATATCTTATGAATATCTGAACGATCTAAAGTTTTTTTATTCTCACGGAGATATTCTTTTCTTGCCATTTCTAACATACCTGAATTTCTTATATCGATTGGAGATAAACTTGGTCTATTCAGCTTTTCACCAAATTTAGTAATAACAAATGTTATTAATGACTGCTTAACTTCTTCTCCTCTTGTGCTCTTTATTATATAATCACTGTCTTTTAATTTGGAAGTGTCTTTCCTTTTGCTGCCTTCACCAAAATTAGATTTATACACTTCCTCTTGATCTGCTGCTAAAAGAGCATCAATTAAAAAATCACTAACAATGATTTCTCTTTCTGTTGTTTCATAGCGGTCTACATTTGTTAGTTTTATTTTATTATTCGCCTTATCTATATTTTCCACTTTCAAAGTTCTTATTTCAGAACTGTTTCTACCTAGAATGCCTTCAAATATTGATAGTATTATCGCTATATCTCTATAACTATCCAATTCAGATAAAGCATCATCTAAGTGATCTTTTTTAATTAATGTTTGCTGTGGTACAAATTTTTCAAAATCGCTTTTCCCTTTCATTGCGGCAAGTGGATTCATTTTATCTTTTCTAAGACCTTGCCCACTTGCCCACTCAACATATTTCCTGAGAATTGATCCGTAATTCATTGCGCTACTTAACTTAGTGGGAGCCAAGAGATAAATTACCTCTTCAAATTCACTTAATGTAAAATCATAAAGATCTTTACCTAATCTCATTTCTACTCTACTTGCGCGTTTTAGTTTTCCTTCGTAGTTTTTACGAGTGTTTTCTCTAAATTCACTTAAAAATCTTTTTTTGATCTCTGGATTATATAGGCTATCCCCATATATATTATTCAATTTGTTACACCTCTTTAATTATATTTTCGAAATGTTTTAGTATATCCGCTTGAATGCGAGTAGACGAATAAGCTCTTTTCGCTTCAAATAAATCAATCATTGTTTTATCGTTACTTAAATCGAGATTATCAATTATTTTATTTAACTCATTGGGGCTGATGTTTTGATTATCTTTTTGATACATTCTATAAGCAATCACCGTGTATCCAAAAAACATTAAAGGGTGATTTATATAGCTTTTATCATACTTTTCTCTATTTTCCAAAAAAGCATCCACATATAGACTTATCAAAATACCAAAATATTTCACAAGATAGTGAGATACATTTTGATAATCAAGATACGTCTGAGGATTAAAGGTTCTTTCAATCGCTAAATTTAAGATACTGAAAGTTGTTAACTGTCCAACAGCAGTATTAGGCTTGGTTGCAGAAGCAATTCGAATACCCTTGAGTTCGCTGTCTTGGTTTGTTTGCAATTCTTTTACGACAGAAGCTGAACGCCCTTCCGATGACAATTCTTTCTTTCTGTCTTTATTTAGAATGTTGATTGTGTTTATCTGACCAAAAAATTTAGAAGCGGTCTGTTGGTCATAAGTTCTAATCGATAATTCAAAATTAAAATCTAAATCATTTTTCTCATTCATTGCTTTGACAGTAGCCTGCAAACGATGAAAACCATCTAATATGCTTATTGTAGCGTCTCTGTTTATTACTAATTGTCCAAAGTCGTCTTCTTTTGGATTCCAAGTTACTGGCTCTGATTCAAAGTTATAAACATTAAACCTTATGGTATCAGTTAGATAGTCTTTCGCAACAAGTTTATTGGCAATAGTTCTAACCGATGACTGATTTACAATTGGGGTTTCAATAATCCCTTCATTACGATTACCTTTATATTTTAGTCCTCTTTGAGATCTTGGATCGTATATTATCATTTGTGATTCAAACATCTTGTTTAAAAGCTTAGCTGATATTTTTGATGAATATGCTTTTTCGTCAATTTGTATTGCATTAAAAGCCAAAGGTAGGCTTATTGTTTCACTAACAAATTCTGATGCTACACTTTCTTTGGCTTCTCTAATTTCAGTCGCTGTAAAATGTTCAAGTGGATCTATACCACCAAAAACACTATTAATGCAGTCAGTAAAGACACATAATAAGGGTAGGCTGACCTCTTCAATACTTTTCTTTTTTAAAACAATCTCGTTTAATGTTCCATAGGGAACTCCTAGTGAGTTTAATCTGTCATTTACACTAAGTATCTTCTTTCTACTTGTCTTATGTTCGTCAAGTATTTCAGTAATTATCTTTTCTACTTCTCTACGGTCAGTTTTCAAATGTGATACACTCCTTTATTAAAGAATTATAACACATAAATATAATAAATATACACGATCATTTTTTCCTAAGTTTATCTAACAAATTGTGATTATTACCTTCCAAAACCAGAACTTTAGTCACATCTTTTAAGTCTTTAGTATTCATTAATTCGATTTTATTTAGAATTTCATTCTTTATTTTATTCTCACAAGTGATGCAGAATCTCTTCCCTTCAATATAAGGAAACTGCGAATAACATCTTTCGTATTCACATACTTTTTCCCCAACTTTCTTAGGAGAAAATTCTGCTTTTTTCATCGCTTCAGTCCAACTCAACCCTTTATTGTTCATTGCACTAGTAGATGGTTTGAGTTTCAAACTATCATATTCGACTTTGGTTGGGATATAACCTATTTTTTTTATCGAATTTTTCAAATCAACGATCATCGATTCAACGTTTGTATATTTGTTTTTCAAATTCACTTCAGCAGCTTTACATATTTTCTCTATCCCAAAGTGGTCAGATACGTAATCCCAAGCAGGCTCTAAATTACCTTCTTCGTAATCCATTTTATCTACATATCCATTTAATACATTTAATAATTTAAAATTACTGATTGCTTTAATCCTGTTCTTTTCTAATAAATATTCTTCTTTTGTTGGGATTTCAGCTTTTTTCAAAAAATCTTTAAAGTTGGTTTTAGCTTTTCTATTATAAGTATCCCATGTTGTAGTTTTCTCTTTATTTCTATAAAAGTCAAAAAGTTCAACTGTAAGATATCCTCCAGCTTCCTTTGCTGCCAACCTTGCTTCAGCTATATACTTATTTTCAAGCTCCATACTCATATTATAATTCACCTCTCAACAAAGTACCTGTTGGTCATATACCAAGCCTTACCCTTAACTGTTTCCACCATACCCTTTTTATTATCCAAAAACACAATGTCACTACATTCTTTACAGCCCCATTTGCTCCTCTTGTACGCTGACTCTTCTATATAGGAAGCTCCACATTTACACTCTACCTGAATCAGTGTCTTGTGCTGGCTGTATGCGTCTGCTAACTGTTCACTGGCCTTACTTGCCGCTGTAGGCTGTATGACTGCTACATGTTCCCTCTGCTCAGAAAATTCATTATGTACTTTAAAATCTGCAACAAGCTCAGGATTCAATCCAAAGTGTTCTTTGCCTACTGTGGTTACATATTTACTGCCTACACGATAAGATTCTATCCAATCCTGTATTTGCTTCGTGGATAGGCTAATAGTTCCTTTAATACCGCTATTTAGCGTGTAGATCATAATATTAGTTCCCATAATACACCCCCATTTAAATATACTATAAGCGATAATTATTATCAAAGAGTAAAAAAAATAAGCGTAGCATAATTTATGCACGCTTTCTAGCACTTCTTTTAATTATTCTTCATTTACTATTTCATTATTAATCAACCCTTTGTCCAACTCTTTAACGACCATTGTAAGTCTGACCAGATTCAAACTTTTCTCTTCTTTAAAATATTTTATATGTAACTTGACCGCTGCTACAGCTTCATTTAAAGCTTCTATACCATAATCTTTATAGATATTTAACAAGTAATACTTTGTTGCATCGGTGGTCATCTTTCTCTTATATACTTCGCCTTCCATCATTGAACAAAAATCAGAGATGTACGCCAAAGCTGTCCCTCTATGCATACCTGATAACAGTGAGATGTGACTAAGCGCAGAACTAAGCTCCAACTCATTATGATATACCTTTCTAGAGTATTTATAAGCGGTTTCAATCATATGCCTTGTTAGAACTTGAGCCATTACTCCATTCACTCCTCATGATGATCCTCTATCCACTTATCTAGATCAAGATTTGTTTTTACTACCTTATTTTTATCTGAGTCCCATATACGAAAACCATTAGCCATAAAATTATTTAACTCATGCGCTTTTTCTGCTTCAATATTTACAAATCTCCATGTTTTCAATTTGTGCTCTCTATCGTAAGCTGTTAATTTCATTAAACGATATCTTTTCATGGTAGCTGTCCTCTAAGGATGTATTTTTTTACTGTTATTTCAACGAAAACTCTGCTAGAATAAAATGACAAATACACCCTACGCCCAAATCATAGGGAGTGTATTTGTCTTATTATGTTAGTGACACGAAAAACGTATCACCTGTGTTATATTATAGGATTTATCCGTTTTCGTGTCAACCCCTATTTGTAATTAATGGAGGAAATGTGTATGTCTTGGGTTGACATCAATCTCAAATCTATACTTATAAAATTTGAAATCAGTGAAAGAGAAATTGCTCGAAGAACAGGTATTAGACAGGCCACTATCAACAATATGTGTAACAACGATGTGAAACAAATTTCTTTAAAGAATATTTCTATTCTATGCGATGAACTAGGAATTGATATTTCAGAATTACTTACTTTGAATAAAAAATAAAAGAAGGCGATCCCTTCTTTTATTTCACTTTAGTTAAATTTAATTAATTCCTGCTACCACTTTATATGTACTGTTTAAACTTAATTCATATTCAAGAGGAATGCTTGCTACCTTACATGCCAAATCTTTTTTGTCTAACACTCTCATTTGTTCAAACAATGCTACTGAATGTCTATCGAATCCACATTTATCTTTGTCTAGAAGTACATGAGTTGGAAGATTTGCTTTTTGAGTCTGTGCAGACAAAGGTACTACCATTACAACTGGCGAGAATTTATTTCCTATATTGTTACTCATAACAATTACAGGTCGCTGCCCTTTTTGAATATGCGATTTCCCTCCACCAGTTTCTCCCAAGTCTGCGATCCAAACATCTAATTTTTTAATTTCTCTTACTACGCTTTCTACTGCTACCGCCATTATGTACACACTCCTTATTATTGAATCTTATTTTTCTTATTCTTATTTTCATATTTATTCTCATTATATATATCTACAACATCTACTTTGACTCTAACTATACTTCTCTTTTCTTGCTCTCTATACTGGTAATTATACAAATAAAAATAATAAAACACAATACGGAACGTTTGTTCTGTCAAGTAAATTAAACACCATGTGTATATTCGCAATTTTACTGCATAGAAAACTTGACAATTGGATATACTTACTAAAAAGTATATTGGAGGAATATAGATGCGACAAGACGCTTGGACTCAGTTTGATGACGATCTACTAACTAAAACAGTGTTAACCCATATACGTATTAACAAAACACAATTAGCTGCATTTCAGGAGGTTGGCGAAAGATTAAACCGTACAGCTGCTGCTTGTGGATTCCGGTGGAACAGTGCTTTAAGACATAAGTATTACAATGAACTAAAAGTAGCGAAAGAAGAAAGAATGAACAATAAGATAGGCTCAAAAAACAGCATCCCTGCTGCTTCCATCCAAAAGACTGAAATAAATTTCATGAACGAAATAGACATTGCTATTCAATCTTTAAATAATTTACGAGTCGAATATCTTAATATGCAAGAAACCATACGCACACAGAAGAATAAAATAACTGAATTAACTATAGAAATTCAAGAAAGCAATAAAGAAGATCGACGACCTATTGCCAGTGATGATTTAGACACTTTATTAAAAATATTGCATAGAGCGGATCAAATACAAAAAAACATGCCCCAACGCAAAGAACCTGCCATGTAAGTTGGCAGGTTTCTTAATAAAAATTATATTTTATCTACAAAAAAGAAAATAGCCTATCTCTTGGCGGGGACTAGGCTACTTCTACGGATAATTTTATAAAACGGAAGCTGTACGTTTTGCCATTACGGCTTCGTTCTTTGTTGATTTAATTATACTTTTCGTTAAACATGAAATCAACTCATATTTTGATTTTGTTGATCCAACAACTTTTTGATCAATTCGCTTGCCTTTAGACCTTCTCCAATACCAATTAAATATACAGCCTCCCTAAGCGCTTCTCTTGCCTTCTCATCCATTATTGCTGTTTCCCCTTACTTGTATGTATTTTATCCGTTGCATTCATGGAGGATATGCTTAACATGTTCCAGCACATCCTCAAGCTTCTTACCGCACTTCTCACAATACATTTTACAATTCACCTATCTCTTAGTTAAATCTACATTTAACACTGCCATCCATCTAAATTAAACTTCTATACGCTTTTGTCTTTTTTTCTATGCGCTCTTTATTTTGCTCCTTCTTTTCTCCATCCCAGGGCTTATACTCTAAAATATTTTCTGACAAATATAATCTTAATACTAATTTTCCATTCACCAATCTCTCAACCGCATATTTATCTTTGATGTCACAATAGCCCTTTATCCATCCAATGCTAGCACCTCTTAGCCATATACGTTGGTTGTAGCTCCATTTATTTTGTTTAGTTTTTAAGTTGTCTACTAGCCTATTTGATACCAACCTACTTTTCTCCCTTCCGTTTAGAATATAAATATCAAGAGATGATCAAACATGCCTTTCATATGAACTTCCAATTTGCTAATTCACTTTTATTTAAATTGTATTTGTCTTTAATTGAATTCAATTCATTGAGTCTTGCATATGTCTTAGGTTTAGGACATATCTCCAAAGGAGCACCACAGACCTCATCAACACTATACCCTAATGTGCAACTGTGTGGATGTACTGTACCGTATTCTATTCGTAGAGCTTTGCAATTCTGACATGTCTTTTTAATAAATTCCTTCCTCCTCACCATCCAATCAATCGCCTGAATACCTATTCACAGTTATCGGATAATGGTATATCTCAATATCATCTCCAATGAATCCTCTACGCTGAGCAGCCAACAGAGTCTCATACATGTTCTGTCGTCCTACAGGATTATCAGTATGTATGTAAATCTTATCAGCCTTCAGTCCATGCTCACAGAAGTACTTCACTAAGTCATATCCATTGGGCATTTCATTGCCAAACACATCCTCACCCAGATCATGGTCTAATGTAAGTATACCAACGTTTCTGTGCTCTAGAATGCGTATCGCTTCATAATATGTACGAGCGACCACAAAGCCTTCTGGACAGTCTCTGAGGTCGTCTACGTATAGATTGATCTTATCTGTCATGGTCGCACACCCTTTCTATAAAACCATCTTTTACCGAACGTATGTTAGGACAACGACTATAACTGAGTTAATTCATTTTCACAACACAACAGTTCGATTCTGTATTCCTCGATTTGTTTTTCAATTTGTTTGATTTTTTCATACTCTTCTGCAATTAGCATATTTATTTCGAGTTTTTTGTTCTGCATTTG
The DNA here is from genome assembly GCF_053570945.1 of Paenibacillus sp. CMM36. NCBI lineage: Bacteria > Bacillati > Bacillota > Bacilli > Caryophanales > Paenibacillaceae > Paenibacillus > Paenibacillus sp. CMM36. Next base: position 142,905 of record NZ_JBSEDY010000004.1, read on the forward strand.
AGTAACTTTTTCTTCTCTTGTCATTACTTCAGATACTTCTTCTAGATCATGTAGTGACACTTTTCCGATTCTTCTATTGTCCACAAATTTGATTTTTGCTTTGTTGTTATCCGCAAACTCAAGGACAATGCATTTTCTGCCGTTGTTCTTGTTAACATTATTGATTTGGTAGGTGTAACCTAGTTGTATTTTACTTATATCCACAGAGTTGTTCGTCTCCTTTGAAATAGCCAATTCACAAAGTTTCATCAGAATCTCTGTATTTGTTTAATATATCTGCTAAACTAATAGCGGATATGATTGGCTGTGTTTTTTCTTCATCTAAATAAACAATTTCATTATCGATTTTTTCTTGAATTAGATCAATAAGAACTTTAGCTCCAGCAACGTATATTTTATGTAAATTCCCGTCGATGTCATAGTTATAATCTTTTCCACGGCTTGGAACCTTAAATTCATTCAACAGAGATTGAATATTAGCAGAATCAAGTCCAATCTGTGCAAGCCCATAAGTTAACCTAACTATCTTAGATTCAAATGGATGTGCAACCACTTCTCCATTTACAATCTGATATCCGTAAGGCGCTTTAGACATATGTATACCTCTTTCCTCAGTGGATTTTCATGGTAAAACAGTCATTTTACTCAAATTCTTTAACAAATTTCTTAATATCTGAAACCATGCTCAATCTTATAGTTGACTTCATCTCATGAATTCCTTTTAGCATTACTAAATATTCATTGAGTATAACAGCCATTGAGCTATCAATTCTATTTACTTTTACTTTCACATTCATCACAGGTTCAGTAAACAACAGGGCACAATTCACTGTAAACTGTTGAATTGTACCTCCATGTGGATTTACAACATCAACTGAATTTATAAAGATTCATTCAAAACACTTCCCTATCAATAATTATTTCATTTCCATGTACCTAAAACATCGTTATAATACTTATTTGTTTGTGCATCAATCGATCCAAACTCTCTAAGACATAACTTTTTACTTTTACTATAATTCAGTATAGATATGAGTTCATATACTAAATAATCACGGTCTCGCAACAGAACCATTCCAGGCTTAAGCTCATGCTCAAGTAATCTCTGGATAACTCTTTTTGCACCATTACACTCAATCTTTATATGTAATTTCACTCCACAATCAGGACAACACCAATTTTTATCCAATAGTAAAGTTACATCTTCAAAAGAACTATTACAGATAGGACATTCTTTCACCTCTCCGTTAAAATAAGTAATTTCAAAATATATCTTTGCACTATTAGGTTGTGAACCTATCATATTCTCACTCCTTGTTGTGTTAAGATAAAATAAACCTTTTACTACAACATAATGTATTGATTGCCATCATCCATGAAAGCCACCAACAATGACTTCCTTTTAATAGTCCTAGCTTGAAAGGCGACAATGCGTGAAACATCTACTTCCATTTCCTTTTTAGTTGCTTCGTCGTAAACAAATATCTTCTTTTTATCCTGACTCATTCTGTATCACCTCTATACAATATTCTTCAAATTCTACAATACTATGTTACTAGTTTCTTTACAATGTTTCCCTATCGATAAATAAATCATAACATATTTCCTTATTTTATTCAACATATTCATTATTTTTGTTTATTAAAAAATTTTATTACGGCTGTCTTTACTATGTATGTTTCAAATTTCTATGCTGTTCATATTGTTTCGCTGCTTCATGTAGTTCAATCCACTTGCCCTCATAATTTCTAACATACAGCTTATTATCTTTTAATGCCCCGGCTTTAAACATAATTATATTCACTCCCCGTTAAAGAGCTATAGATGTTAACATTAGCAGATAAACCTTTCCAGTGATAAAATCGATCAATTAACACAAAACTCATTGCTTCATTGGAACGCCCAGCGGTTTCGATTTCTTCAGTAACTTTACCATCTACAACTATCAAGTATGCATCCATTTTTAATACTCCTTTTATTTATATTTTATTTATTAATCGAACAAAGGTACTACTTGTTCTGTTACTTCTGTAATATCTTCAGCATCGTGCCAACTTTCGAACTTGGCAGCTAGATCAATGTCATGAGTATATAGTTGACCGCGATGTTCTTCCCAATCTGCTCTAAGGTATTGTTTGGTTTCTGTATTGATCACTGTAAACATGTTTATTCCTCCGTTGTTATATGAACTATTGTTATTAAAAGACTTATTTTATCTACAACTTTTTATTGTAAAATTCGAAAAATAATTAATCTATAATTCCTTTACGTTCAGCCCACTGACCTCGTATATGAGCTTGCTTAAACACATAGTCAAGTGTTGTTTCTTCAAGCGACTTGATGCCATGCAATTCAATTGCTTGTTTAATAATTTCGTTCTTAAATTCTTCCAAAGTTTGTTCAGACATTATCTTCATTAGTTCAACTCCTTATTCTCTAACCGTATACCAATATTTGCATATCACATAGACAGAATGGTATAATTCAACTAACCTTAGACTAAGAATGGAGAAATAAGAATGGAAAGAAAAATAAAACAATTTACTTATGGTCTTAGTGGACTATCTTTTGCATATGCTCTTTATGTTTCCTTCATCAAACACCTAGTTAAAGTCACTCCTGACACGCATGAATTTATGGGGTCTCAGATTAGCAATTCATTTAACAAAAATTTTATTGAATCTACATACCATTACACTGTCTCTATCCCATTTGCTTTGATTTTCCTTGTGTTTGGAATAACAATCATTATTGTTAATAAATATTTTGAGTAAGTAGCGACTTGTGTCGCTTCTTTTTTTATCAAATACTTCATTTATCAAAATTATCAATCATTGAACTTATTGTTTCCAACTGCTTCGCTTGAGCTTCATTTACTTTTAATTGATACTCAAATGCACTTTTGTACTCTTTAATTTCTTTTAGGCTCCTTCTTACCAGTTCACGCAAATTTGGCTTGTTGTACTTTTCCTCCAACAATTTTTTATCTAATTTCTCTGGACTTAACAGCACCAGCTCTTTTATGTCATCAATAATTTTATTCATTGGTGTTCCTCTCCTCTGTATCTTAATAAATGAATCCTTTTATCCCAAAATCTCATACATGTAGTTTTTGTTTTTAAAACTATCTTGTTTAACTGACACTGTTCCAGTGACTACATCAATCAATATCCAATCTTTTTCACGATACATAATGTGACCCACAACCAAGTCGCAACTATCCATGATTACAAGTTCTGCTTTATTGCTTAGTTGATTTAATTGTTCGAACGATGTAATTTCTCTTACGAAATACTTGTCTCTATAACGCAATACTTCTTTTCTTGTCGCCTCTATGACATTAATTGTTATCACTCCTTTTCTTGTTCATAATATTAGCTTGCTATCTATAGTAGTAATTAAACCTTCTGCCTCCCCTTCAAGGATTTTGACTTGGGTTAAGCCACCAAAATCTTCTTTAATGATCGCCAGTTCCTCACCTTTCTTTACTGACAATCGCCTTTGTTCAGCTCCTCTATATACTACAAAATTACAAGCTGCGGTTGCCATTAACAAACATCTCCTTATAAAGAATATTCTTATTGGAGCATTTCTTTATTGTCTCTAATTAAGACATAGATATAATCCCTAACTTCTGTCTCGTCCCATCCCCATTCTTCGGCTAGCAACTTAATGCGCTGTGGAATTAAGTTAATAATGACTGCTATTTGTCCTTCTGTTGGTTTCCTATCGTATATATCATTAAAACTGCTTAAAATCTGGTCTCTCATTTCCTGAATATCTCGCATAAGCTATTATCTCCTCATAAAATATTATTCGTGCTAATTCACTAATGTCCATCGATCATTAGCATCATCATACACAAAAGCAAACACACCTATCGTAGACTTTATATTAACAAATCGACTATTAGCAATCTGCCTTCCCGCTTCTTTTGCTAACCTAAGCATAATGAAATTCAAAAACTTCACATTGGAACAGGCGAAGACATAATCTAGCATTTCAGTAAGGTCTAAATTTTGATCTAGTGCAATTAGATCTTCAAAATTAACTACTAATGGAACAGCAAAAGTTAAATATGAGTCATATTTGTTATCGAGAATCATCTTTTGATCTGGACTTAACTCCATACCTTCGTCTACAAATACTTTTGCTTTCAATTAAATCCCCTCCAGTATATTGGAAATAAAATAATCTTTTTATCAAGACTCTGCTGCAAGCAATTCAGCTACTCTATTTAATTCTTCTTCACTGTGGACAGTTCCACCACTATTCATCTGCAAATACCACTCAAGAACCTCTTTACGTGTCTTCAGATTGTTGACATGAAACCTCAAACGAATCATCATGGGAATTTTATCTTCAAAGTCTTTCTTATAGTGTCCAAATGCTTTGATTTGGTTTCTAAGGAACTTTAGGCATGCGGTAAGACGTTGGAGTCCATCAACACATACGAACCAACCATCATCTTTTCCAGAATTGTTCAGCCATTTAGTATGATTGAAGTAAATGTCTAACCCTGAGACACCCTCACGCAACAAATGTTCTATATAAAGCTCCTGTTGTTGTTCCGTCCAAACATGACCTCTTTGAAAGTCTGGATATAATTCCAATCCCATCTCTTCAATATAATCATCCATGGTGTTTTCAAGATATCTCAATGAAACATCAATAGAATAGTTATTGCATTGTATGTATGGTTTGATATCCTCAAATTTCATTACAATCCTCCTCTTTATGAAATATTCATTTGATTAACTATACTTATCAATCATAGCTCCCATAGTTGTACGAGCTTCTTTATATGTCATGATGACTTGAGGTTTACCCTCTGCTTCAAATACATACTGATAAGGTTTGCCACTGCTCGTTTCGGTATTAGTAAATGTCCCTTGAAATATGTATTCCTCACCATCTATACCAAAGCAGCAGCCAATGAACTTTTCAAACCATTGTTTTCTTTGAGACATTATTAATCTCTCCTTCTAAAAGGATCATTTCACTAAATCTCATGATAATTCTGCTCTTGCAATAATTTCTTGAAGATCTACCTCTGAATCAGCAGCGCCAAAAATAATGAAACCTGCTTGAACATAACTTTCAACATCTTCTTGATTACAAATTACAATATCGTTTATGTCGGTCATTACGTATCTGGTCAGATTAATATCGGGTTCAATGTAGTTTGCATATAAAGAAATTTTGCTTTTTAGTTGACTGTCAAGAGTAACTGTTTTAATTAACTTGTTGCGTAATTTCACTCCTAAACAACTCCTTATAAAAATATAGTTTTACTATAGTTCATCTACTGTTTTAGATTTCTGTCTTTCAAGATAATGAAACATATCATAAACCATACTATAATTACCACCGTCCATTATAGTAAGAAAATTATTTATTTCATCGGCTGATAAATTTTTAGTCATAAATTCAATTATTTTAGCGACTTCTTTGATATTTTCAACACCTTCGCTGGTGTACTGTTCTTCTAACCGTGGGAATAATTCATGAATATTGATTTTCATTTTTAAACATCCTTTCAGAGCAAATATAGTTTTACTATGCTGTTTGGTTTAGCCGTGCATGACCACCATCACACCGTCTTCCTTGCAAGCAGCCACAAACTTAGCCATTTCAATTTTATCATTAAAGTCATATGTATTCGCCACCAATTTGTCCAGCACCTTTTCAAAAATAGTTACCTTGTGCATGAATGTCACCTCTTTAGTTCTTTTCTATATATTCATTATATATCATGCGATTATATTTGTATATATGTTTTTAATTATTTCATTATATTTATTTGTCTTAGTAAAAACAAAAAAGACCGCCGAAGCGATCTTGGTCAAATTAATCTTTTACTGGCTTTTCATTTCAGATTCTTGCTTTTTCATAAACTCGATATAACACTTAAAACATCTACCTCTTAGCCGCGCTTTATTCTTACAAAATTTCATCTTACATGCATTTGGATTATATCTCATCTGTACCGTCGATTTAAATGGCATAATTCCAACTGGTATGTGAAACAAGGGAAGAATTTTCAATAAATCCATATAGCATTTAAGACAATATTCAGCTTCTACATAATCAGATACAATGTTTCCCGAACAAAATTCATTCTTACACTTACGTAAAGTCATGCTGTTCACCTCTAAGCTGTTTATCCGTGTAGTGTATACCGAAACTCGTGACGAATCAACTACTCTTAGAGTCTATAAGTTTTGCTAACTGTAAAAAGTAAATATTTAATCCACTTATAATTTACGAGCTATTACTAAATGTTCTATGTATTTTGAATTACTTCGGCAGCACTCTTATTATATTCTTTTTTAATCTTCTCTACTATGCGGATTTGTCCTTTTGGTGTAATTTTCATTGTTTTAACCAGTTTGACCCCATATGCTGTATCTATGCTTTTTTCTTCAACAGCAAACAATTTTTGATTCATTGCGTACTGAGTTGGCTCGTTCTTATAAGTTAATACAAGATTCCAATCACGCAGCTTCTGATATAATTTCTTTTCACCAATACTAATCCCCTCATCTTGAATGAGTTTGCTCATTTCTCGTACCAGAATATTATCCTTTGACTTAAGAACGGTTTCGGCAAATGTAACCAGCGGTTTATTCTCTTCAATTTGCAACTGCAACTGCTTCTGTTCTTTCTTAACCGTAAAATAAGCAATCGCACGGTCTTCTTCTGACAAGGATAAATATTGCTGCACTGAATTATGTATAAACGCTTCGGCTAAAACATCTTTAGCTTTTAATTGATACTGAATTAACTTATTAGCTACTTCTGGTTGATTCTTTTGCATATTTGGGGTGATGGTAATTTTGGCAAGCCACAAAGGTAGGAAATCAATATCTAGCGTTAGGGCTTCCTGCTTTCCACCATTTGTGGGGAGAACGAAATTTCGTTCCCCTTGCTGCAAGACTAAATCTTCCCTGATTTTCTTTCTTTCGCCCTGCATTTGTCCTTTGCTCAATCCAATGCCTTCACAAACCCACCGAACACCCACATAAATCTTACCGTCATTTGCTTTGATCCCCAATAACTCAGATCCGTTAAACTCCACTAGTTTTTGCTCTACTACTTGAAATTTATTCTCCAATTATATATATCTCCTCTTTGATTTAAGTCAGGCAATCTCACCCTGCTTAACCCCTCCCTGTCATAGCAGTTATTTAATAGACTTTTCATTCTTAGTTGTTCTAGTATTAAGATACAAATTCACTACAAGTACACTATGTACTGCTGCTAGTCCAAGTAGAATAGTCAACAGCTTAACAACTACAACCAAACTTGATAATGCTATTCCAATTGACAGAATTGTATAGATCGCTACACTTATAGGAATAATCCTTTTTAGATACCACTGCTTATTCATTAGCACTGACTCCCTCATGCTCATCTTCTGCAATAATTTCTGCACATAGTCCAATACATTCATTACAAATACAGACGTTCTTAGCAGTCACCATTCTGTCCACTTCAGATTGGCTCTTACCACAGAATGAGCAACGCAACTCATAGTCTCTTTCTGAAAAAGCAATTAATTCATCATACTTCCCTGCCTTTTCCATCAACATCATAGCTTCTTGCATAGCTTGTGGGTTCTAAACGTTCCACTCCTTATGTATTTTCACATCGTAAAATTCAACTTTTATCTTGAGGCGCAACCAAATATTTAGTGGTCACGCCCTCAAATTCAACCCTGTCAAAACCTTGGTATTACTTTTTCTCTTACAAATTGCTCCACCAACTCAATGTCTTCCGTATGTTTTTTAAATGGTAAAGAACTAAGCACAGCCTCTCTATATGACTTTTTATGACTTTCACTTATTCGAGAATCCAAAATACTAATAATACCTGTATCTACCTCTGATCTAATAAGCCTCCCCGTACCTTGACGTAACTTTATCAGCATCTCAGGAAGTAAAATTTCATTCATATGATCTTTTGAATTGTTTATCTTATATTCGGTAATTGGATCATTGGGGACGGGAAAAGGAAGTCTTACTATTATTACTTGTGATAAATCAGGACCAGAAATGTTTATTCCTTCCCAAAAAATACCCGTTCCAAACAGTACACCTTTACTTTCTTTAAACTCACTTAATACTGATTCTTGCGAAGATCCTTCTTTTTGTATAAGGATATTCCAATTAACGTCCATTGAAGATAAATTGTCAGTTACATATCTAAGATCCTCTTTTGCAGAGAATAAAACCAGCGTTCTTCCCTTAGTTAAATCACAAAGATATACGATTTTATCTAAAGCAGCTTTTAGGAAGTTGCTCCTGTTATCCTGTCCGTTAATTCTATACAAGGGCATATCATTAGCGATATACATCAAAGCATTATCATGATAATTATAAGGAGAGAACTGCTGCTCACCAAATACGCCCATATACCCCAATGCTTTTGAAATATAATCGTACTTTTCTTCAAGCAACTCTCCCGACTGACACATTGTAGCCGATGTTAAGATAACTGAATTTCTACCTGCAAACAGTCTATCACTCAAAACATCTTTTATATTTTTCGGGCAGTAACTAATTTCTACCTTATTTTTATTTGATTTTTGAGACCATATTAGATGGTCTGTCTTAAGATGTCCTAAGACTTCAAATAGAGTATGGAAATTTCTCAGATCTTGTAACAAATCATCAATCTGTCTTTCTTTTTTGCCTGTATCAAGCAAAGACGTAGAGGTAATTAATTCTTTCGTAAATTCAGTTAACTTCTTAAAATCAATTGTAGTGAGTGGTGATATAGCATACCTTTCAGACTCTGTTACTCCAAAATCTGAAATTTGTTTTTCAATTAATTCGAATAAATTATCCACATCCTTTAAAAGGAGGGCTATATTCTTCATGTGAGTATAAACACCTCTAGAATCAAGTAATCTCGAAACATTCCCTATAGACCACTTTACTTCTGATAAATTGAATGTAAGAGTTAATGCACTTCTAACCTTCTCTTCGAAATTATGAGCTTCATCAATTACTGTCAGTGCATTATTGCTTGTTATAAATCCTCTTCCTGTTTCATACTTTCGAATTAGATCTCTAATTAACAAATCCTGATTTACTACAATAAAATCGATTTGCCAAGAATCAGACTTTATTAAGTTTCTCATCTCATAAAATTCACACGTATTTCTATAAGTGCATTTTTCATAAGTACACTTTTGTACAGCAACCCTATTCCAATCTTTATCTTGTATACTAAAAGATAAATCACTTCTTTGTTTTACCTTTCCAGAAGAAATTGCAGAAACTAAAGTTTCAAATAATTGATCTTCATTTTTTAATAAACCCATTTCAATTATCTTTTCCGTTCTTTCTTGGCATGAATAATTCCCCATCCCCTTGCCAATAACTGCTTTAATGTTATCAAAACCCAATTTTTGAGAGATATCATCTATGTCTTCAAAAATTTGCTCAGACAACTGAATTGAGGAAGTCGCTATAACAATAGGTCTACCGATCATTTTGTTGATTAATAACGAAGGAATCAAATAGGCATATGACTTTCCAATTCCAACACCTGCTTCAATTATCAGGTTATTATCGTCAATAAATGCTTCTGCTATGTCCAATGACATATTTTCTTGACCTTCCCTAGGATGCATACCATACTCTTCGATATTCCTATATATTTCGAAAATTTGATTTATAAGAATAGGTTCTAATCTTTTTTTATTTTGATGCCGACTAAATGACCAAGAAATATATATCTCCCCCTGTTATACGCAATTAGTTTATATTATATCATGTAACCCAATAGAGAGAGAACATATGTACGAGAAAAATCAGATCAAATAACTGTTTCATTTGATTTCAACTTTTGAATGATTAAGTGGTATCCTTACTCTTTTCATATCCTCATAACTTCATTTTATTTCTTTAAGTAATTGATTATTTTTAAGAAATCCACACTTATCGTAAAACAATTTTAGTTCTTCATGTGTTATACCCCCGCCTTCTCGCATATTTCCTGTTATTTTCGTTATTTTGTCAAATTTCACTTCAGTTGAATTCTTGTTATATTCCTCCACTTTAGCATTGTAAATATGGATAAGTTCTAATAAAAATTCTAGCATAATTCTACCATGACCAATTCTTCTTATCCGTGATTGAATTTCTTCAATAATAAGTTCGTCTTGAAAATAAGTAAAATATAAAAACGAAGGTTCTTGCCACTCACTATATTTTAATTCTATCTCTCCCGAGCTTCTAAATAATTCTAGTCGACCAAGGTCAAAAGTTACCTCCACTTCATTAGGGGGAATTGCCTTATCAAATTTTTTTAGATAATAAAATTGTTTGCCATTTATCTCTATTATTCTACTCATAAGTTCCTCCATGTCTTCAGATAATGAGTTTGTTTAAAATACTATTCTTCACCTAATAACCATCAATAAAGTCTTTTGCTTCTTGCATAGTGCTTGCTTCCCACTCATATGAGCGAATACCTTTACCGTAAGCCCATTCCTCTGGTGTATACACAACAAACAATGGCGATCCCATAGCAATATCTTGCGTCTCGTGGACTTTAAAACCTTTATATTGTGTTACCTTTGTAGTCATTTTGTTTTCCTCCCACCATGATAATTATCTTTCTTTTAGCCAATTTATAATGTAATTTACTTCGGTTTGATTCAAACTTCTCTTCCCAGCCTCAAACTCATCTATAAATTGAATTAGGTTATCTTTATCGCTTTGCGTCTTGTTTTGTTTTTTACTTATTAAAGATCTAATGTAGTTAATTTGTTTTTCGTTAGCCTGTTTCCCTTCAATTTGATTGTCCTTATTTTTCAATAATATCATAATTCGTACAACAAATTCCCAATCCATTCGCTTTATGGCATCTTGATATAAGTCGTTTAAAGCTTCTTCTGGCTCTTTTGCTTTTTCTTTCACTATTTGGGGCTTAACTTTTATTTGTTCTTTGGTTTGTTTTTTCGACTCAAGTTCATTTAAGTATTTAGCAAGTCTGTCCTGTATTTCTTTAGACTTTACAACTTTAAGCAAATCAGATTCAGATTTGATAATAACACCAGCTCCCCCGCAGCCATAGCAAGTTGATCCATCTTTAAGGTTATAGGAGTATCTTCCACTTCCTCCACAACGTTTGCAGGCTGGTGCTGCTCCAGTTGCTAATAAACGTTTAAATAGCCTCCCTTTGTTCATATCCTCAACTTTCATAGCCTCAAAAATTTGCTTCTGGATTGTGGAGAATGTTTTCATGTCGAACCTCCGTAATATCTTAATCAAATACTGTTTTTACTTAGACACGCAATTATCTATTTCATATCTGGCGCAATAAACCCATCTAGTATCGCTGTTAATTGTTTTATAAACATACACATGATCCCATCCATTTCGAATCATTGCTTTCTTGTGGTATGCTCTCTCTTCTTCGGTGGTATCTTCATAATCTCTAGTGATAAACTCAGATAAAATTCCATACATCTCCCCTACAATTTTTCGATTTTTCCCATAAGAGTGCTCTTTATGTCTTTGTAGCCCTTGTTTTGTTTTATAGAAACAATGGTTTCTTTACTTGAAGGATCATCAAAGATATATCCAACAGTTCCTTTATATGATCTGCTTCCAACAACTTCAATCTTTACATTGTCACCAACCAGCACACCATATTTTTTAAATCTTTCATTGCAAATCCGCACCACTTCCGCTCTATATTCTTCATAACTTTGACCATGTTTTGGTGCTTGCTGTACAAACCATTGTCCTGAGCCGATTTCAATACTTTTATTACTCATATACTTCTCCTCCTTCAATTTCCTCACATGCTTCATTTTTATTTATTTCTTATAAAATCGTTGTTTTACTAGCTTGGTTTACAATAAGGCGTTGCCCATTCCAATACACTGTTTCTTTTTTTTATACTGTTATCTTAACACACAATTACTATAATATCAATATTCATTATATTCATTTGTTTGATAAGAAAAAACTGAGCCTTTTATTAGACTCAGTTCATAATCATTTTATTTTAGTTCAATTAAACCATTCTTATCCTTTGTGTATTTACGCCCTAAGGTTTCTGATTCTAGAGTTTCTTGCCCCTCAATGCTGCCTACTTTTACACCATTTAATACTATTTTTCGTATTGCTTTTATACTTGCTTCTAAAGCTATTTTTTCTTTCTTATACTTACTAATAATCTTATCTTTCTTAGTAATGCTTTCAGCATTAGCTGATAATTCTAATTCTTTTATTTCTAAATGATGCTTCAGATCTCTGACTTCTAATTTTAATTCATTAATAGTTGATTCTAAGTCACTAATATTTTTCATATCATTAAGCATTTTATTCATCTTTGTTTGAAAGGTTCCTACTACTACATTCTGGTGTCCTTCATTTGCTGCTGGTTCAGTTATTAACGATTTTTCTTCATGCACTTCCTTGGACTGCTTATTCAAATATATGAGATTATTTTCTTCAATGTAATTCTCTAATGTTCCATGTTTCTTGGTGACGCTCTGATGCTTCTGATAAATTGCATGAGGATTCTTATTAATGACTTTTGCTGCCGTTCTAATTGCACCCCATTTACTATTCCCCTTATTAATTTCATCTTTCATTATCTCATTGAGTGTTATCAAATCGGCATCTGTCCAAACGCCTCTCTTTTGTTCTACAGTAGATATTTCTTCAACTTTCAGGAGATAGTCTCTTACCTTGACTGCCACCTCACTGTCTCTTAATAGCATTCCTATTCGCAATACCGCCTTTTTGGGAAGAGTTTCACGACAAATTGCTTACTGGGCAAGGCTTTTGTCAACTTGTTAAAAGCCTCATCCTTGCTTGTTAAAGTATGAACACCGTCCGTTTGAAACTCTTTTTTGTATCTGGTAAGCATATTTCCTATTACGGCGTATTCTACCTCATAAAAATCTGCAACTGTTCTAACAGTCATATGTTTCTTGTCAGGTAACATAGAAAGAGATTTCACTTTTTCAAGCACTTCAGTTCTATCTATGTATTGATCTCTTACATTTTTATCCTCAACAAAGTTATCTATCTTCAACAAAGCTCCCATAGTAATTCTCCTTTATATTTTTATTTATTTGTAAGATTGGATTAGTTCTTCAAGTTTCATTATTTCAGGCTTTTGCAGTGGCTGCTTATTATTAATAAATAGCGAGAACAACGAATTACTTATGGATAATTTACTAGCAATAAATGATTTCTTAATTCCTCTTTCACTAATTAACTGTAGCGTTCTTTCTCTTAGTGTCATGCACTCACCTCCGTTAAAATTTATTTTAATTTTCTCTTGCAATTAATATATCATCTCACTTACACTAAGTCAATATATTTCATTATATTCATTTGTGAATCAAAACAATTTGATACTCTCTCTTGATTTTTGATAATTTATTTAGCGTATGGTAGTATATTCCTTGTAAATCAAATCCATAATAAGGTATCGAATGGTTTTGTTTTACTATTATTACTAAGGAGTGATTAATAAAGTGAAAAAATTGCTAAGTTTGTTTGTTGTGTTGGTATTATTTTTAGGTGTTCTTCCTTACTCGGTTAACGCACAGGATTCAACCATTAACACCCCAGAGGACTATATTAACTATCTAAAGTCCAATAATAAAGGTCTAAGCTCGCAGAACGATAATGATTCATCTGTTGTTCTAGAGCAGTTCCAAAGTCTCTCAAAAGAAGATCAACAGAAATTTGTTGATTACATGAACAATCCTGAAGCAATTAAAGCTATTTTTAATGCAATGCAAAATGGCGAAAATGTAGACCTATACAATGGAGATATAAAAGTGAGGGTAAACCAAAAGGAACCAGAACACCCCATTACTCCTTTTGCTACAGTTTATAAGCCTTACGCTGAAACTGTGGCTTCAACATTGGGCGTCAATATAATTACAACTCAAGTGTATGTACAGTACAGAGTTAGTGGAGGCAAAATAACCGAAATACTAAATGGTGGTGGATTAGTTACTAGAAACTGGTTTCCTGTTGTAAATATCAGCATAAAAGAAGATAAACCATACATTAATTCAGATAAGAGCAGAGCTTACGAAACTGCTTACTTCACTTGGAACTTTATACATTCTTCGCTTGGGGCAGTAGTAGGAGTTGGCACACATACAATTTGGGGCTTTGCCGATGGTACTTACGGTGCATCATTTTCAAAGTCATAATTAAAGGATTTTACAATGAGAAAAAAAATATATTTAATTTTAGGATTAGTACTTGGCGTATTACTTGTTCTATATATTTTATCCAGACTGCTATATAATAACTGGCATAGCTAACAACAAAAAAAGAAGCGTTTGAGATAATTACTCAGCGCTTCTTTTTTTATGATCAAGGTAACATTTTACCTCATTGTTTATTTACTTTCGATACTAATAACGTATTCCCATTTAATCATTGACCCATTTTCAATTTCTACATAATCTTCATTTAAGTCAGTAATCAATCCAGAATATTCCTTATCATAATCTGTTTCATCAGTAACAAGTACAATATTCGATTTCCCTTTAATAAGTACAAGTTTCTCACCTTCATTTTCAAAAACGACAGCAGGTTGGACATGTAGATTTTTAATATTTTTCATTTGTTATTCCTCCAATGTTTTGATGAAATTAAAATTTTACATTCTCAACAACCGCAATATTTATCTTTAAACATACTCCATTTATTCGATATACTTCCGGGCAACTCAGTCCAATGCGTTTCCTGCCCACATTTCCAACATCTAAATACTCCTTTGTCATAACCTTGAAACCTAAAATGATGCTCAAAATCTAGAGCAGCCATTAGATCGTCAAAGACTTGCTCACTTGGTTCTTTTGAATAATAGTCCTTAACGCTCTTACAATCATCGATACCGTTACTGCAAAAGTGTTCTGACACCCATTTGCCTTGCTTATCTTTCCCTATTTTTATGTCTTCAGCAAGAGTTAAATAGACATGTGAAAAGTCAACCACTTCATCATTTATCGCTCTATCAATATATCCAATACTTTTTTTGAAATTTTCTAAATATGTAGTAGTCTTGATGTCTTCAAAAAATGACTTAATTTTAATCCACTCTTCAGGGAATAGGTTTTTGTATAATTCTTTTGATGTTGTTATGTAACCGCCGTTTTTCAATGCATCTTCTCTATCTTTGGCTTGATATCCGAAAGTTAGAATAATCTCATGATCGGAACAAGGAAGTATCTTACTAACTGATTTTAATTTAATATTGCCATAGCCAATTTTTTCAGGCTGGTAGTATTCAATCGTTTTATTTATTAACTCTGTATTCATTTTGTTTTTCACCTCTTCATTGGCCTTTTAGTTATTTTAGAATTCGAGATATTTGTCATCAACATCGACCCCAAATGTTAGATCGTATGGAACATCAACATACAAATATCCGTCCTTAATTTGATAGCTATGATCGAGAACGTATTTAACTGGTATTGGACTTTCTAATTCCCACAGTTCTGTATCTTTTGCGAAATCAGCAGATAGAATAGAATTAGAAATGCCCATTAGACAATGACCATTGTCCTTTGTATAAGCATAAAATGGCTCTAATGTGGCGGGTAAATTAGAATAAGACTTTGATTGGTCAATCATGTGTTTTATTAATTCAATGCTCTTCCTCATTATAGTCCTCCTGTAACATTACTTTCATTCATTTTGTTTGCGTTATATAACTCTTTATGAATATATTATACATTAAAGCTACTCAGCAATCAATTGATATTATATATATTTCATTATTTTTACTTATTCATTTTATTGGGGTTATATTTTATTGCGTCAAAAAAAGCAACCCTCAAAGGCTGCTTAGTTGATTACCATATGAATTTTGTTCGCTGCAATCGCAACAATGTCGATAAGCTTTTTCATACCAGTAGTCATTACGCTAGCAACATTCTCTGAACTAGCGTCAGGATTCTGAAAAGAATAAATAGCATATCCAAGAAATAAACAACCTACCAAAAATGCAAACCAATCTTTTGTTTTTAATCTCATATAAATCACCTATGCGTTTTTCCTAATTATAACATATGATTCAATATGATGTACAATCTATGTAAAAGACTGGTTTTATCATTCGTATTGATTACTTGTTTTATAGCAATCTTCAATTTTGATTAATGGTTTGTACTTAAAAGGAAAAAAGAATTGTAACTCCAGTTCCGAAATAACTTCTCTCAGTCTTTCTAAAGTCACCCATCCATAATCATTAGTCAAAAATTGTGTTTGGCTGGCATTTAATTCACCACCATCTAACACGCAAATATCTACTAGACCCACATATTCATTACCAATTGAATTTTTAATAAAAGCTGGAATCAAGGCGTATCCCTTATCAGTTTCGCAGTCTATGGCATTTACAGATTCTTTGGCGTACACACTTACAAATGCCGTTTTGAAATCTTTTGCTAGTTTGTGTTGATATTCGCCGTCTTCTACTCTGTCCTTTTCAATATTCTTCGTGATTATATCAATAATATTTAGAAACCTACCAATTTTACTCATATAATTTTTACTCCTTTATAGTTTATGTATTAACTTTATTCTAGCACGTTACATCTATTAATTACTATATAGATCAAATAAGCATTTCATTTAGATTAAACACCAATATAATCTGAGTCGATTTCTAGCCCATCGAATTCTATTGTAATTCTAAGTGCCTTTCTACCATCATAGTACATATCACTTGCATCTGAGACACTAATAGTCATTTCTTCCTTGAGCAGTTCTTTCATTAACTTTTTCATTTCATTTTTATCCATGAATTACCCCTCCACCCTCAACTTTCATAACTTCTTCCATCATTTCATCAATATCTACTACAGGTTGCTCATTAACCGTAATACTATTCTTGTGGATCTCGATTGTGCAATGATTAGTATATATTGTACATGTAGGAGAGATAACGAATGTATATTGATCACCTGACACTTCATAATGCAATCCTTCAGAATCAAGTTTCTTAGTAATTTGTTTCACCAATTTATCAATCTTCATTATTTTCATTTTCCTATCATAAGTTATTTATAAATATACAGTATAATGGATGAAAATATCATTAAATGCGAGTGTTTAAGTTTTTAGTTTGGATATTCATGCACTACATAACTTTATCCCGTTTAAGAATTAATTTTATAAACACTAATCTGAATATAATTGTTATCTTCCAGTTTGGGCAATACCAATGCAGTCAAACTATCTGTTTTATTTATTGCAGTTACAAAATTCATAATATCAGTAGAACTATTAGTTGTTTTCAGTGTAATAACTAATTCTTCTTTCATAATCTATTATCTCACTCCTATGTATTTATATTTTTATTATCTAAGGCAGTAAAGCTATACTTTCACCAGTTTGAACATAATATGCACGTTGTAAGAATGTTAAAGTGTGGTCAGCTTTCCCCTCTAGCACATCGTTTGCCTCTTCTCTACGCCAAGCAAAATATGATTCTGGATCGTTTACTGACACCTTTCCACATTGAACTTCTTCAATACATTCAAGTGCAATGTCAGCAAATAATTTTCTTGTTCTTAGGATTGAGGCTTCTGTAAGTTCTACACCATTAAATCGCAACAATTTTCCTCCCGGCATTCAGATGAAATGAGTATTTTAAGTTGTCTACAATACAGCGTTACTCGTTACAATACATTGTTACAGTTGCAACCTAGCCAGCGTTACTGGCTAACGCTCAGAGCCTAATGCGGTTTATTGTCGCTCTGACGACTTTACAATTGACTTATGCCGTTAACATAGTATCCAGCACTTACAAGCCCATTTATCAATCCTTCTAAACCGTCTCCCAAAACAGTGAAGTTTTTAGTTTGACCAGTATACTCTTTCTTCATCACAATTTTATAAAATTTATTATTTTTAACCTCATACACATAATGATTAAATTCAACCATTCCAACCGCCTCCTATGTATTACTTAACCTTATGGATTTATTATAGCACGTTATTTCATTATATTCAATAGTTTAATTATTTTTTTATTTTAGAAATCGAATGTATCTAAGTAAAATATCAGTTTTATAACCCTTTAGACAACGACTTATATCCTCCACGCTGCTTATACTGTATGTATTGCTCCAGTACTATTTGATTAAATTGCTTTGGAGTTAATTCTGATGGATCTAATTTACCCACTAAATAACTCCAATATAGTCGCGATACACTAGATGGCTTTTTCTTAGTCTTCTTCTTTTTCATGTCATCACCAACTTCCTCTAAAATGCTAAATCACCTAATTTGCTCTTGCTGTCTCTTCTTCAGATTTTTCAATAACAACCAACACTGTATTGACTCCAGTTCCTGACTCCTTAAACGAATCTTCTGGTAGCTTCTCATAATAACCCTTGTCATTTAGCCAGCTACGAAAATGAATACTCTTAGAATCACTAGCAAATGTCCAATGTGGTGACATAATAGCGATGAGCCTTCCCCCATCCTTAAGACAGTCGTATGCTTTTAATACGTGATCAACATCTTTCCCTTTCTCAAAAGGTGGGTTCATAATTACTTTGTCATACTTGGTAAATGGAACAAATTCTATAAAATCATTAGCAACTAACTTATATTGCTTTAACTCAAGAATCTGACGTAGCGAATAATTCCATTCTATACCGTGTAATTCTGCACTTAGGTCATTGTCTTGTATATACTCATTTACACCGTCTAAAATATTCCCATTGCCTGCGCTCGGCTCTAAAATGGTTTCACCATCTCGTATATCAGCCAAGTCAATCATGCGTTGGACGATAGTTTTAGGTGTCGGAAAGTATCCATCAATTTTATATAGTTTAACTTCACTTTCCATTTTCTTAATCTTCTGTTGTACTGGATTGACTGGTTTTTCTATAACTTTTACAAGTGCAGCATATTTATCTATTGCTTCATTGTATTGCTCTGTATTGTGTATTCCTGCTTTGTTCAAGCGCTTCTGCAATTTCGGAACCTCTTGATTCCACCAGCCGTAAACATCGGCATCTGGATTAATAGTCGGATATTTTACCTCATAATTGTGTTTACCTCTTGATTTATATTTAATTCTCATATCTTCTCTAAAGCTACCTACCAATAAAGCCATTTCGAATTCATCCATTATGTTATTAGTTGCCTTTTCTTTTAGATGTTCCAGAATACTAATTTCTAAGTTCAAATTATCTTTTTTCTGTTCTCGGCTTGCTGCTTCTTGCTGGCGTTTCCATGTGTTAGTTAAATAATCACCAGACAAGGCATTCACTTTCCTTTGTGTTGACTCGATTTGCTTATTAATCTTGCTAATATATTGCTGCTGATTGCTATTTTTACTTTCTGTTTCTTCTTGTAAAATTCGTCTTTTATCATTATTTTCATTTGTTTTTTCTGGTTCATCCTTGCTAATTAAATATGCAACAAATCTTTTGGCCTCATCTAATCGACTAGTGGTTTTTAGGTTTGTGTCTACTTCTTTCCCATCCTTAAAAATACGATACATTCCCCACGACTTAGCAATCATATAACTCTTGTGAGCGTATACTCTTATTGTCTCTGTATAGCCAGCTACGGTGATTTGCTTACGATCTATCTTAAATTCTGGTATTTCTACAACTTCATTGACTTCTTTATCTAATGTTTCTTTTTCTAATTGGAAAATTCTTGTTTTGAATTTATCCATACGATTATCAAACTCTTTTTTCATATCCGAAAGCTGACTTAACATATTTCCATATCTGTCTTGCATTTTGTTATAACGTTGAACGTTTAATCCACCTCGACCAGTAACAGCCCATGAAGGATTATTGGCGCGATGATTGAGTGTTTTAATGTATTGTTTATAATAACGCTGCTTAAAGGATTGTAAGTACTTTTTAATTTGGTATTGAAGATATTCATTGTCTGTTTGCGAAAGCACATTTAGAGCGGCTTTTTGGAGTTCGTTAAATGTATTGAAACAATCCTTTTTATAGTCTACCTGAAACAGACTAGATGAATGTAAACGTGATTGTAATTCATCTGAGACAATGTACATGTGAAGGTCATCAATATTAATATCTTCAAACACTGCAATACTAACCGTTTCGTTAAATTCGGTGTTGTTATGATTGTTATAGTCCGCTTGCAATGAAGTTGCAAATTGATTTGTTTTATCTGACTGTTTAGCATACCAAAACCCACGTTTAGACCATCTAAAACCATAAGCTTTAAGTTGTTCAATAATATTGCTTTCAGGTTTTGACGGGAAACGGATCTCAATACCTTGCTTCTCATTGTTGTATGATACTGCTACTTCAGCAGACACATTTACAGCTTCATCGCTTTCCTTTTTCTCTTCTGTAGTTTCGATAGCTGGAACATTAGAAACATTCTGTTTACGAGCTGCCTTCTTGAATACTGTTTTTTCTTGGTATTCTGTAACCTCTTGCAAGGTGTGTACTTTAACAGTGCCTTCTTCAATACCTTTATTTAATCTATCTAGTGTTTGGTAATAGCGCTTAACACTCATACCATTTAGTCGTTGATACCCTCTTTTTCCACTACCCAAAAGTTCATAGGTAACACAGGATTGTGCTTTTGAGTTTGTGTAAATGTCGGTTACTACCCAATAATGCCCATGATAAGAAAAAGACAATACATCATTAACATTTATAGTTTTATCTTCTTTTTCAACTGGTTTAATAACTTTCTTTTCAACCTTAACCACTTCAACCTTTAATGCATCTGTATCTTTAATTACTTTTTCAAATCGCTTAACTAGTGCTTGAAGTTTCTCTGCCTTTTGTTCTTCTTTGCTTTTCTCTTTGTTCTCCCAATTATAGTCATTTACTGCAAATACACCTTTGCCTTTTGCAATAATCTGTCCATCTTTTTCAATATGCCACGAACAACTTTTAGGATTTGGATGCGAAAATGTAGGGTACGTTTCAATAACTTTATACTTCTCAATCATTCCTGACTTTTCTTTTTCCTTCTCAATTAATACTGCACAAGAAGTCTTTTCATTATCAGTTGAAGCCTCATCATTCATCATTGCCTCAAGTTTTTGAATACGTGCATTAGTTTTATATACAGCTTTACCACCTATGTATTTTTTTGCTTGATATCCGCTATAGGACAAGCTAGATTGGTCAATACAAAGAATAAATCCATCTTTTTCAGCAATTCCGCCCCAGTCTGCTGGTGAATAATAGTCAACCATCATATCAGATTCATCATTTTTGAATCCATAAATTTTCCATCCTTTTTCAACTAAAGCCATTGCAATCTTCACTCTTGCTTCTCTTTTGTCTCCGCACCACATAATCATTACAACCTTTATTATCATTATTTTTATTAATATGTTCTTTTTCGTTCTATCTCAATACCAAGTGACCATATATAGTTTGGCCTTTTAACGCTTGCTTGCGTTGCCACTGGCTCTTTAATACTGCTAATTTTGTTTGACTCATTGTGTTTTCACCTCGTTAACCTCTTGTTCTTTATGTACTTATTATAACACGATTCATTATTATATACAATAAATTTCATTATATTTAATTATATAATTTGAGTAAACGACAAATAAACCACCTATCAGATGAATAGATGGTTAGATGAAAAAACAAAATAGCCGCATAGGGTGAATTGCCGAAGGCAAGAGGGAAACGGCGGCAGGTCGATAATGCGTTCACGAAGCGTAGCGTAGTGCCTTATCGAGATGGTGATAGAGTTTCCCTTTATATTCGATATAAGTATATGTTATTATTTTTCCTTTAACACTTAGGTATAAAATACCCTTTATTTATATGTATTTTTTATTAGCTTTGGAATGTAAAATCTCCCAATCATTATTCCTCTAACCATCTTAACAATAAATCACGCATCCTCTGAGATGGTATATAGATATGTATTTGACCATTCTCTCTAATTGCACTTCTCCATATCCATTGAATTAGTTCACCCGTTGCCCATGTATCTTGATCAATCTCTATTTTTCTTTCTTTAAAAAATCCTTCTACAATAGGATTCATAAATCGGTTTGCTGTGTATGCCAAATAAGTTCTATCTTTGTATTGGTTAGTGGCTCTTATATTACACGAAACAAATGATCTTTGATAGCCCGGTGAACTAATCTTACTTTGATAATCCTTAAAAGTTGTCCATATAATTTGATTTGATTTTGCTTTCATCTTGTGTTTGAAATAATTAGACACATTATTTTTAAGTCTAATCAAAGATTGATTCCTTTTTTCATACCAACTATTAGACAGAGAATATTTTTCTTTACCTATGTCATTAAGTGTCCCTTCATATATATTAATCAATGTTTTAAGCCTGTTTCTAACCTCTTTGTCATTGGATTTTCCTTTATGAATAGTAAAAGATGAATCAATATGGTTGATATGAAAATATTCATACTCTATATTATTTAAGTCATAATAATACTTTTGAATTTGCCCTGAAAATTTATATGTGAGAATGTATACCTCTTTAAAAGCATTGAATATTGAATGTGGGAATGTCCATATTAATATAGCTCCACGATAGAATAGCAGATTTTTATTATTGGCCATATTTTTTATATCATTAAACTTTCCATCATACTCCTTTGCTTTCTTGTCTTCATTGTTCCAACAAACATAACCCTCATTATCAACATAAATTAGTTTATTATCAAATAGAAGTTCTTTGTCAGATTTTTTAATAGTTAAATATTCAACTATATCCATAACCTCATCAAGAACTAAAACATAATTACCTGCCTGTATAAGTTCTCTCGTTTCTTCGTTTGATTGTTTAAATAGTGCATGAGTAGAAGCAATATTTCCTCCTTTCGCCAGTAAATCATGAAAAGAGTCTTGTTTTTTCGTAAAATGTCCTTCTGCATCATAGTTCTTAGGATCGAAAAATCTTTTGTTAGGACAGGCATGCTTAATACGATCTATTTCATCTAAAAACGGAGTGATAAAAATATATTTATGGTCTGCGTCTTTATTCATCATTTGAATAGCTGCGGATGTTTTACCTGAACCCATTATAGAATCTACAACTTTAATCTTAGTTATCGTTATCAACCTTTCTGAGCTTAATAAAACCAGTGATCAGTGAATACAACCCTACAAATGAAACAACGCTTATTGACCACCAATTAGGCAACATTGACGCACTCACAAACATGACAATAGCAATAGATAGCCTTGTGGCTGCTTCAGCTTTCATATATAATCCTCCCTTATATAAGTTGATTTTATTTAACTCCTATAATACAATTGTAAGGGAAAAGAGTAGGACGGTGTTAGTTTCCGTCCTTGCAATGTCTTCAAGTTTAAGGGACTTGGATTAGCGTTTAGACCTGTGACGAGGTTTAGACGCTTTTTTCTTTTTCCGCTTCTTCTTTCTTGATGCTATGTATTCGGTGATGTCCTTATACACGAGTCGTAAGAAAGTTAGAATGGATATGATGACTGCTGTTTTCTGCCAGTTGTCCAAGTGGTTTCACCTCCCTCCCTTACATATATAATTATATCATACTTCATATTATATGTACAGTTTTTCATTATATTTATTTGTATGAGTAATATAAAATAAACCTCCTATTTGACGGTTTGAATTGTGGTTTGTGTATATAGGAATGTACTATTGTTCATATATAATCATGTTTCACGTGGAACAATTCATTATATTTAGTTGTATAAGATCAATATTTAATCTTTATTATTACTATAAGCCAAAGTAATATGCTTGTTACAATAGTTACTTTATCTTTAAGTCTCCATGAGTTCATGTTATTCATCCTTTCAGGTGAATATAAACATACTTGCCTTCGTAATTTACTCTATCCATTTGAAAAACCGTAGAAAGTTCAAGAATGTCTAAGTCAGTGCCTAGTGTATGTATGATTGTTGAACCGTTTTGTTTAACTACTCTTATATGCTTCATTTGTTGTCCCTCCTTTTTGGTTACTTAGAAAATTAATATAGGCTCTTTTTTAATAGAAGTAGTTGTACTTTGATAACTAACATATTCACCCATATCATTTATTCCTGTGTCAATCCAACCGTCGTAAATTCTCAATTCGGAATCTTTCTCATAGGTATGCTTGTATAATGTTCTTGAACGTTTAGGCTTATGGATAACGATTAATTTATTATTTTCTTCTTTTGTTTCCCTTATAGTTGTCTGCATTTCATAAGGAAATCCCATACTATTGAAAGCTGTGATTGTTGCTTTAGTGTTTTCTAATACCTTTGTCTTTTCGTCGCTTTGATTAATTATTTTGTAATATGTCTCTCTTGAAATGTAATAAGTGACTTCTTTATTGACATATTGTAATGTTAATTCAATTAGTACGTTGCTAGTGTTGTAGCAGTCTGTATTCATCACTTTTATCCAAAACGATATACCTTCTATTGATAAGTCTAATAAATCATTATAAGAAATTTCTTCTTTGTCCTTAATTGATTGATACGTTGATAAATGTTTGTTGATGTCTCTTTGCCATTCATTGTTTGACAATTCGCCCTGCTGAGAATCAGTATTCATATAAATCATTTGGTATCCATCACGGTTAATACATTTATCGGTTATGTTTATCATTATGTATCGTCTCCTTTTGTGTTCCTTTTGATATCTTTATTATACACTATTGTATATTCATTAGTCAATATTATATCAATAATTTATTCAATATTGTATACTATAATAACCACGTTAAAGGAGATATTATAATGCTCAAATACAAAGGTAGACTAAGAGAAATAATTAAAGAGAGAGACATAAAGCAATCTCAATTAGCAGTAGATGCAGGAGTCCCACAGCCTTATATATCGCGGTTCGACAAGTCAGAACAGCATAATATAAATAATTTGTTTGCAGTGGCTAGAGCATTAGGAATAAGCGTAGAAGAGTTGTTTACAGTTGAGGAATCGGATGAGGATAACAGTGAGTAAGTGGATCGCTTATATGATCCTAAATAGCACAAAAAGAGCCTAGACATAAATCATCTAGGCTCGTATATATCCATTAGTTCTAGTTACTTTCTCATTGAAGCTACAAAGGTAATTACACTTATAAAAATGAACGCATAAGGAATAAAGCTAGGTAATGATGTATTGTTAATGCCCAATAAGACACAGCCAATTATAAATACAATGACCGATAATGTACGTGTCAACATTGTTTTAGAGTTGGTCATACATAAGTCTCCTTTCACACTTGATGCCGTATCATACAAACTTAATGTTATTGTAGCCTAGAGATTAAAAGGAGTCAATCGACCCCTTTTACCTAGACAGGATATGTATTATGCCTGATTTTCACGTTCTAGTTTGTCATTTTCTAGTTTAAGTTTTCTCGTCTCCTCCTTTATCTTTTCTGTTTCAGCTTTAACCTTTTCAGTATCAGCAATTTTTCTAGCCTTATCAGGGAAGAAGTTCATTGCCAATATTGTTGTGGTCAAAGCAGCTCCGACTGTAGCAAGTATTTTGCTTATTGTTTCTATCATGTTGTCACCTCCTTACATATATTATTATAACATATTTCATTATTTTTGGGTATATAAATTTGATAAATGAAGGGGAAAATTTTGAGGTGATATGTCATGATGAGTTATAGATATAGGCTATGAGATGAGATGAATATATAGATAGAAGCAATAGATTAGAGTTGATTGATAGTTTGTATATATAAGTCTTATCTCACGCTATTTCCGTTATAGCTCGATTGAGTTTCCGCTTAGACGCTTTTCCCTATTGGCTGTTGAGTTTGAAAATTCAAATTTAAAAACAAAATCCAATAGAATTTTGAAAATAATTACCATTTAATTCAACTGGTAGAGTATGGATATTGTTAGTCAATGCTTGATTGATGGATAGCCCTAAATGCGCTACAACTATGGTTTTACCTCATTTAGAATAGGGTAGTGGGGGGTAGTTTACATCCAAAAGACACCTATTTTTTACAAATATACCCCTAGCACTTCAACTCCCACACTCAGTTTATTTTTTTAACTTATTGTTTTCATTTATTACATCTTTGTAACTTTCATATCATATTTCCCCTTCATCTCAATCGTAACTTGAATCGTCTAACTCCTTATCTCTCCTATGTTTTTTCTCTCATTACAATTCTGTAACTACACACTTTTTGATCATTTTTAGCTTCCCTGTATCATATTATCCTTTCACTGTTTATACTTTTACGATTCAATAGCCCCAAAACCAAGCCAATTCATCCCACAAACCCTTATAACATATACGTTTTTCATCCATTTATCCTCAATTTACGATTCAACTTTTTTTCATCACGATTGAGATCTCCTCGGGGGTAATTTAACATCAAACGACAGTATGATCCAATCATCCATTGATCATATATTTAATAGCACATACATTATCCACTTTTACTTACACATACATAACCCATTAAACTGTATTTATTGTTCCAATATAATTTACCAATGTTAACAGAGCACAAAAAAAGACAGCCACAATCGACTGTCCTATAATTCAACTTATTTAATAAAATTATCGTCAAACCAACCACAACAAAAAAAACAACAACAGAGAGTTGGATACGCGTTAGCGAAGACATACTCTAAATACTGTATATACATATCTAATATCTATATATCTATTACTAACTTACTAGTCCCCAATTTCTCCAGGACGATTTGGGAGTGGTTCTTGGATTATTTGGGAGTGGATGTTGGATAAATTGGGAGTGGTTCTTGGATAAATTGGGACTAGGTGTTTTTATAGGGTTTCTAGCCTATCGTAATTCAAATAGTAATGGTTGTTATACTTATTGAATAATAGCTTACCCTCATCGTCATATTGGTAACTGGTATGTATTGCATTCTTTTCAATACTAAGTATCCCCTTTTTCTCTAGTAGTTTTGTATACTTAGGAATTGTGTTCTTGCTCATATTCAATTCTCTAATCATGGTTGTTTCAATTCCCGGATAACAATACATCTTCTTACTATTCGTATGATTTATATAACTTTTTAAATAATATAATATTCTTACTTCTTTTCTGTCTAACTTCCGATCTCTCATGGCATATAGAACATTTATGGGTAATTGAGTAAAGTATTCCGTCTCTTCTTTGCTGATAGAGGTCAAAAACTTATCCTTGTTCAAGGTGAGTAAGATGGGCTTATTTTGTTTTAACTCTTCAACTTCTTTCAGTAAATACCTCAGATTGTACAGTTCTTTGAATATAGTCTTTATCGTTTTGTTATCTGAGATACAAAGATAATCTTTTACTTCTGTAGTAAATATTTCGAACTCAAACTTGTTCCCTGTCTTCCAATATAAATACTTCAGGTAAAATACAAATGTAAATCCATTTACGCTCAAGTTAGGATCTCTTACTACATCATTTCTAATGAGAATGGTCTGTTTTACCGCTCTTTTGTTTTCATTCATATTTATCTTCCATCATTTACACAGATAAGCATTTAATCTAATCTGCCTACCTTTCCTCCTTTTCATTAATTAATTTTTTAGCTTCTCTTTGCAGTATAATTTTAATGGATTCACTTTGCTTATTAATGATTTGCAGCAATTCTTCTTTGTTCAGTTTTTCTAAGATATATTCATCAATATCTTCTAACATTCGAATGCCTGCCATATTCGCATAATCTTTATCGTCAGACATATAGTGTTTTAGTGATGCATAGTTTGAATGCCCAAGTTGACTTCTAATCTCCTCAATATCTCCACCAGTCTCTTTTATGTAGTTTGCCGCTACATTTCTAAAACTATGGAAAACTATGTTTCTATCCTCAGAGATATTCATTTCAGCTCTTAAATTTTTCATCATCGCTAAGATTGTATTATCTGACAAGTGAAATACATAGTTATCATTATATTTTTTATAGTACTCCTGCTCCTTTATTTTTAACATCTCATTGTATAAGTCAGGAGATAGTGGACGAGAATGCTTTTTATTTCCTTTGCCAATAATCTTTACAATATAGTTTTGACTATTAGGATCTAAACTTATGTCTGACCATTTAATATGTAGTAAACTTGATTTTCTGAAGCTCGTTGTATACGCTATCCTTATTAGTGTTGCTTTTTCCTGCCCTTTTTTTTGTTTCATTGCCAATTTTGCCATTGTCTCAGCTTCTTTTACGGTTAGCTTACCATAACTTTCTCCATCGTCAGGAAGTTTATCCAGACGAACATCTTCTGCTCTTACGTTATATCTGTTTCGAGACAAGTGCTCATACAATTTGACAATCGGAGCTACCAATGAATTTACGTAGTTATTCCCATAATCATAATCGTCCAACAAATGAGCCTGATATCTAATCATTCGCTCATTTAAGATATCTAGGTCTTTTACTTCTAAATCCTCTATACTTTTTTTTGCATGCCACATAAAGAATCTGCGAATCGCAACTTCATAGTTATAACGAGTAGTTTTACTTCTTCTCTCAACCTTCATCAGATAGGCTGAAACACTTTCAAATACTCTGTTAGTATGTAATCCAACTACATTATTAGTCGATGCTACGCTCATCTTGCGCAACCCCCTTTCATCTTTGTACATATTATACATCATACACCTACACAAGTAAATATAATGAAAATATTTATTTTGTTGACGAATTTAAATCTGTCATGCTATATTATTACCACAGAGATTGATTGTCTCTAAAAAATAAAACTTGAGAGGAATAAAAATACATAATGTCAAAACAGAATAAGAATAAAGGAAATCATTCGATTATTACTTGGGAGGATTTATATTATGATGGATATGAAGTAGATGTTTTTGATCAGAGAGATGTATCAGATTGGATGTTGGAAGGCACAGAAGATTGTTATGAATACATAGAGATGCACGATAATGAAATTATTTGGTTAAAGAATGAAGCTCAAAAAAAATATTATAGAGAACCACACAAGACAACTCTTATTGCAGAGGAGAATAAGTTATCAATTTGAATAAACAAGTACATGTATTTAGTGTCGATACTAGCGCTTTCTATAATGAAGAAGAAATGAAAATACATAGAAGACAAAAAAGAAACTATAGATTCAGAGCTACCTTAAAAGAAATTAAAAGCAAATATTCAAATCATCCATTGTTATTAAACAAAGCTGACCTATACTTAAAGTACACCAATAAACGGATAAAGAAATCTAAAGACAAACTATATGCCCTATTCAGATCAAATAAAACTATTAGATCTCTTCGCCCAAGCGAAGTTGATAAAGAAAATCTGAAGAATATTGTTTCTGTATTTGATTCAACTCTAACAAGAGTCCTTCAAGTCGAAGAAAGTAGTCTCTTTAGAGACATAATCATAGTACAGACATACTTTTTCGATGTTCTAAAAGATATCATTGTTAATGGGTTTCTTTATAACAACGAGAAGTATGTTTGCTTTACAGCAAGTGCTGGGCAAATTAGAACAAAGAAAACTGTATTCATTAAAGAATCAGTTTTCCATGTTCACCAGCGAACACTAATGTGTGGATTAACCATAGAAAAGATCAATGAACTCGGTGGCGTAAACATTAACAAGTATCTGGCATACTTGGCTCTTTGTAATAGTGCAACAGAACAATGGCACGATTTTGATATTAAAAAATCTATTGTCGTTGATGATATGACCACAACTCTAAAAACTAACGTTGACTTTATTTCTGATAAAACATATGAAATTGAACGTAAAGAAATGGATGTACCCATTGAACACACAGATGGCTGTGGAATGATTTTACCTCGTAAAAGTAAAAAGGCAATGATGATTCGCCTTCCTTGGGTCAAAGGGTTACTAGTCCCCTTTCCTTTCGATAAATTTTTAAGAGAAAAAAACAAACAAGTGGGCTACAGTAAATATGGAGTCGTCAAAGACATCTATGGTAAAGAGCATGATATATTAAAAGAAGAAATAGAAGTCATTTTTACAAAGAGTCAGTTTAAAATGTGGAAATATTATAGTTCTTGGTCAGAATATATAAATAAATATTTAAAGTATAATTGTCAGGCTGGAAAGTGCAATGAAGAAGAAGATGTGATTGGATACGCTAAATTAAATTATCAAATGATGCAAACTTTAACCGACATAACAAACGAAGAACTAAAAATAATCAGCTCAGAAACCGTACAAGACATTCGTAAAATTGGATCAGACAAAGACACAATGCTAAAAATCTTGGGTGTCACCAGATACAACAAACACAAAAATCATTTCCAAAAAGCCTTGGAAATTTATCCAGAGCTTCTTAACGACACTTATAGCAAAGAAACAATTAAGCAAGTGAAAAAAAGTTTAATTAAACATGCCAAAGCTGGAAAAATCGATGTGGAGGGAAAGTATACTTTTATAAGCCCTGATCTCTATGCATTTTGCGAGTATCTTTTCTTAGGAATTAATCAACCTCAAGGCTTATTAAAGAATACAGAAGTGTTTTGTGATTTATTTGATAATGCTGTTGAACTAGATTGCCTTAGAAGTCCTCATCTGTATAGGGAACACGCCGTAAGAAAGAACTCGAAGAATAAAGAGATGAAGCGATGGTTTGTAACTAAGAGTTTATATACCAGCATTCATGATCCTATTAGTAAGATACTTATGTTTGACAACGACGGAGACAAGGCCCTAGTCTGTTGCGACAAAACACTAGTCGATGTTGCAAAGAGGAACATGCAAGGTATATACCCTCTTTATTACGAGATGGCTAAGGCAGGAGCGGAACTTGTTAATAGTAAGAGTATATTTAACGGACTGAACGCTGCGTATACGGGGGGTAACATTGGAATCATTAGTAATGATATAACGAAGATTTGGAACAGTGATAATATCGATCTTAATGTTATAAAGATTTTATGTATGGAAAACAACTTTACAATCGATTATGCAAAAACACTGTACAAACCAGAACGTCCAGAGCATATAAAGAAAAACATACTAAAGCATACTAAATCAAAAGCGCCTTACTTTTTTATGTACGCAAAAGACAAAGAAGAGAAAAAAGTTGAGTTTTCAAATAAAAGTGTAATGAATCGTCTGTCAACCCTTATCCCAAATCCTAGAATTAGTTTTAATAATATTGGCTCTGGTAAATTCAACTATAACCTTTTGCTGAGCGATCCCACAAAACCTGTACTATTAGATGAGAACTTAATTGAAGTTTACAAAAGATTAGACAAGAATAAGAAGTTTATGTTCTCTAATGATGGAAACACAAAGTCAAATGACGAATTATTTCATTATACATCCATAAGAGAAAATATATTTTCAAGTAGTAAAAAAAGTAGAAACGAAATTGTTGATGTTTTAATTGAGTACTTGTATAACAACAAAAAAAGCAATTTTAAAACAACTCTATGGTCATCATTCGGGGATATTATATTGGAAAATTTATTAAGAAATCTAAATAAATTAGGAACATGTGAAAGATGCAGAGTTAAATATAGCATAACTAAACAGCGTCAGATTTATTGTGACGACTGTTTCAAAATAGTACGAAAAGAAAAAGAGCGTGACAAAAAGAGAAAACAAAGAAGTAAAAATTGTCCCCGTGAGACATAAAAATAACAATATACATAAAACCCAATGTTTAAAAGGATTTTTTGAACTTTTATTCAGTTCGCTTAATAGTCTTTAAGGGGGACAAGTTTTGACTGATATACAAAGCGAAGAGATCTTTACATTCCCCCACCAAACAACAAAACAAATTTAAGGGAGATTATATAACTATGAACAAAACAGAATTGGTAAAAGTGATTGCAGAAACTACAGGTTATACAAAAAAAAGACGTTGAAGCTGTAGTCGAATCTACATTTGCTACTATTACAAGTGCATTGGCTAAAGGCGAAGAAGTTAAGATTGCTGGCTTTGGTACATTTGAGGTGCGTGAAACCGCTGCTCGAAACGGCATTAATCCGAAACTACTAGCAGAACTCAAAGAGCAAGGTGTAGATACCGAAGCAGCCAAAACACAAGCTACCATTGCTATCGCTGCGTCGAAAAAGCCTGCATTTAAAGCCGCTAAAGCGCTAAAAGATACAGTAAAACAGTAATTTTATAAAGTTTAATACATATATAGAACCATTTGCGGTTCGCGCCACAGGGCAACGTGGCGTTCCCTTCCAGGGGGATCATAATCTCCGTGTTTACCTAGTTTTGAAGTTGTCCACTATATTTTAAAAACATACCTGCTTTAAATTGGTGCTACCCGGCGGTTTCCATCCGCCAAGACGAGCCGCTAGGTAGATTACGGGTAAGGTGGAGTTGCTTGCTTCCAAACAACAGGTAGATATAGCGTGATTAGCAGAATAAATAAGTCAATGAGGTAGAAAAGGTTATCTACGCGCTTACCATATATAATTATGGCGAGTTATCAGAGATCAGGATACGCCGCCCTGCATTGATTTATTATTTTACCAGAAACACAGTTGTCGATTACAGGCAACCAGATGCCAATTTTGAGGAGATTGATCACCTCCTCTTCTCTTTTATGAACAATGATATTCTCTACATGAGATAATTACTGCGTAAATTAAAATAACTAAGGGAGCAACTATACATATGGCAAAAAATAAAGATAGTAAAACAGTTAACCGTACTGGTTTGTTTAATATGGATGACATGACGATCACCCATGAAGATAAAAATGGAGTTCAGGTATTTGATGTTAAATCACTGCTACAGGGATTTGATGGAACTGCACTCTCTCTGACGCTTGCTTCCGACTTTAAACCAAGCCATGTAATTGAAGAATAAGGAGTGTATTGATGACTCCTCTCAAATCACTAGATAACGAGACATACGAAGAATACCTTATACGAATTGGCTCCTATAAAGACGAGTTGGGCTTGTCTTGGAGTAAGATTGCTACGCTTATGAATGAATTTCTCAATGAAGATTTTACAGAGTCTAAATACCGCAAAGAGTTTCATCTACTTACTCGCGGTATCTCGATTGGTGTGAAAAAGTCGTCAACTGATGAGTACAGGCGCGAAATTGAAGATAAAACAATTGAATTACAAAAGCAAAAGTATCAATTTCAAGATCAAAAACGCGAATTCAATAATAAAATCAAAATGATTGCTAAGTTTGAACACTTAAAAGATGAAATTTCAACTAGCATTAAGCAACTTGAAAAAGTTAAGCCTCTCCCCTACTCTCCTGCAAAGGAAAGTCCCTCTTATATTCGCGCAAACGTCCTTTTTTCAGACTTTCACTATGGACAAGAATCGGACAACTCTTTAAACAAATACAATCCGCGTGTGTTTGATAAAAGATTTAATTATCTTGTATCCAAAACGATTTATTATTGTCAGAAACACAATGTTGACGAATTAACAATAGCTTCTATTGGAGATCAAATCGCAGGGTTTATACATCTAACTTCAAGAATTGAACAAAGCGAGGATGTCATTTCTCAAACTCAGTATATATCAGAGCGATTATCTGAAGCCGTTGCAGAGATTGCTAAGTTTGTACCGAAGGTAAGAATCATAAACCTGATTGGTAATCATAGTCGGACTTTTCAAAGTAAAAATGAAGCAATATTAAAAGAAAACTTTGAAAATATTATTCCTTGGTATATGGAAACTCGTCTTAGAGAATTCGATAATATTGAACTATTAAAAGGCGAAGACGGCTATTTTATCGATGAATCATTTGAAAAGCCTCACATATATGTGCATGGCGATTTAGATCATGTCTCAAGTGCCGCTCGACAATTGCCTCAATTCCTCGGAGTGATCCCTCAATATCTCTTCCAAGGCCACATTCATCACGACACAGTAAAAGATTTTGGTAGAACAACTGTAATTTCTAATGGCAGTCTTTGCGGCGCGGACTCTTACGCAATCAGTAAACGTATGTATGCGGACGCAATGCAAAAAATGCACATCTTTAATGAAGATGGACGGATTGAATACAAGATAGATATCAACTTACAAGATATAAAATAAAACACATACATATTATTGGAGGAAAAAATGTACGCATACTTAGATAAATATCAAATTTTGCATGTAGTTAATGAGCAAGAGCTAGCAGAAGAGTACGCTCTAAACAAGAAAATTGTTGAAGTAGATATTGAAGAAGAACACGGATACCCAGTGATCAATAAACAATCCGTAGTATATTATGCCGAAGATGGAGCAGCATTTATTTATGGTAATCGAACTGACAAAAGAGCAAAACAAATTGTCACTCCTGAGGAAATTACGAAGATTGTTAATAAATTGAAATAACCAAGAGTCCGAAGAATACATAAATCGAATGCCTGAGTCCTATCAGGCTTTTTCTTATTTGTTCTTCATCATGGGGAGGCTCTGTAAAAGGAACCTTTAAACAGGCCGACTCCCTCCTACCCCATGATTTTTTATTATCAAATGGGAATTTTATTAGGTTCTTTTAAGTAAAGAAGGTGAAATATTGGCCGATAAATCGGATAGATTGAAGAAAGTATGTTTGAAATGCAATAAATCTCAAACAGTAGATAAATACTATAAATCAGAATCAGACGAATATGCGGACAAGTTATACCCCGTTTGCAAAAACTGTGTAGTAACTAGTGTTAACACAGAAAATATAGGCGAAGTTCAAGACCAACTTATGAAACTAAATCGTCCATTTGTCTATAATTTATGGGAATCCTCAAAAGAGGAAGCTGTAAGACGTAAAATGACTATTTTTGGAGTGTATATGAAGAATGTGCAACTTGCTCACAATAGACATTTAACTTGGAAAGACTCTATTTTTGAAGATGATATGGATATTGAGAATTACCAAGACGATGAAAATAAAAAATATAAGTTTGATTTTGAAATCACCCCAGAAATAATTTTGCGGTGGGGTTCAAACTATGAAGCAGAAGACTTTATCAAATTAGAAGACTTTTATCAAAAAATGAAAACTTCCAATAAAATAGAAACACCTAGTGACGAAACATATCTTAAAAAACTATCTGTTATCTCTTTGAAGATGGATAAGGAATTAGAGGCTGGTAGATATGGACAAGTCAAACAGCTTGGAGATTTATTTTCAAAATACATGGCAGACAGCAAGTTTCGTGCATCCGACAAAACGGAAGCAGATAAGACAGGTGGAATCAGAAACTTCAGTACTATCTATGCGGAGGTAGAAAAGGACGGGCACATTCCTCCTTGGGAGCATTATCGTAAAATCAAGGGAATTGATCAAGATATGGTTGACAAAACGATTATGCATATAGAAAATTTCACTTTAAGACTAAATAAGATAGATCGAATGTCTGAGCCTCCATCTGACACTCCTAAGATACATTCTGAGGATGTGATGGAGTAAACATGGCTTCACATAAAAACTACAGTCAACGAGACAGAAAACACCTAGACGCAGATGCGTTCAAATCACCAGAAAACTTTGAAACGAATAACGTCAATGAATTAATGTTGAAGAGTTTTGACGACATGAAAGATAAATGGAGAGAGTATTGCAGTTATTTTAGACAATACCCCGATCACTTTTTAGACTTCACCTCTTCTCCCGATTCAAAAATCCAATTATATTTTTATCAAAGAATTTATTTGCGAATAATGTTACGTTACAGAAAAGTATATCTCACGGCTACTCGTGGGACTTCGAAAAGCTATCTTCAAAATTTAGCTTATATCTTAAAATGTATTTTTTATCCGAAAACCAGATTGTTCATTTGCGCCCCCGGTAAAGAACAAGCCACAAAAATCGTTTCTGAAAAACTCGATGAAATTTTTGATCACTACCCAATGCTTAAAAGTGAAGTAAAAGACATTAGTTTGCAAAAAGATTATATTAGAGTAATTTTTCATAATGGGTCAAGATACGATGTTGTTCAAATGTCAGATGCAACTCGTGGCGGACGAAGATTTGGTGGAGCAATAGAAGAAATTGCTGACAAAAAGTTTAATGGAGATGTTCTTAACAGCGTCATTATCCCTCTAATGGCTAACAACAGAACATCTATGAGTGGGTCTATAGATCCAAATGAATTACATAAATCTGAGATATACATTACAACCGCAGGAACTCAACAGCAATTTGCTTTTGAGAAACTAAGAGAAGTTTACAATGAAATGATGGACGGAAAGTCCGCCTTTTGTATTGGAAATTCTTATGAACTTCCTTGCCTTTACGAACAATTAGACATTGATTTTGTTGAGGCACTCAAAGACTCTCCTACATATTCAATTATGGATTTTATGCGGGAGTACGAGTCCCTTTGGACAGGGAGTTCATCTGATAGTTTGGTATCTGATGAAAAACTAAATAAGACGAGAATCGTAGGCGTAGCCGAAT
This sequence comes from Paenibacillus sp. CMM36, assembly GCF_053570945.1. Lineage (NCBI taxonomy): Bacteria > Bacillati > Bacillota > Bacilli > Caryophanales > Paenibacillaceae > Paenibacillus > Paenibacillus sp. CMM36. Next base: position 179,218 of record NZ_JBSEDY010000004.1, read on the forward strand.
GGGAACATTGCGGAAGTGAAAATATTGAATATGTCCTTGCGTACGATGTCAGTCGTAATGAGGGTGATGAAAATGCCCTGTCATGTCTTGTAGTTTACAAGATTACGCCCAAAAGCAATGGTAACTACATTAAAGAAGTGGTTAATATCTTCTCAATGGAAGGACAACATAGCCAATTACAGGCAAAGTTTTTAAAGCAGAAAGTGAACGAATTTAAAGCAAGTATACTTGTGATCGACGCCAATGGTTTAGGCGTTTCTGTGGTTGATAATCTTGTGCTTGACTTAGACGATGGTAACCCCCCGTACTCAGTAGTCAACGACGATAGATACGATAAATACCAAGCGGAAAATAGCATACCTATGGTGTTTGCGTTGAAATCCCAAAATAAAGAAACACGAGAAAGCGATATGATAAATCATTTCATGCAAACATTCGCCAAAATGGATGTTGGATTGTTAAAATCTCCGCACGAAGGTATTAAAGATTTAGAAAAGAAGACGAAACACAAGATCAAAGACAGCGATGAGATTTCAAGATTGCAAATTCCTTATGTGTTAACAGATATACTTTGCGAAGAGATAATGAATCTTAAATATAAGCAGAGTGGAAATGACACTAAAGTTGAACGCGTTTCTTCTAGGATTAAAAAAGATAAATTTTCCGCTTTAATGTATGGATTATTTTGGATACATTTAAAGGAGCAAAATAACAAAATCCAACCAGCTTTTGTAAGCAACGTCCTTGATTATCTATACATATCTTAGGATTATCATTACCCATAAGAAAGGATGTGAAAAATGACCAGAAAAAGAAATACAGTTACATCCAAAGACGGAGAATCATCTCCTCCTCTCTCTACTGCAAACGATGAATATGCGCTACAATTCGCAAAAGCTCTCTCTAGTAGTTATCAGAGCGGTTCATTATTTAGTCCTCTGTGGCAAAATGAATTGTTAAAATCGCTAAACATGTCCCCTACTACATTTGACCGAAAAAAGATTGAAGAAATGATTAAAAACCCAAAAGCAAATGAAGATGCCTTGAAGGATTTAAGTCAGTATCTTTTTAATGTAGTAATGCAGTTTAATCGATTGGTTAACTACTATTCTACTATACCTACCTTTGACTCATTTATAGTTGCAACTAATGCCGATGAAGAAGATATGAAATCTACAGCTTTTAGAAAATCCAGACGCAAAGCCGTAGATATCGTAGAAAAACTATCGCCCAAGTCTACCTTTCCAAATATTTTAAAGGGTGTCATCTTGGAAGATGCCAAATTCTATTATGTTCGAGAATATGGCGATTCAGTAACTTTGCAAGAGATGCCTGCAAAATACTGTAAGATCATCAATAAAACCGAATACGGATATCAATATGCTTTTAATATGTATTACTTTTTACAATCAGGTGTGAATATAAACGATTTCGCTCCTGAATTTAGTGAATATTACAGTGACTTTGTCAATGCTAAGAGCAGCACGGATCGTTATTTTTATTGGCAGCCTCTAGATCCCATAAAAGCTCCAGTGTTTAAATTTGATGAAACAAGAGCTGGACTTACTCCTCCTTTAATGGGGCTATTTCTTGATAGCGCTGAAATTGCACACTATAAGAGCTTACTGAAAACAAAAACCGAACTTGAGACTTGGAAGATTATAGTTGGTCAAATACCAATGAAGAGCGACACCAAAGGTGCTTCCGTAGCGAATAATTTTGCAATTGATCCGAATGTTGCAGGTCAGTATACTGCCATCCTTCAAGCTGGTGTACCCAATGGGGTAAAAGTTGCAACAACTCCATTTGAACTAAAAACTGTAGATTTTAATCAATCACAAACACAAAACAATATTGTTGGCTATAGCCAAGAGAATTTTTATCAAGCTGCGGGGTCTAGTCCTGTATTATTTGGCGAGGGAGCATTAAATGCTTCTGGTTTACAGGCATCCATTAAAGTGGATGAAGGCTACGTGATACATATGTATCGCCAGTTTGAGCGTTTTATTAATTGCTATCTAAAAAGTAAAACAGGAAAGTATCGTCATAAAGTTGTTTTTCCAAATATCACAGTATTCAATTGGAACGAAAAGCTGGAGGCGTATCTTAAAGCTGCGCAATTTGGATACTCTAAAACATTAGTATCAGTTGCAATGGGAATCAATCCTGAAGACATGCAAAATTTACTCGCTTATGAAAACAGTATCGATCTTGTTGAAAAGTATCTCGTTCCCCTTTCCAGTGCTCATGTTCAAAATGGTAATAAGGATGGCGGTCGTCCAAAAGTGTCTGACAGTAATATTAGTGACGATGGAGCAAAGACAAGGGATTTAGATTTGAATAATCGTTAGATTCTTTTGAGGAGGTGATAATTATAAAAAACAAGGATAAAAAAGTTACTCTATTCGTCGAAAACTATGAAATTGAACCTCTTAACGATTCTAGATTTTCAAGATTAAGAATGTGGATATCTCATGATGGCATAAACAACAACAAAAGTAATATCGATTTTGATGTGTTAAAGAGCGCAGAATCGTCAGTTATCAATATTCCTATATTAGCTCATATTGAAGGCAATGATTTTGGTGAGCACGAAATGGAGTACGACAAAGACGAAGATAAAATTACATATATTGAAAAGCCAATCGGGGTAATTTCTGCGGTTAATAACAACTATCATTATGAAGAAATCGATGAGAGAAATTATGCTGTTGTAGATGGGTACATATGGAATGTTTACGCACAAGATGAGATGACTATCATCAGCAACCAAGATGAAACTAAGCTGTCAATCGAAATTGTAATAGATGAGTCTGAGTACGACAAAGAGACAAAAATATTGAACATCAAATCATTTAGATATACTGGTGTTACTCTATTAGGGAACAAATACGGAACTGGTATGATTGATGCTCATGCAAAAATTGAGCATTTTTCTTTAGATGATGATTTCAACAAAAAAATGAAAGAATTAAATTCGTTTCTGCATTATTTTAAAAACGGTAATACACAAACAAATGACAGCAAGGAGGATAATGTTCAATTGAGTAAAAATAAAAAAGAAATCGCAGCTCTTTTTAAATTGACTACTAATCAATTATACGAAGAGATTGATAACACCCTTAGTAAAAAAACATACATAGGAACTAATTGGTATGGTGATTCAGTGGAAAGATGCTCTTATTATCTTAGCGACTTTGATGAAAATTACATCTATCTATGCGATGTCCAAGATGGATACAAGTATAAGAAAGCATCTTACAGTATGCAAGGGGATAACGTTGTAATTGATTTCGACACTCTGACAAGAATCAAATATTCCCCTGTTGATTGGGTAGATGGCGAAGAAACTGATGACGAGATCAACACCTTTAAATCCACTATTGATTTAATTAACAGCGAAGCAACAGAAGTATTGAACAAAGAAAAAACTGAGAAAGAAACTGTGGTGGCAGAGTTTACTGAAAAAATCGAGGGTAAAGATGAAGCCATTCTTTCTTTGAATCAAAAATTAACTGAAATTCAAGAGAAATTCACTGAAGTAGAATCTCAAATTACATCTAAAGATGAGAAAATCAATGAACTTCAAGAAGAAATTTCAAAGTTTAAAGAAGCAGAAGATACAGAAAAAATCGATGAACTATTTAACTCTTACCCTACTCTACTAACAGAAGACGAAAAGGTTAAGTTTACAGAGAATCGCTCAACTTTTGCTACTTTTGCTGAATTTGAAAAGGAAGTCAAATCTTACGTATGTGATCGTATTATCGAAACTACAAAATCGAAGAATTTTAATTTTATTTCAATGGGACTTCCAGATGACAGTGAACAAAATAAAGAAACACCTAAAACAGTTTGGGATAGACTTTCTCAACAAAACAATCAATAGGAGGAAATATATTTAATGAGTACAATTGTAAATCTTAATCTGATGGCTGGTACAAAAGTAGACAGCTTTATTCAGTCTGTTCAACTGCCAGTAGCGGTTGATAACGGTAGTTTTGTGGTTCTTAAGGGAGTATTGGCTGGCAATCCAGAAGTTCGTATTGCTGCAACTCCAACCGATGTAGCAGCTCAAGAAGTGTTGTTGGTTGCAAGTCCAGAAATTCCAGAGGTTAACGGATTTCGAATTGATGTAAGTGACCCCGCTCTATTCACTAATAAAGCTAATACCCCTGCTCGTGCATTTCGTCTTAAAAATGGTGACACATTCACTATTACAGATGACGGTATCGATGGCACAACAGTTGTTGATCAATACGTTATTCCACAGGATGGTAAATATAAAGGCATTGCTAGCGCAACCCTTGGAACAACCAAAGTGGCGCTGTTGGTTCTTGAAAAAACAACTATTTCTGTTGGTCGCTCTCGTGTGCCAGCAACTAAACTACAAGTAATTAAAGAAGCCTAATACATAATAATTGGAGGAACTAATTTAGCATGAAAAACTATAGCAATCTTAAGTTTTTTAATATGTCCCAAACAGAAAAAGATGTTGTACAAGCTGGTGTAGAAGCTTGGTACCACTATTGTTATCAAAACCGTAACAAAGATGGTCGTTTTAATAAGTATGCTCAATATGCGAATGATGGCGTAACCCTTGATGCAAAACAAGAACTATTCACCAAAGGCTTGAAAAAAGAAGCTTACCGTCTAGCAGGCATTCCGTCTGATACTAATTTTACTGAAGGTATGATTGCATCTAATCCGAATGTTCAATGGGCTACTTTTGCCTTGGTTTCTCAAACATTGGATATTGTAATTCCTGAAACTGTTCTTGATAGTTTCTACCAATTTGCTGAAGTTAAAAACGTAAACTGGGGCGATCAACTGCTATTTCATGTAGACAGTCCTGACCTGTTTGTCGTTAGCACCAAAGCTAATGGTCAACGAGGCAATCAACGGCAACGTCTGTTTGGAAAAGACGTTACACTTACTCCTCAACGCCGTACTGTAGAAATTTATGAAGAACTGTATCGTGTGCTTGCAGGAAAAACAAATTGGGGCGCATGGGTTGCACGTGTAGCTCAAGCAATTGAAACTGATATCACTACTCGCATTTACTCTTCGATTTATGACTCTTTTACTACTCTGGGTGCTAAATATAAAGAAAATGCTGCCTTTACTTCTACAGCTTTTAACAATCTGGTTCAACGTGTTTCTGCTGCAAACAATACGGACAAGAGTGTGGTATTCGGCACTAAAACTGCACTTGCTCGTATCTTGCCAGAGAATCAGTACCTTCAATTTGGTCTTGGACAAGAATTTAATAAGACCGGACATCTGGGTAACTTCCAAGGCACTGAGCTTTTTGAAATTGGTCAACGTTTAAAGCCGAATAGCGATGAGTTTGCTATCGATGGTGACTTCGCTGTTGTACTCTCTTCTGGCTCTGATAAGCTGGTCAAAATTGGTTTTGAGGGTAACACAATTATTACTCAATCTAAACCTGAAGATAATGCAGATCAAACAATGGGATATTCTGTATCACAGAATTATGATGTGCAGTTGATTACAGCAGCAGCTTATGGATTGTATAAATTCTCTTAAATCCATTGGTCGGTAAGTACATTCTTATCGACCTTTTTTATTAAATAATAGGGAGGCATATAGATGGCAGCACCAAAGAAAATGGAGATAGCTAATACTGAAAATACAAACAATGAACCTACTCAAAAAACAGTAAGAGAAATCGCATTAGAAGATCAAGTTGCTAAACTCACTTCTTTAGTTGAAGACTTACTGGAGAAAAATAAAAAAATTGAAACTTCTCATGAGGAAATCAAAACAGAAACTAAAAAAGTAAACTCTCTGTTCGAATCTGTTGAAGATAAATTAGATATTGATCCCCGTGAATACATTAGAGTTATTTCTTTAACCAATGGTGGGTTAAATCTAACAGGCACTACATCTACTATTAGATTCAATGATTTTGGCAGCTCTAAGACGATTACCTTTGAAGATGTACGGGCAATTGTAGACAACCATACTAAGTTCGCTCATGAAGGAGCATTTCTCATCCAAAGCGAGAAAGCAGTAAAAGCTCTGTACCTAGAAGATGTATATCAAAATTTTATTAGTCGTGAAGCAATCGACAATATTATTTCCTTGGACATCAACGAAATCACCGATACTTTAAATTCTGTCTCCCCCACTCTACGTGAGAACATAGTGGAGCGAATTGTAGTTGGTATTGCAAGCAACGATAGAAAATTTCAGGATAGATATAAAATTGATGCAATTGGTAAGCTAGTAAATCAGGACTTGTATGAGTTAGCAAAAGTTAAAAATAACGTTTAAGGGGATTGGTTTTTATGACCCCATATTCAAAAGTCTTCGAGAGATTTCAAGGAAAAATACAGGATTATACAATTGATGAAATGTTCCTAAACTCGATTGACGATTATGAAAATTTTCTTACGGGATTTCTTAAATCAGGCTTGGTTAAGTTCAGCTACTGTAAAAATGATCTCTTTGACAGAGATGAGGAAAACAGAAGCTTTACTGCTGATTTAACGGAGTTAGAACAAGAAATACTGTCACAGTTAATGCTTAGCGAATGGCTTGAAAAAGAGGTAAATAATATTCTTGACATGAGATTGGCGATTTCTTCATCGGATTGGAAAAGGTATAGCGAATCTCAGAACTTTAAAGAAAAAGCTGTATTACGTGATAAAGCTATTGAACGCGCTGATGCACTAATGATGCAATACTATTTGAAAAATATGAGCGTGAATTAGTATGAGTTACAAGGCGTACAAGTCATATCTTTCTAACTGTAAAACAACTGCTAGAGACAGAAACATTGTCCACACAAAGCAAGTTATGAATTCAACTTTTTCACAATCTCCCAGCTATTATCAAGTGAGTATCAACGGAGATTTCAACCAAGAAGTTTGGATAACTGATGACGGAGATGTACGAGAACAGAAGAATATTGTCGCAATGAATTATCCGTTAAAAATGGGTGATTTGGTTGTATGGAAAGATAAAACTTGGTTATGTAATCATGTTGATGACATGGATATATATCATCGTGGCGTGATCCTAATTTGTTACTCAACTCTTAAATGGTTAGACGATAATGGAGAAATTCAAGAAACTCCATTCTCTTTCAAATCGGATACATCGTCTAATTTTGGCATCCAAGAAGGAAGAATCCTGATGATGCCTAATGAAAGACGACAAATAACAGTCCAAAAAAATGATCAGACCGAGAAAATAAAGAAAAATAGGCGTTTTATTATTGATGGTCGTGCTTGGAAAACTGTGGGTATCAATCGGTTAATCGATGGATTAATAAACTTGACTCTTGAAGAGCAAGATGTAATTCCTGCCGATAATTTAGATCTAAATATTGCAGATTATATGGGCAATATCGCTGACTACCAACTAAAGGTTTTGAATGTTAAGGATATTGTGGCAATAGAAGAAAATCAAACTCTTCAGTTGAACATTGAATTAACCAATAATTCAAAGGTAATAGAAGTTGATGATCAAATTACATATTCTGTGGCAGATGAAAATATCTTATCAGTCTCTCCTATTGGCTCAGTAACTCCTTTGAAAAGAGGAACAAGTAAAATAACCATTTCATTCAGAAATATTTCTCAAACTATTCAAGTTAATGTTACGTCCTCCACTACAAACAACTATACTGCCCACATTACAGGCGACGAATTCATTAAATACAATATGATCAAATCCTTCACTTGTTCGTTTAAGGACAATGGAGTTGATCGACAAGAAAAGGCTCATTTTTGGTTGACTGAGACTGATAGTTTAACACCTACCACTTTAGCCAGCATAATCGAACAAGATGGACAAGAATGTAAAATTAAAGCTAACAACAAGAAAGGCAGAGTTATTTTGCATGTCGAAAACTCTACCAGATTAGCTTATACAACAAAAGAAATTGAAATAAAATCATTACTATAAGGAGTGTATCCATGCAAGCCATCATCCGTTTTGGAGAACTTAAACTTGAGCAATTTGCTCAAGGAGCTACAAATAATTGGCTTATCTTCTCTCCCCTTCCCTACTCTATGCAGCACTCATCTGGGATTGATAACTCTGTAATTATTAGTGCTACACCTACAGTAGAAATTATTGATGCTGATCTAGACGTACCTATTAATCCACAGTTTAAATATGCTTATTCAATTGCTACAGATAATAAACTTAAATTAGCATTTTCTAAGGAAACACATGTTGATAAAGGGTCAGCACTTGAAGCGCTAAAATGCATTGCTCTTACATATGAACTTGGCAATCTACAACCTAACGGTAATTACTACAAGGTTAAGGTTCGTAATAGTCTTGGCGAGGAAATTCACCGGACTACTCCACTTACTCTAGATCAGGTAGATAAGGTCGTCGCTACATTTGATGATACAAGGGATATGAACACTAGTGGTTTTCTGGAATATGTACTGACCAGAGATTTTATTGTGAACTAACATGTCTCGTTTCAGAGAATTAGGATATCTTAGAACAAAGGTCTTAGAAAAGCTAATTAGCTCACAAGAATTATGTAAGGCTCTCTGTTACGACAATAGAAATTATTTAGATCGAGAAAGTATCGATGATCCATCATCTCTATTGTTTAATAAAATATACCCCTACAACCACGTTCCTGAACTATCCAGTGACGCTTCTTCGTATGTTACTTTTTCTTTTAAAGAATATAAACCAACAAACAATTTAGAGTTTAAGTCTGCCCTACTTCATTTTCAAGTGATAGTACATAAAGACTTAATTAGAACTGACTATGAAAACTTAAGATACGATGAAATTATTGCCGCGATAGACGAACTATTTAATGAAGAGCAAAGTTTAGGTATTGGTAAACTGGAGTTTTATCGAATGGACGAAATGTTTGTAAATACAAACTATGTTGGATACTACATACAATATAAGCTGTATGAATTTAAGTAGGTGGTTTTTTGAATGAAATGGATTTACATTTCAAATTGTTAGGTGGTTTGCCTATCGAAATTGAACAAGCTGGAACATTAACCATACCTACTCTTCAAACCATCACCGAGTTAAATATGTCTATATATAATAGCTATCTGGCTGCTATGTTAATTGATAGAGAAACAATAAAAAGCGATTGGGTTAAATCACTTTCTAACTTCGATATTTTCTTTGCTTATTGCTATCAAGACGAAATATTTAAATATCACGCCTTTGCAGCCATTGAATTATTTTTTAATGAAAAAGCTATTTTACTAGAAAGTGAAGATAATGTATTTATTGGGGTTGGTCAAGGACAGATAAACCACAACAACTTTGACACTATACAAACGGTTATTAAACTTGGGAATAACGTTGAAATACAGAATGAGCCAGAGTTCAATCCAGCAAATTCACGAGCAGCCAAAATGATAGAAGAAATGTTAAAAGAAGACGCTAAGAGACCAAAACCAAAAGAAAAAGTAGATTTGCATAGTATTGTCGCTGGTTTAGCTTGGAAAAACAATGGGTTAAGCCTTTTTGATTTATTTAAGTTAAATATTTATCAAATTTACAATGGACTGTATGTCACAAATAACATAGATAACTACCGTCACACCATCACCGCACTCTATGCAGGAACAATAGATGGTAAAAACATTAAATTGTCTGATATTCATTGGGCAAACAAAATAAAATAATAGCTTATACATAGGAGAGATTTATAAATGTCAACGCCAGATATTTGGGCAATTCGAGCAGTTGCCAAAGCTACATTTTACGACTTAAAAACGGGTAAAGCAAAAGTTCAACTTAAGAATTTAAAGACTTCTGGAATTGAGAATTCGGCAGATACTGTCTATGCCCAAGGCGGCGAAGGAAACAACAAAATTGTTGGGTTTTCTGGTAACAGAGGCGCAAAGGTTCCTTTGCAAGACGCAGTATTTACAAATGAAGTAATTGCGATGATGACGGGAAATGATATCCAAAAAGGTGTAGCACCAATTATTCAACGCGATGAAATTAAAATCGTTAATAATAAAGCTACACTTAACTATACTCCAGCGACTCCAGTTGAAGGATTGAATAGCGTATATCTCCTCTCTAAAGAAGGCGTTCACGAAGAAGAGATTGAATTTGCTGTGGGAGCCTTGAGCAAAGGGACATATTCTATCACTGGCAAAGAATTGACCTTTTTCGATGGAGAGTTCGAAGATAACACAGAAATCGTTGCATATTACAAAACTCAATCAGGTGCATCTGCGAAAACTATTACCGTCTCCTCCGATAAATTTGCCGGAACATATAGAGTTGTACTTGATGTCATTGTTCGTGCCGTTGGAGACAAACAAGATTACGCCGCTCAGATTGATATCACAAATGCCAAAATGGAAGATGGATGGAAAATTGATATGGCTGCTGATGGCGACCCTTCGGTATTTGACATTCCACTGGAAATTCTTAAACCACAAAATAGCACACAACTTTACACGATGACCATTTATGATGCAAATGAAATGATTTAAATAAAAAATTATAGCTGAGTCCTTCGGGACTTGGCTGTACCATAAAAGGAGAAAGTTTTGAATAGCCCAACAGTTACAATAGCTGCTCCCATTAGAAATAGAGCTTGGATACTCCCTTCTTATTTAAGACGTATTATTGATATCAATTATCCAAAAACTAAAATCGAACTATTATTTGTTATCAATGATTCCGAAGACATTTCGTTGGATATTTTGAATAGTTTCAAAAAAGAAAACAAACATGCCTTTAAGAGCATACGTATTGACGTTTATAATCGCAAAGCACCAGTAGATAAAAGAGATTTAAACATAAGAAATAATTTTATATATGATCACTTGAGTAAATTACGGAATTATATCATGTCAAAAATTAAAACTGATTACTTGATGTTCATCGATACAGACATCCTTGTTCAGCCTGATATTATTAATAATCTACTCAAGCATAAGCAGGATATTGTGTCGAGTTTGATTTGGAATGGGTATATCACTAGACCTGATAAACCATATCTATATCCAAACATCATGAAAAAAAACAATCATGGTTACTTTGAGCATATTGTAAATAATCAAGTCAAAAATGCGCCTTCTCTCCCCTCTTCGTCTCTTATTGAAGTTGATCTTACAGGTGCAGTAATATTGCTAAGTCGTAAAGTTTATAAATCAGCAAAATACGGATTTCATCCGCAAGGCGAGGATGCATACTTTTGTAAAATGGCTCAGGACAAAGGGTTTGAGCTTTTTTGTGATTTAAGTGTGTTTTCGAATCATATTATGAGTCCAGAATATTTAAGGGAGTTCTTAAATGAAACAAAAAATAATACTTTATCCACCCACCCTTAACTGGGATTTCCTCACGCAACGTCCTCAACAGATTGTTAAGCAATTTGCTCGAAGAGGTTGGACAGTGATTTTCTGCAATAACACTCAATCAGATAAACCACCTGAAGAAGTTGAGCCTAATTTATTTGTCTATCATAATTTCGAAGAAGTACTTAAATTAATTAAGCATAGAAGCATCAAAGTAGATATATTTTATTATACTTGGGCAAAATCGGCTCAATATGTCGAAGATATAAAAGCAAAGATTAATATTTATGATTCCGTTGATAGTTTTAGTGATTGGTATGAATATGAAGATGATGCCATTAAGAAAGCCGACATTGTGTTAACGTCTAGTCAGTTTCTGTATGACCTTAGAAGCAAAAGCAATGAAAGTACATATCTAGTCAGAAATGCTTGTCCAGAATCGTATATAAATAAACCCTCACAAATTCCTGAAGAATATAAAACATTAAATGGCCCAATCGCCCTCTTTTCAGGTGCTATTGGCTCTTGGGTAGATACTCGTCTGATTCGTAAAGTTGCAGAGAAATATACTACTGTTCTTGTGGGACAAGAGTTTGGCAAGGAGTGTCCATCAAACGTTATTAAATTGGGAACCAAGAATCATGATGACCTTTACAACTATTATGCTCATGCTGATGTATGTCTCCTTCCCTTCAATACTAAATTGGAAATCACACAAGCAGCATGTGCTATTAAAATGTTCGAACATATGGCTGCGGGTAAAATCACAGTAGCTACCAAATGGATGGAAACAGAGATTTATGATGAAGCTGTTCTAGTTGCTGATAATGACGATGAATTTTTAGCCCAAGTCGACAAAGCAATCGAACTTGGAAAAATGGACACCTATAAGGATATATGCCTTAAACACGCCAAAGAAAATACATGGGAGAAACGTTCTGAACAGATACTTAAAGCCATTAATGATTACTGTTTAAAGAGTGGTGTTATACTTGACTGAAAAATTGAAAGTGCTTTTTACAAATAATGCAGCGTTAATCAAGTATGGTATTGCGTCAGGCTTTAAAAACCTTGGATGTGACACTTATATTATGGATGGTAGGTACCAACTGTGGGATAAGTCTAAGGAAATTCAGAGTGAGTTATTCAAAGAAGTAATTGAAAATTATAAACCAGATATTGTTTTTTCAGAATGTTTCGCGAACTTTGCTGAAGATATATTTGAACACACTAAAGAAAAAGGCATTTTTCATGCTTATTGGGCAATCGAAGATACTCCTCATGACCACTGGATAGGCGATTACTGGTCAGACTATGCTGATCACATCTTTACTACCACCGCCGAATGTTTACAAAATTACTGGAGCAAAGGGAAAAAAGCAGAGTTAATGCTATTTGGGTGTAACCCCTCCTTCCACAAGACAGTTTCCACTAAGGCAAGTTATGATATTTCACTAGTGGCTAATAATTATGAACGAAGATCTAAACAAACGAAAGGCTTTATTTTGCCCTTGGTTGAACAAGGATTTGATATATCTATTTACGGTAATGATTGGTGGATGGATAGAAACCGTGAGATAAATTTGGTGAGTCATCCTCATGTATATAAGGGATATAAGGCATACGAAGAACTCCCTCTACTCTACTCTTCTTCAAAAATTATCATTGGACAAAACTTAGACGATCACTCTATCACACAAACTTCAATGAGGCCGTTTGAAGCTATAGCAATTGGTGGAGGTGTATTTATATCCCCTTGGACTAAGGCTCAAGAGTATCTATTCCATGACTTAATCTACCTTCCCAAATCGACTGACGAAATGATCCAAATGGTAAAAGAAGTTTTAGCCATGACAGACAGACAACGAAAAATCAAAGCAAATAAAGCGCAAAAATTTGTATATAAATATCACAATTATGACATTAGGGCATCACAAGTTGTTGATGCTTATTTTTGTCGTTAAAGGGAGAGTGTAATTATTGGCTAAGAAGTTAACAGCAACGGAACTCAATAAGTTAAAGACTAGTCTAAATAAAAAGAAAAATGAGTACATCAAAACTAATGATGGAGAAGAATACGAAGTTGCTGTAAGCGTTGAATTTCGCGACTCTCTAATCGAGAACGTTGCTATGTCTTATATTGGATACCTTCAAGAGTTACGCGAAACATCGAGAAATGATGAATTAGACAATGAATTGATTAAAGGAACATTGAAGATAGTTCCTGTTCTAGCTTTTCGAGAATTCACTAATATTCCTGTTCCAAAAAAGGCAACACTGAAGGATATTATTGGATTATCTGAATTGCTTGCAGATAAAGGTATTACGGATGCATTAGTGAGTAAATTCCCTGAAGGCGAATATCAAAAGATTGTCAACAAGATTGAGTTGGCTGCAAAAAGTGCTAAATCAGTTGTAGGAGAAATTATGTTAGCCAATGCTTTAAATCAGGATGGTGATAAAAGTGGACTTCAACAATCTGACGGATCTGATGAAACAACTGGATGAACAAATTGCTGAGACATTAAAGGTTGATGTAGGCATAACAGTTCGAGAGACAATGAAAGAGAAGATCAAAGAAGAAGTGTATGCAGTTTACCCTCACCCTTCTGTCTATCAGCGCCAAAAAGAGCACGGTGGATTGATTGATGACGAAAATATTGAAGTAAAGATGATTGGCAAGGATACTGTTTCTATTGAAAGTGTCCGAATGGATGATGGTAGAAATGTAAGTGAAATTGTTGAGACAGGCGAAGGATATCAATATTCGTTCCCCTACGCTGGTAGCGCACGACCATTTACTGAAGCAACTAGAGAAGAATTAGAGAATAATGGTGCTATCGAAGCTACCATGTATAAAGGATTACGTAGACGAGGATTAGATGTACAGAAATGAAGTAAAAGAGCTATTTTATAAAAACATAGGGAGTGTGTTTATATGACTGCAAAATACCGTGATGAGTTCACTTAAATGCTCATTAATAATACATAAGGATTTGATGTGAATGGCAAGAAAAACATTTTTCAAAGTAATAACAAGTGAAGAATTAACAAAGCAGTTTAATCCTCAGAATGTCAAAATGATCAACCGTTTCATAAAAGAAAAAAATATGAAATGTTCAGATGGAACGATTAAAGGATATAAAAGTGATTTGAATATATTTTTCACTTGGAATCTTCTTGAGAATGATAATAAGTTCTTTGTAGATATTAAAAAGATTGAGTTTTCCGATTTCTTTAGTTATGCAATTGAAGAACTTAAATGGAGTCCTAAGCGTTTCGGTAGAATGAAATCTTGTTTAAGTAGTTTTTCTAATTTTATTGAGAACTTTTTTGATGATGAATATCCTAATTTCCGCAATGTTATTCTTAAGTCGATTGACAACCTCAAAAACAACCCTGTTCGGGAGAAAACTATTTTACTCGAAGATCAAGTCGATGCCCTTCTCAAGCACTTGAGTGAAGACTTAAGTAAGCCTCAAGAAGCATGTCTTCTCGCTTTAGCTGCAAATAGTGGTGCAAGAGTCTCTGAACTGTTGAGGTTTACAACTTCGATAATCGATGAGAACAACACCGCCTTTGACGGTCTATTCTTAGAAACGACTAAAGAAATTAAGACTAAAGGTTTCGGTAAGCAAGGAAAACTTCTATACAAATACATATTTAAAGAAAAGTTTTGGCCTTATTACCAAGCTTGGCTCGTTGAACGAGAAAAGATTATGCAGAAAAACAATAAAGAACATGACTTCCTGTTTATCAAATCAGATGGTGAGCCAGCAGAGGTCGGTACAGTTAGAAGTTGGAGCACCAAGTGGGAAAAGTTTTTGGAGACCCCTTTCTATTTTCATTCTCTTCGACACTACCTTGTTACTAATCTAACTCGTATAGGACTTGAGTCAGATTTTATTATTGAACTTATGGGTTGGACGAGTGCCGACATGTATCGCATCTACAACGATTTAACAGCTAAAGATCGCAAGTGGAAAAGTTTGGGTAAGTTAAAAAGCCATATTGGCAAAGACGATGAAGGAGAAGTTGAACATGAAAGCTAAAATCAACGGTTTTGAAGTTGAGGGTACATCCGAAGAAATTGCAAAATTTTATTTTCTCATTCAAAAGAAAACATTCTCAACTCAGAAACAATACCCTGATAATCCCCTTCTTTTCAATAAAGAACGTTGGCAAGAACCCCACATCACATGTTGGACTAAGTAAAACTATCCTTTTATCGTGTCACATATCTTAATTTAAAGGGAGTTAAAATGAAATTATACAAATTTGAACTTGAGGACTTCATTACATATCTTAGTAAGCTAAAAACAGATCGAACTGACACCAGACATAGAGTTAAATTTCAAGATCTCCTCTCCACTCATTATGCAGAATTCATACGTGATGCTAATGATATTAATCTTGATTACGTAGTTAAAGATGGTGAAGGAAATCCTATCTCAGAAAACGGAAAATATACCTTTGAGAAAGATCAAGAAAGGCTCAAAGAACTCAACAAACTATATAGTGAACAAATTGTAATTGATGAAACAGAAGAACGAAAAGCAATGTTTCTATCCATTAAAGAATCGGTGATAAACCGTGGCCCCACTGAATTTACTGGAATTGAAGGGAATCAGTACGTTCGTTTCTGTGAAATTGTAGAACAAATTGAATATAAAGATGAACAGTAA
This sequence comes from Paenibacillus sp. CMM36, assembly GCF_053570945.1. Taxonomy (NCBI): domain Bacteria; kingdom Bacillati; phylum Bacillota; class Bacilli; order Caryophanales; family Paenibacillaceae; genus Paenibacillus; species Paenibacillus sp. CMM36. Next base: position 195,197 of record NZ_JBSEDY010000004.1, read on the forward strand.
GAAGAGATATTAAGTCTCTTCTTTTTTCTATTTTATCTAAAGTAAAAAAAGGAAGTGGCTTAAACCGTAATGGCAGATATGCGTATATTAATAAGTGCTGGCTTAAATGTTGGTAAATCAATTGGAGATGTCAATGCTTCCATTAAAGCGTTGAGCAAGCATCCTTCACTTCAGAAACTTGATTTGAAAATTAATGTTGATCAAAGTTTTGTGAAGTCAATTCAGGGATTTATTGATGCTACGAAGAAGCTTAATGTAGCAATGGAACAGCAAAATAGAGTTGTAAAAGAAACACAGGATGTTTATAAGAATTTAGATGGTACAGTTAAACAGGTTACTCAGCAAGTATTAAAGAACGGTGAAGTAATTGAAAAATCCAAAACGGTTCACGATGCCAATAAAAAGGCTGTAAATGATGAGTCTAAATCTCTGCAAGATCAGATCCGTACACTAAAACAGCTAGAAAAAGAGCTTGAAGGTTATACATTAGCTAAAACCAGAGCCAACAAAAATAAGCTTGGAGAAACAAATAGTACTACAAATACATATAAGAATGATTCTGGACAACAGATATCCGTAAAGTTAGATCAGCAAGGCAATGTAAAGAATTATAGCGAGATCAATGAAATACTGAAACAGCAACAGGCTGCTCTTAAGTCGGCTGAAACTATGGACAGAGCGCATTACGATGCATTGAAGTCTAATAAGCAACGTATTGAAGCTATGGATAAGTTGCATTATCAAGCGCTACAAAGAAATAGAGAGATCGACAGACGTAACCAAGAGCAATCACTAAAAGCTGCTGAGTCATTGGATCGTGCTCACTATCAGGCTCTTAAGAGTAATAGTGAAAGACAAATTGCACAAGAAAAGCAGCATGCTTTAGCTTTACAACAAAATACTAAAAGAGACCAGCAATATGCTCAATCTGTAGCAAATACTCAACAAAAGATCAATGATGCCAGAAGTAAATTTAGTGGAAACACTCAAGCTCAAAATAGTTTAACCGAGTTAGAAAATAAATTAAAAGGCATACGCAATATTGGTGACTTTAAGTCTCCACTAGGAAATCTGAATAACGATTTAAAGAGAACTGTGCAAGGTTTTAATGAAGCGAGTAAAAGTTCTGAAACTTTCGGTAGTTCTATTCAAGGCATACTTAAAAGTATGATCATGTGGTCAGCAGTCACTGCTGCGATCTACGCTCCTATTAACGCCTTCAAAGAAGGCATTCAACATATCTATGAGTTAGACAAAGCAATGACCAATCTCAAAAAAGTTACAGACGAAACAAATGAAATGTACCAGCAAGTCATTCTGAATTCGTCTAAAACAGCAAATGAGATTGGTGGTTTGACTCTAGATGTAATCAACTCCACAACCGAATGGGCTAGATTAGGTTACACAATTCAGCAATCACAGCAGCTTGCCAAGCAAACATTGGTTTATCAAAATGTTGGCGATATCGGCAACGCTCAAGAAGCATCTAAACAGCTTATATCTTCTATAAAAGGCTTTGGCATTGAAGTAGACAATGAAGGTAAGAACATTCAACATGTTGTAGATGTTTACAATGAAGTTGGTAATAAGTTTGCTATCTCCACTGAAGGAATTGGTCAAGCGGTACAAAGATCGGCATCCTCCCTCTCCTCTGCTGGCAATACAATAGAACAATCTGTAGCACTAATTACAGCAGCAAACAGTACTGTACAAGATCCTGCTAAAGTAGGTAATGCACTCAAGACACTATCAATGCGCTTGCGCGGTGTAGGGGAAGATGGAGAAGCAATTGATGGACTCGTTCCTAAGCTTGAGAAAAAGTTCCAATCACTTGGATTAACACTAAAAAAAGATGATAAAACTTTTAAGAGTACATATGAAATATTCGATGACTTATCAAAGATTTGGAAGAATCTTAGCGATATTCAACAAGCAGATGTTCTAGAATTAGTAGCTGGTAAAATGCAAGGTAATATTGCTGCTTCCATGATTAGTAACTGGAAAGATGCTCAAGCTTCCTTAGAAGCAGGTATTAATTCATTCGGCTCGGCTTCTAAGGAAAATGAAACATATCTAGCATCATTGGAAGGAAGAATTCACACCTTTACCAATGCAGTCAGCGCTTTCTGGGAGCACTCAATTAGTGCTAGTTTTCTAAAGGGTGTTGTTGATTTAGGAACTACTCTTATTAACGTATTAGGTAAAGTATCTAGCACAATTGGATTCCTTCCTACAGTTGTAGGAGCTGCTACACTAGCATTTATGCTATTTTCAAAAACTGGGCTTACTCCCCTTTACACCATGTTGCTTTCGATTCCTGCTAAAATCAATTTAATGAAAGCAAGTTTACAGTCGCTTATTGCTACCAATGGTCTCGCCTCTGCTTCACTTAAAATACTTGGTACCTCTTTTGCTGCTTTGGGTAGAACTATTGCACCATTAGCCATTATTACTGGAGTTACTTGGGCTTTGACAGAACTGTTTTCTTGGATTTCAAAATCCAACGAAGCCGCCAGAGAAGCTAGGACGATTAACTATGACACTGTAAACTCGTATAGAGAGCAAAAGAAGTCTATAGAAGATTTGTCTCAGGAAATGAGTACACTCCAAGAAGCTGAAAGCAATCAAACAATTAACACTGACCAGAAAAAGAGATTGCTAGAAATTCAAGTAATGCTGGTTGAACAGTATGGCGTTGCTGCTAACAAAATAAATGCCGAAGGCAAAGCTTATACAGATTCAGTAGAAGCAATTAATACTCGTACTGAAGCACTACAGAAGCAAATCGAAGCGGAAAATTCACTTAATCGATCCAAATTGGCTGGTCAAGATAATGAAAGCACAAAAAAGATTAAAGATAGTAAAGATGAAGTTGAAGAGTACCAAAAGAAAATAGATACAACTAAAAAACAAATCGAATTGCTTAAGAAGGACTTAGAATCAGGGAAGTTGTCACCTGATACTAAAATTAATACATCGGACATTCTTAAAAAGTATGGCGATTTGGCTACCTCTGATTCTATTTTTGGTAAGGATTTAGATCAACTTCAGTATTCAGCCAAGGGATTATTGGAGCAATACAATCGTACTGATGCTGAATTGCAAGGTAAAATGTCTGCGTCTAATGGAAAATTATATGAAGCATTAAGTGCAAGAATAAAGGTTCTTCAAGATTCTACGACTCAATATGTATCTGAGTTGACGGACAAAGGTAAGACAGTATCTGACTCTCAACGTGCGTTTGTGCAAGAAATGGTAAAATCGATTGCTGGTAATGGCTCTGGGCTAAGTACTCAAGAAAAACAAATACGCCAAGTAGTTGATAGTCTTAATAACAGCAATATTGAGGGCTTAATTCAGAAATATCAAAAACTAAGCGATGCATTTAAGCTTGATCCTTCCACTCAGAGTAATGATGAGATATTGAAAGTCCGCAGCGATATTTCTGCGCTATTGGAAACCGTAACTAAAGGGGTTCCGATGTTTGGAGATTACAAGGAATCTGTAATGGCGATGTTCCCAGCTTATAGTATGGCAGAGGTTGCTGCCCAACAATTCGCTAAAACTTCTGGACAAATTGAGTCTTTACAAAAATCTCTCCAATCTGCGTATAAGGACACTACCTCGGAGATTAAAGATCTAAACAAAGTAATGGCAGACATTAGCAAAGGTAACGCCTTAAATGCTGATCAAGTAGCTGAGTTAATTATTAAGTACCCTTCTCTTGCTGGACACATCAAAAAAGTTGCTGACGGTTGGACAATTGAAAAATCAGCAATTCAAGCTTTACAAAAGGCAAAGATTACTGAAACTAAATACACTCTAGAACAAGAAAAATCAAAAACCACTCAACTTCTTCAAGCTACATTAAATCGATTAAAGATTTATGATATCGAAGTCAATGCCTTAGATCAGATAGCAAATAAGCAAAAGGCCATAGATGAACTGAATTCCAAAAAGATCCCTACGTCTGATGGAATGAATGTTAAAGCACCAAGTATTCTACCGGGATTGAATCCCATCATGGATGGCTATCTACCTAAACTAGCCCAAGAACAAAATAAACTAATCGATGACACTAAGAACCAAGTCGAAACAGTTTCTGACCTGTATAAGCAGCTAAATGACTTAGGTAAATTGTTTGATGATCCGAATTATGGTGTTAGCACAGAATCAAAAAAGAAAAATGATCAATACAATGATTCTATGTCTCAAACAAACGAGATTTTAACTGAAACACAGAAGAAGCTTAAAGCTGTTGAAGCTGCTCAAGATGCTTTGAATAGTAAAAAGAGTCGATTGAAAAAGGGTTCTGAGGAATACGGTAAAGTTCTTAAAGAGGAAATTAAACTTCTTGAGAAACAAGCCGCATTGCTAACTGAAGGTATTAAAGATCCATCTAAGTTAGTATCCACGAAAGTTACCACTACTACAAAGGGTGGAACAGGCTTAGATTCGATGATTTCTGAAGCTCTTTCTTTATCATCGTCTAAAACGTTTAAATATAGCCAAGCTGCTAAATCGAACGTTAGTTATGATCAATTCACAGCTACTGCTGTATCCGACTGCTCTTTGTTTGTACAGCAAATGTTTAAAGAGTTCCTTGATATTAAACTGCCTCGAACTACTCAGGAGCAAGTTAAACAAGGACAAGCCGTAACCAATAAAAAGGATTTGCAAAAAGGCGACCTTGTATTCTTCAACACTGTCAAAGGTAAAGCTAATTCACATGTTGGTGTTTATATGGGTGACGGTAACTTTATGCAGATGGGCAATTCTGGCTTAAAGCAAGGGAATATGAACGATAAGTATTGGTCTGATAAATACAGTGGTGCTAGACGTATTCCCGGTGCCAATGCTATTCCAGAAGTTCAACCTCCCTCCACTTCTACATCTACAAAAGTAACTGGTAAAAATGCCGATCTGATCAATAAATATGCTGGAGCCAACGGTGTAGATCCTGCACTAATCAAAGCTATTATTCAACAAGAGTCAGGTAATGGCGCTAATGGCATTAAAAATGTTATGCAGGTTAGCAGCCTTGGTAAAAACACTAGTGTTGAAAGCAGTATTAAAACTGGTACTTCAATGTTTGCCAAATATCTTAATCAAACAGGTAATGTAGATATTGCTTTGGCTATGTATAATATGGGGCCGGGAATACTGGACTATTTTAATAAAAACGGTGGATACAGCGTTGAGAATATGAAAAAATTCTCTGCCATGCAAAAGAGCAAAACAGGTAGTAAGGTTTATGGCGATGTCAATTATGTTGGCAACGTATTGAGATACTATGATGGCGACACTTCTTCTGTTTCAGGTGGAAAATCTAAAAATAAATACACCCTCCCTTCTGCTTCTGATATGGATAAAGCTCAAGCTGATGCGCGTGAACAAAGAACAACTACATACGATAACATTTATAAAGCTCGGATTGATTACATTGATAACTATGTAACAATCAGCCAAAACAAGCTTGATAGTTTAGATGCGGAAATAGCGAAGTCGCAAGGTAGACAAGCGAAATATGATCAAGTATCGAAAAACTGGCGCGATGAAGAATCTACTCAAATTAAGTCGTTAACAGCGCAACAAAAGGAATTGGTCTCTCAGAATATCAATCTTGATAATCTAGTTAAGCAAAATAAGATTACATCTGGTGAGTTTGACAAGCAGAAAGCTTCGAATAGTACAAAGTGGTGGGAGTTAGAACAGCAAAAACAAGAAAAGTATTATGCTGTTATTGTGAGCAATCTTGATGAATATGAGAAAAAGATCAATGCTGCCTCTGATAAGATAGCTCTGTCTAAGGCTCGTATGGAATCGTTGGACGAAAATTCTAAGGAGTATCAGAAGGAACTTGTTACTCAAATTGGATTAATTAATGAACAGCGTATCGCTACAGAAAAAGAAATTCTAGCCGTAGAAAGACAACTGAAGAATGAAAAGTTGAGTCTTCAGAATAAAGAAGAATTGTCTAAACGGCTACAAGATCTGACGTTGAAGAACCTTGAATATAACAATGCTATCTACTTCATCAAATCTGATGCAGCCGATAAGATTATTGAAGCCTATAAGAAGCAGATTGAAAAGCAGAAAGATATCGCGCTTAAGGCTATCGATAAGCAAAAAGAAGCTGAAGATAAACGGCATGAAGCACGACTCAAGAATTTGGAAGAAGAATCTGATCGATTTGAAGAGATTATAAAACGACAGCTTCAAGAATTAGATCGAACCAGTGACTCAGATGACTACGACAAAGATTTAAAGAAGAAGCTGGATGAGCGTCAAAAGATTCAGGATAAAATCAATGAGCTTGCTCTAAATAACTCCTATGAAGCTAAGGCTAAGAGAAAAGAACTGACTGATCAGTTAGATGCAAAGAATGAAGAAATCGATAAGTTTAAACTTGATCGTGAGCGTGAATTGCGTAAAGAAGGTTTGAATGACCAGTTAGAAGATCGTAAAAAGTATCTTGATAAAACCAAAGATGCTGAAGATCGAAATCATGATGCAATTACAGATAACATTGAAAAAGAAAAAGAACTGACTGAGCAGAAGTATGATGACATTCTTGAAGACGAACAACGCTTCTATAGAATGAAGCAAGACCTCATGTCTAATGATAAGACCAAAGTTAAGTCTGTGATTGATGAATTAAAGGGCGAGTATTCTAAGTTCTTCACCTACCTTCAAGAGCAATCGTTAGAAACAAGCAAGCAAATGCAAAATATGTTGGATAGTCTTTCTATGGATCAGGGCAAACTTGATGACTTCTTAAACCTCGATAGTGGTATCGGTAATAATATTGGAATAGGAATTGGCGATGGAGCAGGAACAGGCAAAGGTGATGACAAGGCAAGCCAAAAAGGTGATTGGGACAAGTATTTGTCTAATAAACAAAAGGCTGAGAATATCTCAAAACAAGTAGTTCAGCACCAAAGAGAGAAAAAGCCCGACACCAATAAGATAAAAAGTCTTCAGGCACAATTTAAGCAATTAAAACAAGAAAATGATGCAATGCGATCTAAATGGGGATTTCCAGATGGATCATATGATTATTTGAATAAGATCAAGCCGTTCTCTGCTGAAACTGGTGGTATGACTCCTGCTAATATGCCTAAAGAAGGTCAATTCTTATTGGCTCACCAAAAGGAATTAATCTTAAATAAAAGCGATACAGGAAACTTGTTGAAAATCATTGATGTAACCCGTGGCATCGTAGATTCGGTTAAGAGTACTTTCAACCCCAATATTGTTAAAAACAATAATACGTCTACTGCTTCTAATGTTAACAGTTTTCATTTTGAAAAGGTTGAAATTCATGCAAATGATAAGGAGTCAGGATCGACTATCTTAACCAAATTAATTGATGCCGCTAAAGCACAATCAAAGAGAGGCGTTTTAGGAAATAATTATGGCTTCAATTTATAATCGGTGGGGATCACCTCTCCCCCACCATCATTCTAAAGAGGTGATACATTGCTTGGAGAAATTGATTACAATTTAAAACCTATTCAACCTCAGTATTTCTTATGTAGACCAGACAGGACAATCATAAGCAAAATAAGTGAGGCGTTTAACGATAAGATTTCTACAACATGGCACGATATTAGTGAGTTAGAGCTTTCCCTCCCTTTTTACATTGATGTCAATCATCGTTTAGTTCCCAACAAAAACATTGACCTAATTAGAGAAAGATATCTGATCAAGGTTGTAAATGGAAACAATGTTGACTGGTATTATATTAAAAGCATTGAAGATTCTAGCTCAGATGAATCTGACATTCGTACATTGAATTGTATTTCTACGGCTGGCCTTTTAGTTGGCTTTGCTATTCGTGGATTAACCGTAGAATCATATCAGGCTGAACAAATATTGAATGAGATTCTTGCACCAACTACATGGAAAATCGACTATATTGATGCTGATTTCAAGTTAACTTACAGAGCATTTGACTTCTCAAGCACAAATGTATTGGATGCGATTTTGACAGTTGGTGAAACATATAACGCTATAACGATTTTCAATACTGATAAAAACATCATTTCATTACAAAAACCTGAACTCACTGGAACGAATAAAGGATTGACCTTCAGTTGGAATAAGTATCTCAAATCAATGACTAGACATTCAACCTCTGAGCCTATAGTTACAAGGTTAAAGGGGTTTGGTCAGGATGACATGACATTTGAAAAAGTAAATCCTACTGGGCAAAACTATGTAGAAAGCTTTCAATATTTCATGTATCCATTTGAACGGGATGCTAATCGGAATGTTATTAGACATAGTGACTACATGAGCGATTCATTGTGTCATGCCCTACTCGACTTTGAAGCCCTTATTGAATCAAAGAAAACAGAGTTTAATACATATCTTAAAGAGCAACAAGGGTATGAAAAGCAATTAGGATTGCTTGAAGTTGATATGGATAAGTTAGTAAAAAATGAAGTTGTTGTTGCAGATACGAAGATATCTCAGCAATTTGATACGAAAATGTTCTTTGAAAAGTACCAACATTCTGGTAACAGTTCACGTAACTTCAAATTGTCTTCTGATTTTGGCTATGCGGTTATGATCAAGGTCGATGATACAACTGGCGTTACAGTTAGTTTGGATGGATCAAGTAAAGCTGTTTCTTCATTACAATGGAGACTTCTGGGTAAAGTTCGATATCAGGATCATGTCAATGTGTCAATTAGTGGTGGCAATACAGGCGTATACATTCAAGTATGTAATATTAGCATTGATGAATATGTTTCTGGCACTGATTCAAAGATTATTGAGCGATACAGTTTAGATAATAAGGAAATGCAGATTAAACAGAAACAAGCAGAAATTGATGCTGTTAAAGCTAATCTGACTACCGTGTCCAATAAGATAAGTAACCTCAGGAGTTCATTCGCCTATGATAAGAACTTTACACACGAGCAAATGATGGAGTTAAGCGAGTCATACATTATTACACAGGACTACTCAGATAGTAAATACATAGATGAGCAAGATTTATACGACGAAACAATGAAGAAATTCAAAGAATTGTTACGTCCGCAACTAAGTATGGAAATTGATATTGTTAACTTCTTAGAGATAATTGAAGCACAATATGATTGGAAGAAGATGAATCTTGGCGATTTCGTTAACATCAAATATGAACCGACTGGCGTTGATGTCACGGCAAGAATAATTAAGATTGAGTATGACTATGAACAGTCGAATATTAGTCTGACGATATCCAATGTAAAAGACGTAAGTAGAATGGGCAATGAATTTGATAAGTTGTTCCAAGATGTAAGGACTCATGGAGTTACGTTGGATCTGAATAAGTTCAAATATGATAAAGCGGTGTTCGATTCAAGTGAAATGAATAAGCTGTTTGAGAATGTATGGAATAGAGAAAAAGAACGTTTAGAGATGGCTATCAATGAAACGGTTACCATCGACCACACTGGAATAACGATTACTGACGACAAAGATAGTATGAGATGGCTCAAGCTAACACACGGGGTTATGGGATTAACTCGCTCAGGAGGCAACAAGTATGAAACTTGTATCAGCGCGGACGGCCTAGTGGCAGAAATGGTACTAGGGAAGCTTATCCTTGGTGAACGTGTAGTAATTGGTGATACAACAGGTGTATTCACTATCGAAGGTTCTAAACTAACCATTCAAGATAGATGTATGCGTGAAGTTGTTAAACTGGGACTATTGGAGGAGAATCCAGATAAGTTTGGATTACGATTCAATCATTACGCTTCTACTGACTGTGGTAATACTAATGTAATTAATCATGTAGGAATTGATAGCGATTCAGGATTCTTCATTGATCAGAAAAGTGGGACTAAATATAAGAAAACATTGTGGACTAGTCTAGATGGATTGTTAAATGCTCAAAACTTGAGGATTAGTGATAGTATTATTGCTGATGGATCAATAACTATCGGTAAAGACAATTATGTATTTAAAGTTGATTCAATGGGCTTGAGGTTAGGAGATGAAAATTTCAACTCTGCTCCTTTCCACGTATCCCCAGACGGTATAATGTATGCTAAAGGTGGAGTGTTTCAAGATGGTCAATTAATTGTTGGTAGTGGCAATAGAATTGTTGTTATAGATCGAGAAGGTCTTCGTTTAGGAAATGAGGACATTGATTCCGCACCAGCAGCTATCTATATGGACGGAACTGCTAGATTTAGAAAGATAGAAATCACAAAACCAGATGGTAAACCTCTTATGAACTCTATGACCGGGAATCTTTTTATGAATAATTTTGACATCGTGGGAGCAGCGGCAATTGACACAGATTTGCTTGCTGCAAATATAGTTACAAGTATGGAGGGATTTGTAAGCGATCTGACAGCAGGACGCGTCTCGACTTTAACAAATGCTGCTTTGTCAGACTGGTCAAACTATATTCGTATAGAAGGTAATACAGCAAAATGGATTACTGGCAAGGTTTCTGGTGGAGGAACACAGAAAAAACTGGTCGATGGGCGACCATTATACTGGGTAAGCTCCACCCAATCAGGGAAAATGACCACAGAGGAAACCGAATGGCCTGTTTTGGAATATACCATGGACGAAAAGGCAAAAATGGAAGGCGGATTTGAAGGTTCTGGTGACAGCAGCACCCCGTTTTGGAGAATGGGTATTGGTGACGGTGGAAGTGGTGGCTCAGGTATCGGCTGGATCAAGAAACCAAACGGAAGTTTTGATTTTATCTATAATGCCAGTAATACAGCAAAAGAACGAAGTTTGAAATTAGGTGACGAAGGAGTATTTGTTACTTCAGATTTAGGGAAGATTAATCTCATGGGTAAACAGATTGATATCATCGGTGATCAAGGAGATATAAAGATTTCCAACGGTAAAGCATCCATCGTCCTCTCTGCCGATGGCAAAATCACCTTCAACGGTACTCGCTATGACTTTATGTAAACCTTAAGACTGCTATCCCCCTCTCTCCTCCCTCCTACTATGCGACTATATCAAACATTTGTTCTGTAGGAATATGTTCCCATATGTCGTATAGTAGAACTATAGGAGAGTGATAAATTTTGCGATCAATAGGAATACGGGTTTCGCCATCAGAAGTTTTTTATTGTATAACTGAAAAGATCGAAGGCGAGATAGAAATTCTAACTCACGATAAAATAATTATCCCAAAAGCTCTGGAAGTCCCCGATCAACTAGCGTATGTAAGAACCAACCTCAACTCTATTTTTATTGAGTTTTCGGTTGCTTATGCTGGTATCAGGATTCACGAAGGGAATGCTCAGAATGTGAGCATTGAGAGAATTTATCTAGAAGGGGTAATTCAAGAATTGCTTGCCGATTGCAGTATACACAAGTATTTTCTCGGTACAATTTCCAAAATAGCCAGTTTGGTTGAAGAGTCTTCTCAAAAGTGGGAGATTTTATTGATGGTGACAACGAATTACTTAATGTTGAAGGAGTTAGTAAATCAGCCAAGGGCGTAAGGGAAAGTATTATTACTGCCATTGCCGCTAGTGAATTAGAAGAAGAGGTGATTTTATGACACATCAAGTTATAACACAATTAACTTTTAATTTCATTAGAGAAATTGGTGGTGAAGGTGCTAATTCTAAAGCATTTCTTGCCCACGATCCTCAACTTGATGCTCAAATAGTTGTAAAATCGATCCCAAAATCTGATTTTCAAATGAAAGAAGATTACTTTAATGAGTCAAAAATGTTGTACAGTGGTCGTCATCCTAATATCATGGTAATTAATTACGCTTGTGAGGATGCAGATAAAATATATCTGTCCATGCCGTTTCATTCAAGAGGCTCACTGAACACTCTAATAAATAAGAGGTTCTTAAGTGTAAGAGAGATTGTTAAATATTCGCTTGATTTTTTAAGTGGGCTACACTTTGTACATACGAAGAAGCTTGTCCATTTTGATATCAAACCAACCAATATTATAATTGACGATTCTAATAAAGCGATTCTTACCGATTTTGGTCTTACTAAATACACTGATGCCAATGGGTTTGCATTTCCTGATAAAATCTACTCGAAACATTATGTACCAGATGCATTAGTGACCACCACTCTGACAAATCAGTATGATATTTACCAAGCTGGGTTGACTCTATATCGGATGTGCAATGGCAACGACGATTTTAATTCACAATGTACATCTCTTACTCGAGAAAATGTTATGAACGGAAAATTTCCATTACGAGATAAGTTTCTTCCTCATATACCAAACAGCTTGAGAAAGTGTATTAAAAAGGCTTTAGAAGTTGATCCTGATAAAAGATATCAAACCGTATTGGAGCTAATGAATAGCATTAGTGCTGTTTCAGATAACCTTGATTGGTTTTATTCAATTAATGATGATAAAGAGCAGTGGTCACTCGAAGGTGATAAGACCATTAAGACACTTAGCCTTTACGAAGATTCAGGAAAATGGAAAATTGAAGGATACAGCCATTCAAAAAGAACGGGGAAAGATTCAAGAATCACAAAATGTTTCAAGATTCTTGATCAAAAGGAAGCTGCTTATAAGCAATTAGCTAAATTCATCAAGGAATTATAGGATCGCACGTTCCCATAAAGTGTGATATAATCATAAGGGAAGGAGGGTTTCTTATGAAAAGTACTGTCAAACAAGCCAATAACTCATTGACAAGAAAAAAGTTAGCTAATCCCTTCTCTGATACACCAATAATAAATAGACTTAAAAAGAATAAATCCATTGATTTGCGTAATAATCTAAATCTAGAGTTTGACACAAATGGATTTGTTAAAATAAAACCAATCGATGCTAAAAAAACATTTTAGTATTTCTTTGATAAGACTCTCATTTTTGAGGGTCTTTTATATTTTCTATAAACTTCCACTCCCTCCTATCCGATATATATTGTAAGTATGTGTAAATCATATACTAATCAATTAATTGGAGGATATACAATGAAGAAGCGGATTCCAACGTTCCTTGCTGGTGCAATATTTGGTGTTGCAGTAGCAGTTAGTGGCGTAGCAGGAGCAAGTACATATTTAAAAGCAACATTGACACCTACAAAGATTATTGTTGATGGAGAACAAGCGAAATTAAATGATAGTCCGATCAATGTGAACGGCAAAGCGTATCTTCCACTTAGAGATACAGCTTCAGCAATGGGCTATAATGTAGCAAGTGCTAGTGGCGGTAAAATTGAGCTGGTGAAAAGCAATGGAAATACAACTGCTCCCTCCTCTGCCCCATCAGCTACAACAACCACAAAAAGTGAGCCAGTAACAACAGCGGTTAAGCAAGGAGGTAAAGCCTTTAACGTGGATCAATACACAAAAGGAGATAAACTGGATAGCGAGAAGATTGGAGCAGCGATTGCTTCTGGTGAGCTGACGATTAACAGTCAGGATGCAAATGGTGATTCCATTCTACACTGGGTAATTCGTAAGAATGATTATGCGACTTATTTAGTGATCAAGAAGAATGCTTTGAATGTGAATATTTTAAATAATAAGAAGCAAACGCCGCTTCACGAAGCTGTCATAGATAAAAATAGTTTTTATCAAGGTGAATTGACAGGGTTGACCTATAAAGCGAATCCTAAAATAAAAGATGTTGATGGAAAATTGCCAATAGATTATGTTGAATCAAATTCAACTCAAAAAAATTCATTAAAAGCATATATGATGTAATGTAAAAAGAGCCTTTAATTAGGCTCTTTTCTTATATACTCATATTCAATTATATCTGCAACTCCAAATCTGATATCTAATCCCCTATCCTTTGCTATTGAGTTTAAAGCGTTCAATATCTTGTCTAATGAGTCCAGATCTATTCTTTGTGATTCACCTTTAACTAAATCACCTACAGTATTTGGTCTTACGCCAGAAATTACTGATAATTTGTTCATTGATAGTCCCAACATATGTACTGCTTTATCTAATTTTAGGTGCACCATTGGCTTACTCCTTTTTTTATACATAAATATAATAATAAAAATCAAACTGCATAGCAACATTAATTAATTTTATTCTCTTGACTTTAACTATACACGGTATATAATATAACTATATCGTTAAATATACTTAATTATGTGTGTTGTCTTCAATGCATTATAGCACAAAGAGGTGGTAATTGTGACAGCAAAAAAGACTCCTGAACAATTTGAAAAAGAAGTATTTATTTTACTAGGAGATGAGTACAAAGTTGTATCAAATTATTTAGGAAGCCGAAGCAAGATTGTTTTGAGACATAGTGTTTGCAATAAAGAATGGAGTACAACCCCGGGAAGTATTCTTAAGGGTTCTAGATGTTTACATTGTTCAGGCAGAAATAAGAAAACACAAAATGATTTAGTTGGTGAAGTGAAGCGTAAAGTAGGTAATGAATATGCTATATTAGGTGAATATGTTAACACTCATACTCCTATTTTAATGAGACACAATAAATGCGGCTATGAATGGAAAGTAAGGCCAAAGCTTTTCTTACATGGAACAAAATACAGTAGTCCAAATGGAACTCGATGTCCTAAATGTGCCGGGTTACTCAAGAAAAGTACTTTAGAATTTAAGCAAGAAGTATACGATCTAGTAAAAGACGAATATACAGTTTTAGATGAATATAAAAATAGATACACCAAAGTAAATATGCAACACAATTTATGTAATTATATATGGAGTATAAAGCCACAAGATTTCTTAAAAGGGGTAAGATGTCCATTGTGCGGTAAAATGCATACAAAAACACAAGACTTCTTTGAAGAAGAAGTATTTAATATTGGTAATGGTGAATTTGAAGTCTTGGGAAAATATATAAATAGTAAAACCAGCATATTAATGCGTCATAAAACATGTAATTATGAATGGAAAACTCCTCCAGAAAATTTCTTACTTAGGGGCGCAAAATGTCCTAGATGTGTTGGGGTATATATCAAGACTTTAAAAATATTTAAAGAGCAAGTTTATAATTTAGTAGACAATGAATATAGTGTATTAGGAGATTATAAAAACGGTCAACATAATATATTGATGCGACATAATGCTTGTAATTATGAATGGCTTGTCAGACCAAATAATTTCCTAAATGGGAGTCGATGTCCCAATTGTCTTGTAACAAAAGGTGAATCAAAAATAAAGAAATATCTTATTGACAATGAAATTAGGTACAGAATTCAATACACCTTTCCTGATTGTAAGGATATTTTAAGGCTTAAATTTGATTTCGCTGTTTTTAAGAATAGGAAATTATCCGTATTAATTGAGTATGATGGCGAGTTTCATTATGAACAAATCATTAGCGAAGAACACTTTGCAGATCGAAAAAAGAAAGACAAGATCAAAGACGACTACTGTAAGTCACATAACATCCCGTTAATACGCATTCCCTACTGGGAATTTGACAACATCGAATCAATACTCAACGAAAAACTTGCTCAACTAAACATCTTACCTGTCTCCCCTGCTCTATCTTAATCCAAATATAAAGGAGAAGATACATATGTCAATCGTAAATGCTGTTGCCGAACAAACACGAAGAGTACCTTACCGTACCAATTTGACTCTGGAACAACTCTGTAACTTTCTCGATATCTCACCAAAGGCAACTATCCTTATTGCTCGTATGAAGTTTATGCTCAACACCGTCGAACGCCTTAATGAGTTTCTAGAGCGATCATCATTTTCCAAGCATCCTCTTACCCTATTGGTAAAAATGCGAAAAGAACATATTGATACTTATGGTTACACCAACAAGTCTGACTTTACTTTCGACTATTATCGAGATAAAAAATCAGCACTCGAACGATTGTTCCAAGAGCCTATGGAGCCTTTCAAACTCAATCGTTTCAAAACGGATGATCCTGAACTTATTTATGACACATATATATCAAGGGGTAAATATTCGACTTCTCTAGAGGTTGCTTTGTTTATTTAGTCCCACTTCTCTTCTCTCTCATAATACTATAGACCCATGACTCAAGACATGGTAAACTATTGGTATAATTTGAGAGGTGGATTAAAAATGAATAACAATCAGACAAGTATTGTAATTAAGTGGATTGGATTGATTTGCACTATCATTTCGGTGCTATTGCTTATCTTTAGCACATTAAAAGATGGGGTAACTTGGGAAGTTAGTCTAAGCATGTATAGTGGTATGTTTTTTGGTGGACTGTCTCTAATGGGAATTTCAGAAATTATCAGATTAATTCAGAGTATTAAAGATAAGTATGTTGGCTTAGATGAGAATCATCCCGATTATAAACAGAGTACTGATTTGAATAACAAGCAAGTATAGTTTGTATTGTATCTTTCTCTCTATCACATCAATATGTTATAATATTCCTACAACGGAATGGCTTAGATGGGCGGTCGGCTAGTCTCCTGCAAAGGAGGTGATGCCTGTGGAGGTTAAAGATGCTCTGACATTAATGATGATGTTCGGTACGCTGATTGTAGCGTTGATCGGATTGATCGTCACAATTGTTATTGCATTGAACCAAAACAAACGAAAATAGACCGCCCTCGGACAAAGGTTAACGGTCGTATTTTCGTATCGTCTTTGTAAGCAGCCACCGCCCTTATAAGCGGCTGTTGTAAAAGAGTTAGGATGTTAGCGCATCCTGCTCTTTTTTAGTATATACTTCTTGACTATATTTTATCACACGAAAATTGAGTTGCCAATGCCAAAGAAAGTACTGATGAATTTTAGCCTGTTGATACTAGCAAAAGCTCTCCGTTTCCACTGTATAAAAATCGCCACAAAAGTATCGAAAAACTCTCTATAAAATAGTTGTTTTTCACTACTGTTTTCTCGTCGTATTTCACGTCTTAATAAAATCCCAATTTTATAATGATTCTCCCCTTTCAAAAGCCTTATAAACAAAGGCTTTTTTATTATGCCAAAATTTAATATGGAGGTGATCAATATTACAATACGTGACTCCCTCTTCTTTTCTTATGCTGGCATCCAATCCGATTTTTTCGGAATCGTTAACGTTAATATGTCGTCTGGTATGCAAGAAGAAGCATTTGCAGCCTCACGATCCATTAACGAAGTGTCCATTAAAGGTCGAGATAAACCATACTTTCAAAGCACAAAAAAAGAACCACTTAAGTTTAACGTATCGTTCGCTTTCGAAGATAAATGGGATGATGTAAAAATTAGAGAAGTCGCCATATGGTTAACAGAACAGTCTTATTATCAACCTCTCTTCTTTTCTGAAGATCCAGAGAAAATATATTACGCTCTCTGTGTTGATGACATAAACCTCGTACACAACTGCTTAAGACAAGGATATATTACGCTCACTTTCCGTTGTGATGCTCCCTACGCTTACTCTTCTATTTATAATCCACCAGTATATAAGTGGCGTTATCAACCTTTTGATGTGCTGGTTAACGATACAAGTGGCGAGAAAAGCAAAATAATAATCGAAAATGGGAAGTTAACTTTGAATCCGAACAAGACAATGTTGACTGAATTTAGAGGAAAGAAACTTTATGAACTATAAATCACAGAAAGGAGAAATCCATGTCAACAACAACGGCAAAATTAGGGTTAAAGAAAACAAATTTTGAAACAGATGATGTTGAAGGAATGGTTAATGACTTAGCCTCAAACTTTCAGAAACTTGACGATGTATCAGATGACTATATTGATTCGCTTCCCTTATCTGGTACATATCCAATTACAAAGAGGTTTTATAAGAAAACTCCAAAGTCTGGCGATTATATAGGGTGGGTTAATACACGTTCAGGTACAAGTGCTCCAATTTGGTCAAAACTCACATACTGTGCAAATGGCTATCTAATTGTTCCAAACGTTGATAACGGGAAGATTTATAAATGCTCGCAGGCTGGATACACAGGACTAATCGAACCGATCTTCCCTGTTTCGGAAGGTATTGAGTTTAGTGATATTCGTGGTGCAACTACATGGCAAGCCTCAACTTATTGCAACAAAGATGAAATTAGACTGCCCACTATAGATAATGGTCGTTTCTACGTTTGTTTACAACCCGGCGAAACAGGAGATACCGAACCACAATGGGGTTTAGCTGATGGTCAAACAACTTACGATAAGAATGCATCATGGGTTAGTTATAAAATTCTGAAATGGAAAGAAGCTGGCGTGGCTTCAAACTTCAGACCTTTTGGAAAGATTGATTGAACAATGACAATGTTAAAATCCCTAACTAATAAAAATGGTATCTATACATATCCTACCGTCACTATTCCTGTTGTAACAGACGGTGCATTAAGCAAAATATCTTGGTCTCAGATACAACCTGAAGGATCAACAATAGTCGTACAATCTCGCAAATCTAATGATGGCTACAATTGGTCTGAATGGCGTAACTGTGTTAACGGTGGAGAAATACCAGAATTAAATGAAGATACTCCTCTCTACAATACGAAATTAAGTATTCGTGTAATCATCCAAACCACAGATTACAATATTCGCCCCTTCTTTGATCCTAATATAACCCTACATTTTCAACCAGTACTTGTGTTTCACAATAAAGGTGACCTCCCCTGCCAACCTGAAATATGGATCACAAAAGTTGGTAGCGGTGATTTTACCATGAATAATACATCTCATCATAACGAACAGTTCAAGTTTACTGGGCTTGTCGATGGGGAAACAGTGTATGTAAACAATGAGCGTCAAGATATTGAGACCACACTTGCTGTTACTTATAGATATAAGGATTTCAATGACAACTATTTGAACCTACCCGTTGGAAAGAATGTGTTCAAAGTCGACGGTGACGCAGATATTAAGTGGAGATATCAATATAAGAGAATTTAGGAGTGTGATCTATGGCTGGAGTGGCATTGAATGGTTCAACTACAAAATTATCTACCAAAAATGATTATGTTAAATTCACCTATGAATGGAGTGAAAGACATAGCGATGGCGATGGTGGACATGAAACTAGATACTATACGGGCAGCGGTTCAACCGATGCAGATGTTGAAGGTGTGGTTTCTTCTGACAATTTAATATTCCTAAATGGCGTTTCTATATCTACGGTTGGTGACAAAACATCTGAACATTGGGTTGCCAACCCTGCTCCATCTGCCCCTAAAGGTAGCATCAAATCTGTTTCCCCCGGTAGAAGCGGTTCTGGTGAAGGCGAAGTTTCAGGAGGTAGCACTAAGGTTTTCTACAAAGGTAAAGCTGTGGCAATGATTGGTTCACCTGTGAAAACAACGTTGGACACAGATACCACTATCGAAACGGGAAACGATAAGATAAACATTTCAAGTTAGGAGGTGAAATATTGCCAGAATTACATGCATATTTAGAGTTAAATGACCCCGTAATAATGATTACTCGCAAGGGTACACCCGAAGATCCTTTCGTTAATCGTGCTGATTCACTACCTGTTATGAATGGTCTAATTACATTATTCGAACTTCCCTCCTCTGCTCACGGTGTGTCAATTGCAGGTATGACAGAAATTAGCCAACAAGTATTTGAAAATCGACCCTATCTGAATGAAAATGAATTCCTTGTACAATATCAAACTGGGGCAATTCAAGTCCACCCTTCCCTAGAAGGTACAACTAAACTTTGTCGCTATATGGGCAAAGGCTTAGTCATGCAACCTGCATCACGTATCTATGCTATGGTACAACGTCATCCTGATATCGTAAAAACTCTACAAGATATTGTAGATGAGGCATATCAACGACTAAACGATACCCAATTGGCTATTGGAAGACTTGAAGAGATTATTAGACAATCACAGGTTGCTACTAGTACAGCAGAAAAAGCAGCAGACAACGCCAATCAAGCAGCAGATTTAGCTAACAGTGCAGCTAACAATGCACTGGATGCATATAAAACAACAAGGCTCGCTTTCAAACCTTACGTGAGAGATATGCAAGAATTGACTGCTACTTACCCTCACCCTGAACTTGGTTGGACAGTTCAAACTACGAAAGATGGTATTCGATATCGTTATGATGGTAATCGTTGGATAGCGATTGATTTATTTGGAGACAATCTACTTCCTGTTAGCAAGGATAAAGATGGCTTGATGACGGTAGCATTGCTTGAAAAGGTAAATGATATCCCGTTAGAGGTTCAAGATAGAGTTATTGTCTTATGCAAAGATTCTTATGTATTTACGGAACCTTTCGGATTAGCAGCCTTCCCTTTCAATGGAGAAATCGTAGAAATCAAGGCTTACTTAGGTGTAGAGGGCGATACAGAAACAGAACTAGACATAGAAAAAACAAGAGATTTAAATACTTGGACTAGTATCTTGAATAAAAAGATTCACTTTGAAGCACTTAAGCACTTTGATGATAAATCAGTAGAAATCAAAACAAAGACCGTTAACGCAGGAGATATTTTTAGAGTAAACACAATTAAGAACGGAATTAATATCCAGAATTTAACAGTAACAATAACAGTTAGAACTTAGGAGTGATACATATGGGTCTTCAACCAGTGATTGAATGGCGAAATTCTACGCATGCAACTGAAATTATTACACAAGATTTCGGTGTAATTGATGCGGATACTAAATCTTCACCATTTACTTTTAATATTTGGAATAATAGATATGATGCCACAAAAGGCACAGGTAAAACAGATGTAGCAAAAATGGAAGACTGCACAATAACCACTCGTGACATGACAGGTGGTACAGGTGATACAGTTGGCAATGTAGTAGAAGTAGTTAAAAATAGTTGGTTTCATGCTCAAGTAGATACTCTACAAGAGACTGACCTTGATCAAGACAGCTCTAAGATTGGTAAAATCGCATCCAAACCTATTGGCACAACTGGTAGTACAACGAAAAATTGGGATGGCACAGTGTACGATACTCCATTCAAGCCGGGAGCTAAAGAGATTTTGGGAGTAGCCAACAACGGCACCCCCTTAGATGCAGCAGGTAATTATGTAACAGTTACGTTACAATGCGCTGTACCTTTGGATGCTTCGAGCGGCAAACAGAGTTTCAAGCTACGTGTTTCTTACAGATATGTGTAAAATATTGTAAATTTAAAATCTATCGTCTAGGCAGGGATAATCTCCCTGTCTATTTTATTTTTAGGGAGGCTACATATGATTCTAGGTAACATGCAATACAGTCGTTCGCCCGTTCCCTTTCAAAATTTTATCTGGGTTGCGGACTACTGGGATTCTACATCTCTTCTTGAATACGATACACGCAACAACAAACATAATGAATTCGCCTCTATCGAAAAAGATAAATTGCTTGCCTTTGGTTATATTGGAGAAGGAACTCAGATCTACTTCGATGTAGCTAATGGTATCTTCAATGTTAACGGTTATCGCTTCATGATCTCCTATAAAACTGAAGAAGAAGAATATCCGTTAACGGGGAGGACTTTTCTCTATAACGATATTATTCAATACAAAAACGCTTCAAGCGATGCCAATCTACTTACGAGAGAAGCATATGGGAAATTAGATAGTAGAATTGAGCAATATAACATGGGTTATAAAAAACAAATGCAATTAGAAGGTGTGAACATAAATTTTCAATGTATTTGTTCCATTCCTTTTCGAGATGCCATATATTTTCAAATTAAAATTACTTCCGACAGGGATTTGGACGGAAAATTAATTATCCGTAATAATGGACTTGTATCCGAAGAAGTTCATGCTCCCCTGCTAGCAAATATGAGTAATAATCTGAATTGGGAGCTGAAATAATGAGCATAACCGAAATCGGCATACCCATAGATTTATCCAAAGGTAAATACGAAAACACTGTTTATAAAGACGGTAAGCTTCAGCTAGTAGAACTACAAAAAAGTGATACAGGTAAGATAGTTTATGCCTCATCTGGTTCTTGGCAATCAGATATGATTCAAATTGCCGATAAGATTAAATCATTTGAGAAAGTTGTAAAGAATACAATTGTTAGCGGAACAACTTCAACATTTAAAATTTATACTCAATCATCAGTTGATGGAGTGGAATGGACTCCCTATGTCGAAGTGGGTACAGATGGCTCTATTCAGTCACAAACAAATACATATGCACGTATCAAAATTCAGTTATTCAGTTCTCCTACGGAAAATTTGAGTTTTACGGTAGATGAATTTAATGATGATCGCTACGACAATGCGTATTTGAATACTTCTCAGGACTATCTAGAAATGAAACGAAAATACACAATAGATTATGTCGCTGACCCAACTTGGTCTGAAGATGGACAACTATATAGAACAATAATTGATAAATCTATTTGGAAAAAAGTAGACTCATTATCTAGTATTCAAAGCTAGGAGGATTACATGCAAAAACACCTCATTAATGACAATGGAACATATAAAACTTATATAAACGGAGCATGGCAAACAGTCGCTACATCCTCCCCGACTAAAGACAACTTTATAACAAAAGGTATAGACGATTTAAGCGTATTGAATCGAAATGCCAAAACGATCAATCAACCCATGAGCGACAATGGGCTTTTAGGATCAGGTAAAGTTTTTAAGTCAACTATAGACTTAAAGAAGTATTTTGACATTACGAACATCACAATAAAATAACGATTTTATACAGAAAATGGTGATAAAAAATGCCTAGTTTTAGTGGATTTCTTGATTCATTCTCTAAAGTTTTATGCGTAGATGGCACAACAGGTTTGGATACAAATACTGGCTCTGCCAGTTCTCCATTTAAAACAATAAGTAAAGCAGTTGCTTCGGTTACTACCGATAAAACGTTGATCTATATTGCCAAAGAAGGAACATATACAGAGTCAAGACTAACATCGGTGCTTAATGCTAATTACGAGATTACTATAGCCTCCATTACTCTTAGAGATAAGACTAAACGTGTCATCCTCAGTTTAGCAAACGTTACTGCTGGGGGGTTCGCTATGAACAAGTCCAATACGTTCATTGGACTTGTCATACAAAGACCTTCCGCGGGCAATGAGGCGAGAACATTTGAGTATTTTTTCGATGGTTCGGTTCTTAACCTCTCGTTTAGGAATTGTGTATGGGATAACAAGCCATATGCTCCAACGTGGTTTCCTATTTTTGCTGGTAATTCTGCTGGTGCGACGATTAAAAAACTGGAGTATGTTAATTGTTCTATACTCCCCATTTTCTCTAGTACTGACAATGGTGTTAGAAATGACTATATTAATTGTGCATTAGCAAATAATTTCACGCCCGATGTTGGCAATATAGTGACTGCCTTTGACACCGACTATAATCCAACTTCTCAAACAACTACGAACGGCGTATACAACGGCGAATTTGCTTGGGGAAGTATGAAGTATATTAAAGTAATACTTTCATCGAATAATAAGTTCTATTCTACTACTCCAAATAAAATTTCCGATACAACAATAATTCCTAAAATGACAAACAATGCTGCACCGTCTGGATTGGCTTTTTCAAGGGGTGCTCTTGGCATAAACGAAGCCTATCTTGCCTTCAATCAAACAGATGAAACTGAAGGCTACTGTTCTACAAGTAGTTCAGGTGGAGTAGGATTCTTGGGATACAAATTTACGTCACCTAAAATTATTGGCAAATATGCTGTTCGAAATGGAACTCTAACTAGCTATACTCGATTACCAAAAAACTGGACTTTTGAAGGTTCAAACGATAGTACAAATGGTTTTGATGGGAAATGGGAAGTGCTAGACAGACAATCCAAACAAATTTGGAGTAATCCTGCAACTGACAAAGTATTTGAAATTGATAACATCAAATCTTTTATTATGTATAGATTGAATTGGACTGCCAATGGTGGAGCTACCGACTACACAAGCGTTGGAGAACTAAAAATGTTTGAACTATTGAGCTTCCCTAGTTTAATTGAAATTCCAGATAGCAATGAATTGTCATTTCAGAAGTACGGAATGAATTATGACAGTGCATTAAACTTAAGCAACCGTTTAAATAAACGTATTGATATACAGTCATCAAACATTAGTTTTGGTGCTGGTAAGATATTTACGCATGTCATTGACATGAGTCGGTATAGAGTGAACAGCATAACGTTTAATAAAGGAGGATAAGTCTTAAGTGGCAAATTACAGTGAAAACTTAATCCCAACAATGACAAGCAATACCACCCCAAGCGGTACGGCTAGCGCAAGTACAGAATACGGGGATCGTTGGAAAGCATGGAACGCCTTCGATCATTTGGTTGACGATTATGGTTGGGTCGCAGCAAGTGGTAATACAACTGGATGGCTGTGTTACAAATTCCCATCTAGCATTAGAATAACAAGATACACAATCACAATGAGAAGTGGCTCTCATGCAGAAGCACCAAACACTTGGACATTTGAAGCATCTAGTGATGGTGCCGCTTGGTCGGTTTTAGACACACGCAGCAACATAAGTTTTTCAACCAATCTAAGTCAAAGTTTCGACTTTACAAATGGTACTCCTTATTCATATTACCGAATCAATATAACTAAAAATAATGGTGGCGGTTTATTAAGAATAAGCGATATGGAAATGTATTCTAAGCAGTATGAAAATAAGTTTCTAATTACTACCGACACAAGTGAAACATACTCAATACATAAGAAAGTTGGTCGTCCTTTAGTACCACCAATGAATGGGCTTGATAGTGTAAGCGGCAGTGTAATTGGATCATCCAGTTATTCAGAAGGATATACTTGGAAAGCTTTTGATGGCGATGATAGTACTTTTTATAACACTAATTTTATTCCAGACATATACAAACCTGTGTTTATAGGGTTTAAATTTAATGAACCTGTATGTGTAAAAAGATATTCATTTCTTGCCGCTTTAAGAACATTCAAGCTTATGGCATCAAACGATGGAACAAACTGGGTTGTATTAGACACTAAAACAGCAATTCCTCTAAATTCATCTACCCTGCAAACTTTTGATGTACAGAACGATAATCTCTACATTTATTATAAGATCGAATCTTCTTTCGTATTGACCGGGAATGGATGGGTAAATATTTATTCTGTGCAGTTTTACGGATTATTCCCTCAAGTGTTGGTAAGTTGTCCCTCAAGTGAGCAAAGTTTTATTCAAAAAGGAATGGATCGAGGCTGTTTGATTGACACCAACGAAGAAATGAATGTACGCCAATACAGTAAATTAGAATCAGTACCTTTGGGTGCTGGAAAGGTGTTTAAACAGTCTATTGATACAGCCAAAGTGCCCATTAAAAAAGTCAATGTGACGGATAGCTATTAACAATATCTTAGAGAGTTGGGGGGATTGAAAATGCCTATTGTTCATACTGAAAATGCAATTCCTATTATGACTTCACACTCATCTCCAACTGGAGTAGTTAGCGCAAGTGTGGGGAATACTGGAGGCACTCCTTCATGGAGAGTGTTTGATGGAAATATTAATAGTTATTGGGGAGGAGAATTTGCATATCCATATTGGATTTCCTATAGCTTCAATACTCAAAAAAGAATTTATAAATATTCAATAATTGTAGATAATTCATCTTACTCTCCTTCAAGTTGGAAATTCCAAGGTTCTAACGATGGAACTACTTGGGACGATTTGGATTCTAGAAGTGGAGAAGTTTTTTCAAATAAAACCAAAAAATTATATGACTTAAATGTGTTCTCTGAACCTTATCAATCTTTTAGATTGTATTTTGTAGCAGGTAGAAGTCAGATTTACGTTAATGAAATTGAAATGTTTGAATATGAAATTGCATCAAAGTTTCTAATTTTTAATAATAACAAGTATCTAACGTATAGTTCAGATCAGTGGTCGTTGGTGACCACAAATCAACCTGATGAGATGGATTATGTGGAGAAAGGTATGAATTCTGTAGATAAGATACCTGAATCAGCGTGGCTTGACCTTAATGGAAGTGTCGAAATTGCCTACTTTACAGATAACCCCAAAACCAATAGTATATCGACAAATATTGAAACCACACCGTTTA
Organism: Paenibacillus sp. CMM36; assembly: GCF_053570945.1. Classification (NCBI taxonomy): domain Bacteria; kingdom Bacillati; phylum Bacillota; class Bacilli; order Caryophanales; family Paenibacillaceae; genus Paenibacillus; species Paenibacillus sp. CMM36. The sequence continues at coordinate 221,096 of NZ_JBSEDY010000004.1, forward strand.
CACTTGCTGAGGAATGGCAGGATAAAAAAATTAAAATAATTGAATATACAGACGATCCGCTAAAACCTGAATCGTTCATTTCAATGGAAACTGAACCTTTTATCCTTTATGACGAACTAGATGACAATATCGATGTCCTCTACTACACCGATGAATTAACTAAGACAGCAGCCACTTTAGAGTATAATGCTAACTACTCTCCTTTGGACGATTTCCAAAATAAATTTGAAGTTGTAACGTGGACAGATGAATCAAATAACCCACTTAAACTTTCGCTTGACGCTTTACCAGTCAATCAGTTCGTGAAGCAGTCTAACGACTTCACTCTACCCGGTTCCCTACAGGCTATCACTATAATCAAGAATGCTAGCGACAATGCAAAGTTTTTGCTGTCATTTGATTCGGGTTTGACTTGGAAAGCATATCGTTATGGCAAATGGACAGAAGTAATTGTCGATGATATGAACACAATTAGAAAGCAAGCAATGTCCTACAAAGAAATATCTAAGCTAGTTGAAAGTAATTTTAAGAATCAGGGTGACAAAGTTAGATTCGGTTATTACATAGAAGACAAGAAACAAGAATCGCTCAATCCTACAAAAATTGATGCCACTCAACTGGTTATTAAATCAAACGTTGATGACACTAAGTTTCAAAATTTATCTTTTTATGTCCTTAACACTGAAGCAACAATTCAACTCACATTTAACAGTGGTAAAATTCTTGGACAAATAAACGATGAAGATAAGGGTAAAGTACAGTATCGTGTATTGCTCAACGATCTTCCCTATTTCCCTAATGATGGTTCATTTACTCGTCTTGCTCCATCTCCAGTTGATATCAATCTCAATATATCCGAACGGGATATGCATTTTGATAAAGACAATAAACTACGTGTAGAGTTTAAAGATTATTGGGGCAATACAGACTACTGGCAAACAACTTTTGCTGGGACATATACAGGGCTAATGTTTATGGATGAAACAGGCGAATATCTGTCTGATACATTTGGAGGTATCCTTAAGTATTTAGACTTCGGTATGATCTTCGCTGGTCAAACCACTCTAGACCAAAAAGTTGTAATCAAGAATCAGCTAGGATACCCAATTGATAATTTACTGTTGGAAGTAAACAAAGAAAAATTACCTGAAGGTGTGACAATAGAATTATCGCGTACTCAGTCTCCATTTTTAGCAACAGACTATATTACATATGGGCTTACCAAACCATTAGAAACACAAGAGTTTTATGTGCGAATCGTTGCAGACATAGAGGCGAAACCAGTACCGAACGGTATATTTGAACTCAAGATCAATTCAAACAAAGCAGCAGTTTAAAATCACAATACAATGTGATGTTAGGAAGTGAGCAATTGGATGTATACAATGATTTAGGCGGTGAAATATTTATAAAATCGCCCTCCAACCGTATGGAGGGTAAGTTTGTACTCTATCGGCAGGAAGTATCTGAAGTAAATTCGGAAATGCTGGTTGCTTATCGTAGAGAAACAACTTTTGATGCAACGATTACTATACGTGTTCAGCGATCAGCAGATGTTAGCAGCCAATTAGATATCAAGTATAGAGGAAATGCTGAAATCAATTCAGTATTAGAATCAACCTCTATTAATTATCTAGCTGGTACATTAGAAGTCAGACCACATAATCGGCTATTAGGTAAGTTTGAGCTAATGGAAGCTCCTAGAGTCACCAAGGACTTAAATCCTATCGAAGATGCCACAACACGAAGTCGTTCAGATTTGCAAACGGTCAACTATGGCGACACGCAATCCATGATGATCGGACAGTCAGATACAGAGCAGTTCGAATCATTTGTAAACTTTGGTAATTTGAAAGTTGTTGTACCAGATCTAAATAAGCTCGAAGAAGCCAAGTTACGACTATATTATAGTGGAAGTTTTACGGATGACACGGATATTAAGGTCTACCAGCCCAATACATTGTGGCGTGAGTACGGCATTACATATGCCAACAAACCGTATGGAACAGAACTATTATTGGATTCCTATACGGTTAACAGAACGAATAAATACATTGAATTTGACGTGTTTGATTTGGTCAAATGCTGGCAAGATGAATCATTAATTAACTATGGACTTATTATTAAATCCGAAAGTTCACATCCAACCTATTTTAATACAAGAGAATCACTTAAACCTCCTGTTCTTCAGCTTAAGTACATTACAAGTCAGAACTATAGTTTTGGACGAGGAGATTTAAATTCTACTCTGTTCGTTTATGGTGCTGGTAGAAAAGAAGTAACAGGTAGTCTTACGGTTAAAAGTAATTTTGGATTTAATTATCTCCCCGCTTCTTTATATGTCCACAAGTACAAAGACTTTATGCAGCATGATACTGACTCGACATTGGCAATCTCCAGACCAGACATAAACAGTTCATTAAAAGTTGTATATCGCAAAAGCAATGATTTAGCTGCCTCTATTAGTGTTGCCAACTTTGGAACATCTGCCCCCGACTCATCGGTGATTATATCTAGACCTGATTTGGGAGCAAGGTTAACAGTTGATCCTAAGATCAGCCTTGAAAGTGAACTAACAGTAGCATACAGACGTGAATCTACAATCGATGGCTTAATTACTGTGTCAAGACCAGAAATGAATGCAAGCTTAACAGTGTCTAAGTATAAGCGTGTTAACAGCGATATAGAATCAAGCTTAATGGTTCAAGGTATAAGATTCTCGGATATTGAAAGCAGTTTGATTGTAAATAAGCCTGACTTAGGTGGCAATGTTGTTATCAGAGCCATCGGTGATAATGACTTAGATTCATTTGTTCAGGTGCCTTTCTTTGATTATCGAGACGCTAATGTAACTGTTTCGCGTCCAGACTTGGGATCATGGATTGAAGTTAAGAATTTCTACGATATTGAAGGTTCGCTATATGTAAAGAATCGTGAATACTTAGAGGCAACCATTGATATTCGCCAGAAGAGTGACTTGGATTCCATTGTAGACATCAAAAATGTCCATAACGTTGAGTCTGAAGTGATGATCAGTAGACCAGATTTAGGCGGTTTCTTGTATCCGAGATTGGCGAGGAACAATGATTTAAATGCTGTAGCACAAATCAGAAAAAGAGATGTAAGCGACTTAAGCAGCTTTATTATAGTTAAGGGACGTTCATCTGGTGTATATTGGTACATTTTATAAAAGAGACATTTTACGAAGACTCTTCTAATGAGGAGTCTTTTATATTATTGAAAAGTAGGTTTAACCAATGAAAGAGAATGAATTTTTAGAAATAATGACTGGTGCTTATGAGTATGCCTATAAGTCAGTCGAGTATGTTAGACCTGTTTTTGTGTTTATTTCAACCATTGTTTCGTATTTACTTTTCCCCAATGAAGCATATGTGGCTCCCACTATTGGCCTCTTTGTTGCACTTATTTTAGATATAGCAACGAAATATTATGCTATTTCAATGCAAAATGGTGGTTTTCGAAATGCAATTATAACAAGAAAGATATCCTCTGAATCCATGTGGAGAGGAACAAAGAAAAAGCTTGTAAGTGTTTTGATGGTTATGATTTGTTGTGGTTTATTTATGAGATTCACTGAGTTTCTACCACAAATAGCTATCGCAATTACATCGATTTGTTATGGGTTCATGTTTTTTAGAGAGACACAAAGTATTGCCGAAAACTTAATTGATGCAGGACATACAGACATGGCTTGGTTTCTAATTTTAGTTAAAAAGAAGAAGAAAGAGTTTATGGAAGACAACGACATCTCAGAAGGGAATGATTCAAATGATTCAACAAGGTAACTTTTTACTCATGGATCGGGATGAGTTCCGTAAATGGCTAAGCAAACAAGCCGTTACTCGAAACATTGACCGTCTTCAAGTCCATCATACAGCCTCGCCTAATTATAAAACGCGCAGAATGGTTAATGGTGTTGCTCAACAAGATCATTTTGAGTGTCTTGAAGGAATGAGAAGATATCATTTAAGTGAGGGATGGTCTGGGACAGGTCAAAATATAACCATATTTGAAGATGGAAAAGTAGCTATTTCATTAGACAGAAACCTAAATAAAACACCTGCTGGGATTCGTAATGCCAACAGTGGAGCCATTTGTATTGAGATCATTGGTTACTTCGACAAAGGTAATGATGTTATGACCGACAAACAGAAAAATGCCGTTGTTCATGTTTATGCTTGTCTAGCTGAAAAGTTTAATCTAACTATCGATACAAATCATATTGTCTACCACGCATGGTTTACGTATGGAGGTGCACGATTGACAGATTTTAAACCCGGTGAATCAAGTAAGACATGTCCCGGTACAGCATTTTGGGGAGATGGTAATACAGTTGCAGCAGCAAAGAAAAACTTTCTCCCTCAGATTCAAGCTGAACTAAATAGATTAAAAGGAAAAAATATTATCAGTGAGGATGATCAACCCATGACAAAAGAAGAAAAAGCAGATTTTCAAGCATTACAAGAACAAGTAAAACAATTAACCTCCAAGTTGTCTATTGATAAGATTCCTGATTGGGCAATAGAGGCGTGTGTTGCTGCCAAGAATGCTGGCGCTGTAGATACAACATCAGACGGTAGTTATGACTTTTATCGGGTGATTACTGTGTTATACCGCAAAGGATTCTTTAAATAATTCACATTTCGACATTAATCGACATAAAATATCTTAATTTGTCGTTTACAGTCGGAAAATTTTGGGCTATACTATATATGGAGTTTAAACGTTATATATTCTCTAAATATAGTATGGAGAGTGATTGAAACTGAAGAATTTTACAAGTAGAAACCGTATTGTAATTAAGTATGATCCTAAGATGGAGAATTCGACTCCCAGCCCCCTCATTGTAAGAAATATGCTAGAAGAATGCTCTGTTAACAATTTTGACGAGGCAAAGAAAGAGTTCGATATTACTGATGTTATAGATTCAACTTCGGATAACTTCAGTAATAGATGCCAATTATGTCACACCCCCAATTTAAAACACAACTTTGTACTACATAATAGGATAACTGGAAGAACACTACATGTTGGTTCGAGATGTATTATTAGATTCAATGTTCTTAAAGGAGCAGTCGATGTATCTTCTGGCATTGCATTGCTACAAAATAAAGCCGATGAACATTCCTTAAAGCATGAAATTCAGTCAATGGTCGTTTCGATAATATTCCCCACTATGCCTGAAGCAACAGATTATAATAAATTTCTTAAAAAATTGCATAAGTATTTCGAAGTCAGAGGAATTAGCAATCCAACCATTGAACAACTAGCCCTTTTAATACTAGGCGATGAATGGGCTAATAAAAGCGAAGAGCTTCTAATGAAAATAAAAAATATGTGGTATGACCCCGGTAAAATAGAAACACTAAAAACCAAGAAGATAGCCCCCCTTAATAATCCAAAAGAAGGAACTACATGGTTCAAGAAAAGAACTCTTCGTACAGAAAATGTTTCGGCAGCTAGATCACTAGCTTATGATACCGAACAGTATGTCGCAGATTATAAATAATAGTTTTAGGTAGAGAGGGACAAAGGTTCCTCTCTTTTTATTCTTATAACAAGGAGAAATGTAAAGTGAATGATATTTATATTATTGGTGGAACAGTGTTGTTTGTGCTATTAGGCGTATTGGTTATTACTTGGTTTAAAAAGAGAGGGGTCAATCTGAGTGATACGGATAGTATTCTTGGAAGTGTCGATGTAGGCAAATTGATTTTAGAGGTACTTCCAATTGCTGAACAGCATAAAGGCAAAGCTAATTTTGTTTTAGATGTGGCAAGTGAAGTAATTGAATATGTACATAATTATTCCAATGACGCTTTGACATTTGAACAAAAGGAAAAGGTAGCCGTTGAAACAGTCGATGGATTGTTGAATAGGCTGGAAGTTACACCAACCGATAAAGAATTGAAGTTAATCGAAATTCTAGTCCATAAAGGTATTCGATTATTGGATACCTCAGTATCCGCCACACCAGTTACTAAATAATAACTAAGGGGAACTCTCAATATTAAATGAGGGTTCCCCTTTTTTTTTTTATTGAAGCTAGTTTGAAGCAAAGCTGTATGCACTTTACATACACATAAACTCAGGTCAGATTAGTAATTCACATCTATTGGATACTCAATATTAATAGGTTTTTTTGTTCCATTAACATAAGTGTACCCAGCATTTTCCGCTTGTCTACCTTGATAAACATTTCCAAGATAATAATCATAATAATCATATCGAACAATAGTTGTATTATACTGATCGTAGTTGATAGCTGCGTAATAGTTTCTTGTTTTGTACGGTGAGCTTTCAGGAGGGCCAGAGTATACATCTGTAGTATTGTAAGTTTTAGAAACTGTGCCACTTACATTTCCTGTAAGACTTTCCTTAACTATATATGCAATATTTGCATCAACCGTTGCTGTAATTGAAACTGATCCACTTACTGTAAGGCTAGAACTACGTGTTGCAGTTCGTCCTTTGGCTACACTAACAATAAGTGTTTGTTTCTGAATTGGCCCAACAGAATATCCAGTAATTTTGTTACTACCAAGTGCATATTCTGACTTTACATAAACGCGATGATCCCCAGCTTGAGGTGTGATCACGGAATTTTTTTCAACTAGCTTTGGATCAACAAATTCAACGCGCGCATTTGGATTACCTTGTGCTTCAAATCTGGTAATTGCAGATGTTGGAACATCTTGAATACTGGACTCTGCAATTTCTGCGGTTGCGTTTTGAATGGTATCACCTGGATTTTCTTCTGCAAAAGACACTGGAGCAAAGACAGCTAGAGCAGTTGATAGGGATAAAATTACTGCGGTAATTTTCTTCAAAAATCATCATCCTTTTTTCTAATTTTTGTAATACAATGTATTTATTCTGCATAAAAATTCTATTTCCTTCTTTTTGTAGCATAATTTTAGAAAAAAATGCTATAGTATAGATATTATTACCAAGGAGTGGTGCAAATGAATAAAGATAAAGATTTCAAAATAGTAATATCCTCAATAATACTTGGTGGTTCTTTTATAATTGGAAGCTATATTAACGCACATTTTAGTTCCAACGAAAAAATTCTTACCCCTCAGATATCGCAATCTTCTTTAAGCGATAGCGTTTTAAACAAAGAAGAAGCAGCAGCATATCTAAAGATTCCCGTGACACAACTAGACAATATTATAAAAAGAGACACAGAACAAAAAAAGAAACTATCGGTTTATGACACTTATCAATTTATTCCTTACGCTGATCTAGATGGACATGTAGTATTTCAAAAAGATAACTTAAATAAATGGTTGGATTTCATCACACAGAAAAAATAATTCACTTTTTTTGCTGTGTGGCTATATTCAAATCAATAGCAATATCCTCTTGAGTTTTGGCGAGCAAAATAATTTTGGTCACCAATTCCATATGTATGCTGATTACTCATATATATAAAAATACACTCCTTAGAATTTTATCGGCTAAACCTGTGTTAGGTTTCTCCAATATCTGTTTTAGGGAGTGTATTTTTGTTATGCTGGTTTTTTATCTTTCCTCATTCGTTTGAAATGTTAAGCCCCTCCTTGTTGATCGTAAAGCCCGATACTCTGGTGTTGGCTATGAGTCTGAACAGGTGCAGTTACGATAAACAAAAAACTAGTTGCGACGATCAATAGCACCATTTTTCTTAACATCAGCTATCCACACCCTTTCAATAAATTCTAAATATGCTGCCTTAGTTTCGGATACTGCATAAGCTCGATAACGCTCAAACAACACCATACATTTTATAAAATAAGTCTCATTATTTAGTGTATGATAACTTACCATTGAATACATCAAATGTTTAAAACCATCACTGTAAGAACCTCGATGTAAATAATAATAAGCCAATTCATAACTAAAGCGTGCATATTGCTCTGGTATCACCTGTTGGGTATATATATCACTGGATTGCGGAAATTGAAAAAGTGAATTAATATCCGTTTCAAAGCGCTGAAGTATATCATTTACGTCTATCTGGTATCGGTTTGCCGTCATCATAATATTCAAAAGTTGGGTAACCTTATCTTGTTCAGCTGTATCTGACGGTGCACCAATATATTCAACATAATCATATAAGGCGTTTATATCTCCAGATAAAAGCTTATTTGCGGTAACGTTAGCTTGCGCCCAACCTTTGAATAAATTAATCCAGTGTTGTGTGTCCTCGTCTGTCTCTTTGACCCAATCTAATTCTGCGTAGGCGTATGTAAATTGTAGAGCCTGTTCGTAATCTTCCCGTGATTCACATACACCTGCACATAATAAATCTGCATAGCTAATGTACACAAACATGGGACGACTCAGCTTCTTTTCAGACTCATTATGCTCACGTTTCTTCTGCTGATGTTTCATCGAATATTGGATTTCCGCTTTTCCTCTCATTTTCCTTGCCATTTCATCAACCTTGTCCCATTTACGCAAAGACCTGTACACGTTTGCCAAGTCCTTTAATGCATCGAGCTGGTCTATTTCATTTAGACGCTCAACAAAAGCCTCAAATATCGAAGCCGCCCTGACATTTCGGCTTTGGTCATCTCCAATCTGAATCGTGAATATACGATATTGACAGATGGCTAGGCGTTCAGAGTGTTGATATTTCTCCGCTTCAGCTACTCCCTCATAGAGTATCAATGCCGCTTCTAGTCGTCCCTGCGCCAACAATTCTTCTGCAATTTCAAATAGTTTGGGAGAATAGAGTAGATTGTCCATGATGGCTCCCACCACTCGACGGATTGCATCCAACTTGTCCAACTCCGCACAGCGAAACAAAAATGGCTCGATTCGTCTCATATTCGGAGGATGGTCGATGATGTAGTTTTCTATGAACAAGTCATAAAAGTGACCTTCCGGTAACCCCATAGCTTCAGTAATTCGATCAAGCTGATTAATAGACATAGATTTGTTACCTGTTACAATGCTACTTATTATTCCCCTATTCATCCCTGCGATTTGTCCAAATTGCGATAATGTTAAGCCTTCTTGTTGTAGATATTGTTCCAATTCTGCTCTAATCGTGGGTGCAACTTTCATAAATAAACCACCCTTTCAACGTAGACTAACAATACGATGCATAGTTAAGATTATTATGTAGTTGTGAAACAAGTAGTAAAATACATTTGCTTTATTGCTCTTGATTGTACCATCTTTTGGAATAAAATCATATACCTTTCATATATGTACTTAAGATACCTTTTGGGATAGTTTACGATGATTTTATGATTAAGGGTATCGTCTAACATATTTATCAAACCTTTGGGTTAGAGTCATCAGTTTGAATAATTGCTTATTGTAGTTTCTGTAGCCTTTAAGAAAGAAAGTTTAAAAAAAGGACGACCGTAGTCGCCCTATATTTCCAATATAAAGTGTCCAATAGCAACTCTTTATATTGACTATTCCACACCCTCTTCCTTGATATAAGTAGCATCATATTGAATAATTGCTTTTGTTTTATCCGTAGTCTTTGAAACATCGTAGACTACCTCATCCTGATTGAATTTATCTTCATCATGGAGAGATTGCGGTTTTTTTATAAATAATGCATCTTTAGTATAAATTTTATCAGGATGATTAAGTCCTTCTAATACACTATCAGGGACTACTGCTTTTGTAACGTCCTTCATTTCTTCAGAAGTATCGTCACTAGCAAAAACATTATTACCAATAACTACAGCAAACGTAACAATAAGGGCAGCCAACCCAAAAACTTTTAATTTTGTCTTCATTTCTTTTCTCACCCTTCATTAAATTAATTTATTCCAACGATTTTAACTATTTTTTTGCATTCATAGCCAATATATTCAAATTGTATGTATGGGTTGAGCAAAAGTCAAACAACTCATTTTTCTCATTTTCAAGATTATGAGTAATCATCAGTATGGTCATAAGATTTCCTGATAAAATGATAATTTTACTCAGATTAAAATTGATCAGCCCTCTACAAGAATGTAGTCCTGTAAAGGGCTTTTTGTTTTACATAAGAAGTAGTGACACCTCCAACACAGTACAGTACTTCCCTCTTTCTTGGCGAGCATTATAAATTTCTGAGGGATCTTTTGTTGCAAGCTTATTCAATTTGAATTGATTAATTGGTTCTTGAAACAGTTTTTCTAGTGCTGCTTTCTTGTCACGATAATAGTCATAAAGAAAGCCTGTCACATCAATATAGCTATAGGCATCAATTCTTTCTTTTCGGATTTTAGTAAGTAGAGACTGCTCAGGCAGGTCTGCTGTTTCCAAAGGCAATCTCTCAATAAATTCATATAATTGTTCTACTGTATTCAGAAAAAATCTCATCCTACTGATTAGTATTGTGCAATCAGACCCAATTCCGAGCCTGTCTAAAAATTTTTCGAAAGTGATTTCATTATTATAAAGTGGTTTGTCTGAGATTCCAGTAGTATATGTATAAGAAATATTGCTTCTTTGGTAGTTTTTCGTTTCTTTTCTCAAGATAATGGTCATTATTCTGTCTCCTTTTCGCATCTGCGAAGTTTAATTCATTGAATGCATGTAATTCCATGCGTCAAAGGTTATATATGGATATACGACGATACGCCTATGTGGTTTCAAATATTTGGGACTATATGAAGATTAGATGAATTATTGCGTGATGCGTAGTCATCTCCCTTCTTTATACGTACATGATTTTGTGAGTTGTATTCTGTTAATACAACTGTGTTCTTCATCCTATATAAGTACTAGTAGTCATGTTATACTTACCAAAGAAAAAGATATGAAATAATGATCAATTATCACCCTCTTCATAAAGAGGCAATGTATACTTCTCCTCCTTCCTGTAAAATTCATCTTGTATTACAATAGTGAACATGTCTACAATAGTAATGTACAATATACTTATTTGCCATGTCAAGAAACAAAGGAGTTTTTATGAAAAGCGACATTTATATTTATCTTCGACACCTTAGAGAAACAAGGGGCTGGTCTTTACGAAAAGCTGCTGAAGAAGTTGGAGTCAGCGTCTCATACATCAGTTTAATTGAAAAAGGTGTCCATCCGAATACCGATAAACCTCCAAAGATTTCTCCAGAAATTTTAGACAAATTTGCTTCTGCTTATGAAGTGCCTAAAGAAGAACTTTTAATGTATGCTGGCTACATTAGTGATCAACTCGCCTTTGATCTTGAGAATCCCGGCAAAAGTCGATATATGACAATTGAAGAATCAAAAGCGTATTATGCATTAATCAGAAAGAAGAACGGCGAAAATAATGACTTGGCAGACTTTATAGAAGAATCAGAATTTCTAACATTTAGAGGCCGACTTATTGATACTATTACAAAAAGAAAAATAATCGACATGATTGAAATTCTGACAAATGACTAATATAAAGCATACAATGCCATCCTAAATTACAGGGTGGTTTTTTGTTGCATTCTGGATGAATTTAGCACGAATTTTAGGCTTTGGTTGTAAACCTCCCTTTTTTAGCTTTCTTATGTTTCACTAAATGAAATATGATTTAATTAAGTTAACTTAGCGATTTAATTAAATCATTTACATAAACATTTGTCAATTTTTTTTATGTTTCATTAAATATACTTAGTAAATGTGTGTATTTTTTATCGGAATATCGCTATAATGTTATTAGGAATTAGATTACCAAAGGAGAAAATTGAATGGATAGCTTAGGGGAAAGAGTTCGATTAATGAGAACGAAAAAACGCTTAAGCATGGAAAAACTAGCTACTGAGTTAATTCTTCCTGCAAAGAACAAAGAGACTGGCGAAATGGTCGGCTACAAAAAGACAACAAGTGCAACTATATCTAATATCGAAAATGACAAACATAGCCCTTCACTAGATATGGCGGTAGCATTAGCAGACTATTTCGATGTGTCATTAGATTGGCTGGTGCGTGGCAAAGATTATGAGAAAAAAGAAAGTTCAAATCAAAGTGATATGGACATAGAGGGGGAAGAAAAGCATTTTGAATTCAAACTAAAAAATATTGAAGATCACATCCATTTACAAAGTTTAATTAGGAAAGAATTTTTGAATTACGTTAACAGTGAAGAGTTTACTCAGCTTAGTAATGAATTATTTAAAACAAAATTTGACACAGATAAAAAAGAGGATTCCTAATTATTGGAGTCCTCTTTTAACTTCTACCATGTTATGGATACTTCAAGCTATAAAAAATTTTGATGCTATTGTGTATCATAAACTAAAATTATGCTCACATTATGAGAAATCCCTTATCTACTTCCTCATGAATGCATGTAATACATTTGCACCTAAGGGCCTATCTTTCGTTTTAAGCTTCGAAAAACATAATTTGATAGCCTATCTATCTTTAACACAATTCACGTTAATTTACCCGTTCTAGGCCCTTATGGGTACATTGCGACTTACATATCTATGTTAACACATGGCCTTCTCTAAGTACTTGTCTTATATATGGAGGGCTATACTTATATTTAGCATAGATCTGATTTAGTGTTAGTCCTTGAATATAGTGTAGGTCATATAGTAATGGATAGTCTTTGGCTCTCTTGATTTTCGATCTCTCTTTATGACTTATCAACTTAACACCTTTTGCTTTAAAAAGCGATTTGATCGTCCACCAGTCTACTCCAGCCTTTTCAGCAATTTGTTCAAAGCTCAGTAAGTCTTCTTGGTATAGTTTGAGTAACGATTCGAATTGATCTTCATATTTCTCCCATTTGTTCTTTCTGTCTTCACCTCCCCACTTCGGCTTAACTAAATCAATTGAATCATATACATAGATTGTCAAACCTTCGTCTTTACCAAGGTATCAATCGCTTCTTTTCCAAAATCCTTTTCCCCTCCGCGTGCCAAACTGTAAGCCTCGTCAATGAACAACACGCCGCCAAGAGATTTCTTTACCAGATCTCGCGTTTTTTGTGCCGTGTGGCCAATATACTCACCGACCAGATCAGCCCTCTCCACCTCAATCAGATGACCTTTGCTCAGTACCCCCATTTTTTGCAGCATTTTAGCGATAATGCGGGCTACTGTCGTTTTCCCCGTACCTGGATTTCCTTTGAAAATCATGTGATATACGTGTGCATTACTCAATAATCCCGCATCCGTGCGCATATGAGCGATTTGCAAAAAGGCATATACCTCAAATACAAGGTCTTTGATGTTATCCAAGCCGACGAGATGATCGAGTTCTTTCTGAATTTCCTGATAAAGACTGAGATACTGCGGTAGCGCCTGTGACTTGGTTGAAGCCACTGCTTCCGTCTCGTCCACAGTCACCGAAGCTATCGGCTCCGGGCTACGCAGCACGACATTAATTTGTCTGGAAGGTCTCTCCTCCGACCGCTTGCCCGCGGCGATTCCCCGTCCGTTCATGCATCCATCACCTCAACATTTCTTCAGGCACAGCTTACCCTATTAATGTATTCGGTCTGGCATGTCCTTATTAGCATAAAAGCAACGGGAACGTGCACAAAGCCTTTTCTTTAATTCAGGCAACCCAAGTTTGAGCGCTGATCCACCACCGTTGCAGCGTCCATTTAGCGTATGCCAATACTTCTCTTGATTGATGAATTGGCATATTCAGCACTTTAGATTCCGTCAGAGCCATCTGAGGATGATCAAACTTTAAGAATTGAGCAATCTCCATCGCCCGAGGGCCATGATAGCTATGTGTGATGATCACGGTAGAGGTCCATCCATATTCCTTCATAATGCGCTGGCTATAGAGCAGATTTTCGTAAGTACTGGTCGCATGGTTTTCCAACACAATATGCTGTACAGGGACCCCTCTATCTACCAAATAGCGTTGCATGCCCTCAGCCTCCGTATACGGAAAATCGGGTTTATCCAGTCCACCACTTACAATTAGATGCTGTACCGTCCCGTTGCGGTATAAGCGCAAGGCTTCTTCCAGCCTTTCCTTCAATCCAGGACTGGGCTCAGCCCCCCACATAGAAGCACCTAATACGATACCAATTTGCACTTGCTGGAGCGGAGTGGTAGAGGCGGCCGTATTCATGTTCCACACTCGGATTCCTGCCCATACCAATCCGATCAAAATGAAAATTATCAAAGAAAGTACAAGACGCTTAGTTACCATAGATATTTTCTTAAGGCGACTCTGCCTGCTTTTCAACTCAGGGCGTTGGGGCCCGATGTCTTTAATCCACTGCAAAACTTTCACCGTTCTCTCTTGAAATCACCGTTGTGAAACCATTCTGCTCGGTGTTTCAGCGACATTTTAAAATAAGGGAACACGTGGGCATCTATCTGATGTAACACATCAGCCGCTGTACGGTTAGCCAATTCTGCCTCTTGCGTTGAGATATGCCCCCGTTGTAATGCCTCCTCCAATTCATCCTCATCCACCAGGAAGATTTCACCGTTTTTAAGCACCACAACATCCAAATACAGATCGTCAAACCAAGGGACTCCTTGATCAGTCACACCCTGATTTCGGCAGGTATCAATATACCATTCAACGATTTGCTCCCGATTGTCAAACATAGCAGTCACCACATAGTGCTCACCTTTTGGATAATATTGCAGCCAGGAATATCCTTTATCGGCTATGCAAAACGTATGACCACCGTAACTCTTCCATAACGGCTCCTTGAGACTCAAAATGGTATACAGGGTCATATATCCTGTAAACGCGTCACTTTCTACATACCGGCAAGCAAACTTGCGATTGGTGATTCTGCGCCAGTTGGCCCGGTCTCCGAATTTGCGCTTCATAAATGATGTTCCTCTCCAACATTGGTAAAACCAGCTTACCATATTTAAACTGTACACTCAAAAATAACCCCTGTATTACAGCAAAAAAGGTATTTTCAGACTGTAAAAACAGTCCGAAAATACCTTTGATTTGAAGCCAATATCATCTTACATAAAACATATTTGCTAATCCCGGTTGTGACGTCCACGATTGGAGTTTGAATGACCGTTGGATTTGCTTTCCTGACTTCCATCCATAATAGCACCTGTGGTAGATGCATCTGTATTTTCTGGATTGGTCATAGTATTTTCATCAGTTATACCTGAATCCGGCGTAGTCGTCTGACCATTCCCCGTATTTGTATCGTTTCCGTTCCCAAAATTGTCGTTACTGTTGCCTGTGCCTCCAGTACCATTTCCATTGTTACCTCCAGGAGACGTTGGAACTTGGTCAGAACCAGTACCGTTATCAGTACCTCCAGGAGTCGTATTCCCCTGGTCTGTGCCGTCCTGACCATCTATATTCTCGCCATTATCCGGTACAGTTCCATCCTGATTAGGATCATTTCCTAGCTGCGGATCTATCGGAGTAGTCTCTGTCGGAATTTCTACACTAATCGTATTCGAAGCTGCGGATTCTTTACCATCCGCTCCATAAGCTACGACATAGTATTGATACGTTTTTCCAGCTACAGGAGACGTATCTTCGCCACTCGTGCCTCTCATCGCCTCCATAATCGTCCTGAAGCTTCCTTCGGAAGACTCTTTACGATAAACACGGTATTGTACATTGTCTCCCTCTGCCGCATTCCAGGACAACGATACAATTTGGGTGTCCTGACTATAAGACCCGCTCAGTCCGCTTGGAGCGGTAGCCTGAACCGGCTCTTCTGGCTTCTGCTCAACTGGTGGTTCATATCCCTTCGGCTCGCTGAATTGCGTAACCGGATGCCCCTTGAGAGCTTCACCCATGACCCTTCCGAAAAAGGCTGCCGACTGCCCACTATAGTTTCTGAGCATATGTTTACTGTCCGGCTTATCATAACCCATCCATACTGCTCCGGTATATTCTGGCGTATAACCGACAAACCAGATGTCCCGGTTACCACTATTACCGCTAATTCCACTTTGGGTCGTACCCGTTTTACCGGCTACAGGCCAGTCAATGCGTGCTTTGCGACCTGTACCGCTATTGACTACATTTTGCATCATTTGTGTCATTTCATAAGCCGTTTTTTCACTCATTACAGATTTAGTTTCCTCTTCATGAGTATAAACTACTTGATCATCACTATTGTTAATTTGCTTAATAGAATAAGCCTTTTGGAATTGTCCTTTATTGGCAAATGAGCTGTACGCCTGCGCCATTTCAAGGGTATTCGTCCCTTTGCTTAATCCACCCAATGCGATAGCAAGTGAGTGATCGTTTTTGTCCATCGGAATGCCTACGCTCTCGGCAAATTGAACCCCTTTTTCCACACCGATTTGGTTCAGCAACCATACAGGCGGAATATTTTCAGACTTCGTAATCGCGTCGAGCATGCTGATGGTCGACGAGTAACCATGCAAGTTTTTCGGACTGTATCCGTTAAAGCTCTGGCGTTCGTTACTCAAAGGAGTATCCATCGTAAATTTGCCGGATTCGAGAGCTGGCGCATAGGCTACAATCGGCTTGAAGGCCGATCCTGGCTGTCTGCGGCTCTGTGTCGCACGATTGAAGGTTCCCTTTTTGTAATCCCGTCCGGGTGCCATCGCGGCAATTCCACCTGTCTGGTTGTTAATAATGACCATCGAAGCTTGAACTGGCTGATCGTCAGGACTTTTTTCGAACATGTCATCATCTGCCATCGCCTGATCCAGCGCATTTTGAGCCTGGGCATCCATTGTGGTATGAATTTTGTAACCGCCAATAATCAGATCATTGCCGCTAACTCCTGGCAGTGCATCCTCTGCCTCATCCATGACGTATTCCATAAAATTTTGATACTTTTGAACTTTTTCTGGTTGTTTGTAATTGTAATTTACAGCCTTGGCCTCTTCCATCTCTTGCTTTCCAATCATCCCCTGCTCAAACATCAGCTGGAGAACCACCGCACGTCGTGCCTTCGAGTTCTCCGGGTTACTGATCGGATTATACTTGGATGGCCCTTTCGGAATAGCTGCCAGTGTAGCAATTTGCCACAATTTTAATTCTTTTAAGTTGGTTTGCCCAAAATAACCTTCCGACGCTGCCTTAATTCCAGAATAGGAGCGTCCAAACCAAATCCGATTTAAGTAGAGAGTAATAATTTCATCTTTAGTCAACCTCCGCTCCAGCGCCATTGCGATGGATACCTCTGTCGCTTTACGGAAAAAGGTTTTGTCACGTGTCAAAAACAAGTTTTTGGCCAGCTGCTGAGTTAGCGTACTGCCGCCCTCCACTGCCGAACGGGCCACGATATCCTTAACGGCTGCCCGACCGATAGACCAAATATCAACTCCTTGATGCTCCATAAAACGCTTATCCTCGGTTGCAATAAAAGCTTTTTTGAGCAAGTCTGGTATTTCTTCACTTTTGACAGGATCACTTTTTTGCACAGACAACTCACCCATGAGCACACCGTTGCGGTCATAAACCTTTGATGTCTCATTCACTGTGATTTTGTCCTTGTTCGCATCGTAAATTTTTTCGCCATTTACCATGACAAATAAATAGCCACCAAGTGCGCAAAATATAGCTACCGCCGCGGTAATAAACAGCGTCCATCCAATTCGCTTACCTGTAATTTTCTTTTTCTTGCCCTTCGGCTTCTCTTTAGATGTGTTTCTATTGCGATTGCCGGATCTGGACAATGAATCGTTTGGCATTCCCCTGACTCCCTTTCGCGAATAATCATATGGTACCTAACATAAGCTTAAAGCTTGCTGTCGGCAACTTGAAAGTAAACGGAATGAAAAGAACAACCCTGATCAGGTTGCTCCCGGTCACATTCCTATACAGTTAGACGAGACGGACGCCTGAAAAGTTTCATGAACCCGGACGACCGTCAAGCCGTAATCAGTTATCGCTAGCGCTATCCTGTTGCTGTACAAGCGATACATTGCGTTGCGGTGTAAAGGTGGAGATGGCATGCTTGTAAATCAGCTGCTGCTTTCCATCCGAGTCGATCACAATCGTAAAATTGTCAAATGCTTTAATCGTCCCTCGCACCTGAAATCCATTGATGAGGTATACCGTTACAGGTATAGAATCCTTGCGCAATTGATTCAGAAACGTATCTTGGATATTAATGGACTTGTTCATTTTAGCCGTACCCCCAATAATCATTTGGATTGTTTTGAAGTATATTCAAGGTCTGTCCGGAACTTTCCTGCTATAATTTCGTGTATTTGGGCTGCATGAGCAGAAAAATTTCCGAAATCAGTGACATCTACCCACTGGATATCCTTCATATGGCGAAACCACGAGAGCTGTCGCTTCGCAAAATGACGCGTATCCCGTTTTAGCCAAGTCACCGCCTCTTCCAAAGACACCTCTCCCCGCAGGTAGGAGGATATCTCTTTATAGCCTAGACCTTGCATGGAGATGGCATCGCTTCGCACTCCCCGTTCCATTAAGGAGGTTACCTCAGCAACAAGCCCTTGATCGAGCATCCCGTCAATTCGGTCTTCAATACGTTTATATAGCATTTGCCTATCCATTGTCAAACCTACGATGCAGAGTTGGTAGGGAGATTCCTTTTTTTGACTGGCAAGTTGAGAGCTAAGTGTCGTTCCGCTAACATGGTAAATTTCCAGTGCCCGAACGACACGACGACGATCATTAGGATGCAAACGAAGTGCACTTTCGGGATCAACCGCCTGTAGTCGCGCATGAAGCGCGTCAGCTCCAAACTGTTCGGCATAGTCCAGCTGCTCCTGACGAAAAGCTTCGTCAGCCCCTACCTCGGAAAACTGGTATTCATAGCAGACTGATTCTACATATAAACCTGTTCCGCCTACGATAAACGGTAGCTTTTCTCTAGATTGAATATCAGGTATGAGACGACGACAGTCCTCCTGAAATTGGGCTACTGAATATGGGTATTCAGGCTCATGAATATCAATTAAATGGTGCTTGATTCCTTCCATTTCCTGTTCGGAAATTTTGGCAGTTCCAACGTCCATATGACGGTATACCTGCATGGAATCCCCGGAAATAATTTCCGCGTCAAATTGTCGAGCCATCTCAATGCTTAGTTTCGTCTTGCCAACCGCAGTCGGGCCAACAAGAACGAGTAGTTTAGGCTTAGGTGCCACTGTCAATATCGATCACTCCGTACACTGTTTTCGTTGTGCCCCGCTGCTCTACACGGAAGCCGAGGCGGGCAAATTCCCCGCTACCCCGTTTTTCTTTTAATACAATTGTTTTTCGTGCAATCCGTTTCGCATGAACAATACTTTCCTCACTCAACGCGTCTGGATTTGCCAACCCTCTCAATGGACCAATTGCGCTGGAATCGAGCAACGGATCACGAAACATAGGGTCAAAATAAATAATATCTATACTGCGATCCGGCAAACTACGCAAATAGTCCAAATGATGACCAAAACGAACGTCAATGTTGGAAAAGGCTTTATCTACTTCAGCGTTGCCGGAACGGTAATGCCTCATTCCATCCTTGATTAAAGCGTAGACGGGGAAAGAACTCTCCACAGCCGTGACTTGTCCAGAGCTTCCCGTTCCAATTGAAAATAGAAGAGAATCCGTACCAAGTCCTGCAGTGCAATCCAGCACGGTATCACCCGGGACGATCCGGGCAGCCGTCAACATCGGGTCAGGTTCACCCTTTAATACCCGTTTGGCGCGAATGAAGCCCATACTGGGGTGAAAAGCCATCGGTGGTTGTTCTGGGCTAATCAGCCTTACTCCGCCCTGCACCAGAACCAACGCTTGACGGACTCTGTGAGCCGCAATTAGCTTAGCTACCGATATGCCACGACGAGGGGCATACAGCGCCCCTAACTCGGCTGCAAGCAACTTCGCTCGCTCCACAACCTCAGCCGAGGGGGAATCCCCTGTCGTGACGAGTAATTCGACTTGCTTTTCCCGTAGGCTCGACTGCTCTTCTTCACGGTTTTCCCGATCCTGCAACATATATATACTCCCTTACATTACTCTTTTAAACAGCTTCTCTAAATCATATGTGGAAAAGGAAACCACAATAGGTCGCCCATGAGGGCAAGTATAAGGTTGTTTGCACGCTGCCAAACGCTCTAGCAGCACAATAGCCTGCCGATCAGTCAGCTTCTGGTTTGCTTTAATCGAAGCCCGGCAGGAGCACATGATTGAGGCTGCTTCCCGCAGCTTAGCAAGATCAATGGCTCTTTCCTCCAGCACCCATCCGGCCATTTCCTCAATGACATCCGCTTCTTCCCCTTGGGGAAGCCAGTACGGGTAAGAGCTGACACGGAAGGTTTGACCGCCAAAATGCTCCAGATACACCCCCGCCTGTTCAAACCAGTGCAGCCTTGTTTTCAACTTTTCCGTTTCGGAAGGCGTAAAATCCAGTGTAATTGGCAGTAGCAGCTCCTGCGATACTGACTCGGGATTGCCGAATTTTTCATAATAAAATTCATAATTGACTCGTTCATGTGCGGCATGTTGATCAATTAAATACAAGCCCTGGTCGTTCTGCGCAATCAGATATGTCCCATGGTGCTGACCGATTAAATTCAGTTCAGGAAAAGTAGGCAGCTCTGGAACTTCTCCCGACACCGCTGCCAATTGCTCCGCATCCAGACGTTGCTGGCGCGGCTTCTGATCCGCGAAATGACGGGAATCCGTAGCTTGTCCTGCAATCGGCGGCATAGAAGATGGGTAAGCAGCAGAAGCAGCTGTTTCCTGTATCCCTCTGCTGTATAAGGTAGTTGTGCCTATTGCGGCATTATCTCCTTCGGACGACTGTACGGTCGCCCCATCAGGAAGCGGCACTTCCCCTTTAACTTCACTCCCGTTGTTTTCTTCCACAAAATCTGCATCCAGTTCATCATCATTAATACTTTTACCTGAAAGATTGTTTGCCCGTCCAATGGCTGAGAGACTATCCCTGCTCGGACGTTGCTCACGCTCCTGGCTACCCCTGTTATTCTCTTCGTTCCTGTTCAAGTAATTGGATTGGTGCGATTCCTGGCTCTCCGGCGAAGTTACGGAAGGTGGCAGTGCTCCCCCCCGGTCTTTGCCGGAAGGAGCATCCCCTTCCGCACCATTTCCCTTCGAGAAGTGAAACTGCTCCTGCACAAACGAGCCACTGTCCTTGCCACCGATCTCGCGCTTGACTGCCTTCGGAATCAGCACTTGCTGCCCTAAGACAGCTTTTACCGAATCTTCAACCAGCTGAAACAGTTCAGCTTCTTTACTGAACCTTACCTCCAGCTTGGCAGGATGAACGTTAACATCCACCAGAGAAGGATGCATTTCCAGTTGGATCACAGCCAGCGGAAAACGATTGATCGGCAACAAGGTATGATACGCCTTGAGCAACGCCTGATTAAGCCCGTAGCTTCGTACAAAACGTCCATTCACTACTGTCGAGATCGCATTGCGATTTGATCTCGTCCACTCTGGGCGACTGACATAGCCACTAATTCGGTAATCCAGGCTCTCTCCTTCTAGCAGCAGCATGGATTTCGCCGCAGAAGTTCCGTAAATAGCGGCAATCACCTGCAGCAAATCACCATTGCCCAGCGTTTGCAGCAATGTATTGCCATTATGCCGCAATGTGAAGGCCACTTCCGGGTGCGAAAGCGCCATTCGGTACAATACATCCGAAATGTGTCCCAGCTCGGTCTGGATTGTTTTCATATATTTCAGCCTTGCAGGTGTATTATAAAACAGCTCCCGTACGGTAAAATCCGTCCCTTGCCTACTAGCAGCATCCTCGTGAAGTAACAGCTTACCGCCTTCAATCACTAATTTACGGGCACGCCCGTCATCTCCGGCTGCTGTAAGCAACTCTACTTTCGATACTGCCGCAATACTTGGCAACGCCTCTCCCCGAAAGCCGAGACTTGTGATCTGAAACAGGTCGCGACCATGTCCAATTTTACTTGTCGCGTGCCGATAGAATGCCGTTTCCACGTCTTCAGGCTCAATGCCACTTCCATTATCCGTCACCCGGATACTTTGCAAGCCGCCCTCTTCTACCCATACGTCCACCCGCGTACCGCCTGCATCAATCGCATTTTCCACCAGTTCCTTCACGACGGAGGCTGGACGCTCCACGACCTCACCGGCAGCAATCTGGTTCGCAATATGTTCATCCAGTACCCGAATTTTAGACATCCTTTTAACCTCCTCCTGACTTCAAAGTGCGATGAAAAATAAGAATAATGTCACTTATTTTAACTACAGGCCATTGGCCTTATTTTTAAGATCATTTAATAGCTGCATTGCCTGTAAAGGAGTCATATTCATGACATCAGCATTCTTCACCTTGCGCAAAATTTGGCGCACAATTGGATTCGTCTCTACTGTCTCTGCGTGGGGCTTGGAGGTGGCAAGCTCCTGCTCTCCAAAAATGGACAGCTGTACCACTTCGGTTGCTCCTTGCTCCAACCTGCTGGAATCCTCCACAGTCTGTAGAGTATCTTCTTTTACCAGGGTCGCCTGCTGTGATAAAGACTGAGCTGATGATGCAGTTTCTCCGCTTTCTCGCAATGTCTGGCCTGAATTATATTTGGTCAAAGAAGAAATATCCTCTGTCCCTGAAACTGTACGAAGATCAGTCCCTTCCTTCCCTCCTACTACTATCTCGGTACCTGCCGTTACTTGAGCCGCTGCCTGTTCAAAACCATTCAGCAGTCCATTCGCTCGCTCAATAATGTTATTGGGCAAGCCTGCAAGCCGAGCACAATAAATACCATAGCTACTGCTAGCCGCTCCCGGTATGAGCTTGCGCAGGAAATTCACTTTGTCGCCGCTTTCCTGCACGGCCATAGAGTAATTTCGCAGCGAAGACAGGCCTTGCTCCAAATGCGCCAGCTCATGGAAATGCGTGGATACCAGTGCCTTACAGCCGATCGTGTCATGGACAAATTCGATGACTGCCTGTGCAATTGCCATTCCTTCACTGGTAGACGTACCTCGTCCCAGTTCATCAATAATGATCAAGCTTCGCGGAGTTGCCTTGTCCGTCATTACTTGGATATCTGCCATTTCGACCATAAACGTACTCTGCCCGCCGATAAGATCATCCGCTGCGCCGATCCGTGTGAAAATGCGATCCAGCATCGGCACCTTGGCACGTGCAGCAGGGACAAAACAGCCAATTTGAGCCATAATTGCAATAAGTGCGACCTGACGCATATACGTACTTTTCCCAGCCATGTTCGGCCCGGTGATAAGTAGAATATGCGCATCCGCTTCCTCCAATACCGTGCTGTTGGCGATAAAACCGCCATCTTTCATTACAGCCTCCACCACGGGATGGCGACCCTGCTCCACTACGAAATCATATCCTGTAGTCAGCTCAGGTTTCACGAATCCCCGTTCCGCGCTAACCGATGCCAGCGACTGATACACGTCAATTTCAGCCACTTGCTCTGCCAGCTTTTGCAAACGGGGAATTTCAGCGTTTAGTTTACTGCGAAGCTCGGAGAAAAGCGTATACTCCAGATCAACCATTTTATCCTCGGCTTCCAGAATTAGAGATTCCTTTTCCTTCAACTCCGGTGTAATATACCGTTCCGCATTCGCCAACGTCTGTTTGCGTTCATATCGACCTTCTGGTAATGAGGCCAAATTGGATTTGGTCACCTCGATATAATAACCAAATACTTTGTTATATCCAATTTTAAGTGACCGAATGCCGGTTGCTGCACGTTCCTTGGCCTCTAGCTCAGCGATCCAACGTTTACCGTTCACACTCGCCTCGCGCAGTTCGTCCAGACGCTGATGGTAGCCTTCCTTAATAAGACCTCCATCCCTTACGGAAATCGGCGGTTCATCCGCCACCGCTTCCTCAATCAATGTACACAGGTCTGTACAGCTATCCAGCGTTTGTGCAATCTGTCTCAGCGTCTTCGAAGGAGATTCAGCGCACAATTCGCGTAAAGAAGGAATTCGGACCAGCGACAGCTTGAGAGCGATCAGATCACGTGCATTAGCACTACCAAAGGCAATCCGCCCAACCAGACGCTCCAGATCGTAAATCTCTTTAAGCTGAGCACGTACATCCTCTCGGAAAATAAACTGGTGGTATAGCTTGTCCACCGCCTCCAAGCGTTCCTCAATAAGACTGCCGCTCAACAACGGCTTGTCGATCCAACGACGCAACAGACGCGCTCCCATGGAAGTCTCTGTGCGATCCAACAGCCACAGCAGCGAGCCTTTCTTGGAGCGTTCACGTACTGTCTCCACCAGTTCCAGATTCCTGCGGGTAAATGGATCCAGAATCATAAAATGGTTTGGCTCATATACGGAGATTTGGGTCAATTGGCCTAACGATCTTTTTTGCGTTTCATTCAAATAGGAAATCAAGCGTGATACGCACCGTCTGCGTTCCTCCGTAAGCCTTGCCCACGTGGCTTCGCCAAATTGATCCCGAACCAAATCATCCTTGGATTTGTCCCAGGCCGTATACACAACACGCCGTCCAACGGGGGACATACGGGAAGCCACAAAATCAAGCAGATGACCATCCCCCAACATTTCGGACGGCTCATAAATGTTTATTTCATCTAGTAGCCATTCTTTCGAATCAGGCACAGAGGTCACATACAATTCACCTGTTGACAAGTCGCACGCCGCAAGAGCCAGCATCCCGTCCGTCTCTGTGACACATACCATGTAGTTGTTGGATTTATCACCCAGCACCTTGCCTTCCATTACTGTACCCGGGGTCACAACGCGGACAATATCCCGCCGCACCATCCCCTTCGTAGCTGAGGCTTCCTCCATTTGCTCACAGATGGCCACTTTATAACCTTTCTCAATGAGGCGCTGTATGTAATTTTCCGCTGAATGATAAGGCACGCCGCACATCGGAATTTTTTCCGTGGCGCCACCCTCACGACCCGTAAGTGTAATTTCCAGCTCCTTGGATGCAAGAATTGCATCATCGAAAAACATCTCGTAAAAATCTCCCAGACGGAAAAACAAAAATGCATCTTTAGCCTGCTCTTTTATGGATAAATACTGCTCAATCATCGGTGTATATTTAGACATACCGTTTACTAACCCCCACACTTTGTTCCGTTTAAACTTATAATTATCTCTCATTATATCAAAAATGACAGTCGATAACATGAAACCATTCCTGGTGTCGACACTTGATTTTACGTAAGCTTCCAAAAGGGGCGCAAATCCCGTGATTCATCCCACTGCTTCCCCTTGCGGAGGCTGTCCAGCAATGGCGCTACATAAGCTTCATATTGCGAGTATATTTCCAGTGAAACCATATCCAAAATAAGAGGTTCCATATACTCCTTAAGCACAAATTGATTTCCTTCATAAAAGGCTCTGTGAGCCTCCTCTTCACCCAGCGGCCTACGTTGCAAACGCGGATATTGAGTAGCAATGAGAAACGCCATACCAATCACCCCTTTAGCTAGCTGTGGCGAGATAAGAAAACTGGGCAGTGTACGATATTCAAAGCCTCCATACGACTGACGTCGAAAATCACCCAAATTGCCATAATGCGGTCTGCGCCGGGCCGCACGCTTGTCTTCCAGTAGCGCCAAAGGCAGTGCCAAATAGTTATCCAGTGCCCGGAGCAAGGCACCGTTTAGCGCAACCCCGCTGAAATGCAGATGTCCGCCCAGTGGAAAACCCGGTTGCGGCATCCCCCCCCGCCTGCCAGATGAGTGTGCGGTCGGTAATGCGCCGGGCTGCGGTTGCAAAAGCTTGACGCAGGTGCTTCAGCAGACGGTCCGGATCTCCACTCGGCGCTGGACGAAGCTCAGCGACTGGATACAGCGTTCGTCCTCGACGCGTAACAGCATCGCAGCCGGCTATGCCGAGACGACCCAAATATCTTGAGGCCGGCACGACCCGTCCCTCTGGCATACGAATCAGCACAAATTCAGGGTCCATTCCGATGAGTAGTCGATCTCTCCCTCGTTGCGCTGAAAGATTCTCACCCTCAACATCCCCTTCGCGCGCAGCAATTTCATATAGCGCGGCCAAACGTCTATCGTTCAACCATGGCTGTGCCGAGACTTCACGCACCTGACAGCTGCGCTCCCCCAGCGGCGTCAGTATCACCTCACCACTGTCCAAACCCAGTGTATACAACGCACGTACAGCTAGCCGCTCCATCCGGACATAGAGCGGTGAATGTTGATCCAGTTCAGACAGATCGTATGCGCGGACTTTGGAAGGGCCTTCGATGGCACGCCTACGAATCTCCAACACTCGCAGTTGATGGATTTGCACCGCGTAGCCTATCGCAAAATCTGCTATACTGCTATCCATCCACTGCACCGCTATGCCTGAACGCTCCAGTCTACGCTTTTTTTCATCATTTGGCATCTGCCTGAAGCGTATGAGCGCCTGTCCTGGCTGCTGCATTATATCCCCCCCTACGAACTACGTACGGATTTCAATCCAATTTCAACCCGCAACAACAAAAAAGGAGGGCCTTTGCCCCCTGCGCAGAATCAGCCGGCGCAAGAGTAAAGCGGCCCTCTTTTTGGTTGCTTCTGTCAGAGCTCGTCGTCAATGAGGTCGGGGTCGAGCTCCTCATAGTCCCCCTCTTCCGCTCCAAAATCAAAGTCTTTGTCAAAATCATCGCTGCTGCCATTCGGGAATACTTCTACAACAATCTTCGTTTCCGCCACCAGCTCCACCGCAAATTCCCGCTCGACCCGGATCATTACGCTGCCACCTCCAGAAGACACACTGGCCTCGACGCAACTCGGCTCCTGTGTAGCTTCGGCGGATACTTCCACTGTAGACGCCCGGTGCTTCGGATCAAGATACGAGAGCGGCACATTTTCTACGTACGACACCGTTTCCTTGGCAACATCGGTCTGCGAGTTTTTATCGTATGAGTACCAAATATTGATATCATACGTCCCGACGACCTCAATGCCGTCCCCCGCCGCCACAGCTTCATACTGGTGGTTAATAATCCATGCCCCTAAAATGCTCGTCGGATTATTCGGCGGAGTTACGGTATGGGTTACGGTAGAGAATCTGCGACCTTTACCACAGATCGCTTTGGTAATAATCTCTCTACGATTTTTATGACTTAATGCCATTCTTGAACCTCCTCCATACAATCAATCATTCCATACATATGTATGCAGGTTGTGGGCGAATGTTGAGTGAATAGGCGAAAAGGAAAAAATATTATTTGTATAAGCATATGCCGTGATGGCTTGAACTCATGCACGCCAATGTGTTACATGCTGCTCAACGATCTGTAAAAATTCGCTAAGAGCCGGGGATTTCCACTTTTTCGTGTGATAAGCGACCTGAGTAGCCACCTGCTGTTCACTGTCATCCCAGGCTAAACGCGCCATTTTACCTTCTCGCAGCTCATTTTGTACCGTTACTAGCGGGAGCAACGCAATACCAAGCCCAGCCATGACACACTGCTTGATGGCTTCAATACTCCAAAATTCCAGGCTAGGGTCTGAAAAAATACCGTGTTTATTCAGATACTGCTCAAAAAGGATACGGTACGTACATCCTGCCTCTGTATGCAAAATGGTTTCATCCTTCAAGTCGGCAGGCTCTACCTGGGTATAGGTAACCAGCGAATGCTCGAGTGGCGCAACCAAGGCCATCGGCTCGTGAATAAGCGTGGTGACATTCAGTTCTCTATCCTCTGTCTCGGGCTGAAGCAAAAAAGCCAAATCCAGCTCACCGGAACGGATCAAATCGCGTAATTCCCAGCATTCGCCGGGTTTGAGGACAATTTTAACCTTCGGATACCGCTCCCTGTACTCACGGATCAAACTCGGTAGACGAAAAGCGGCCAGAGACTCTGGTGCTCCTATTTTCAGCGTGCCTGCCAATTCCGTTTCTGAACGAAGCGCATCCTTAGCCATAGCATGCATCTTGGAAATTTCCTGCGCATAGGGCAGCAGACGTCGCCCGGCATCCGTCAGCATGATTTTCTTGCCAATGCGATCAAAAAGCGGCGTACCCAACTCAGTCTCCAGCGTTTGAATTTGAGCAGTGATACTCGACTGTGCATAATCCAGTATACGCGCTGCTCGCGTAAAACTGCCTGCCTCAACTACATTTAAAAAGGTAAACAAATGCCGCGATTCCATAATCCGCTCCTTCAATCGTTTTTTTCGATGCAAGCAATCGTTATATTCCGTTTTTCCGATAGATTGATTATCTGATAAGCTGGAGAAAATAACAATAGAAAGAAGGCTTTTCTGCATGACAAGTGAAAGTAAACTTCAATCCACCATTGGTCTTCCACAGGCCATTGCACTCTATATCGGAGCTGTACTGGGTTCGGGAATATTGATTGTGCCTGGTCTTGCCGCCCAAATGGCGGGACCGGCATCGCTGCTGGCATGGGGTTTTATGACCCTGCTCATCTTGCCAATGGCACTTTCTATGGGTCTTCTATCCGCCAAATTCCCGAATGCGGGTGGAGTATCGCATTTTGTCACGTTGGCCTTTTCACCACGTGCCGGTGCTTATATCGGGTGGTTTTTTCTCATGTCAGTTCCGATTGGGGCTCCTGTTGCCGCACTCACCGGAGCCGGCTATATGACCGCAGCCATGGGCTGGGGAGAGGAAAGCCGCATGATGTTAGCCGCTGCTATGCTGGCGGTGGGCCTGATCATCAATTGGATCGGCATGAAGGTCGCGGGACGTATTCAGATCGCAGTCGTCATAGCTATCGTTGCTGTCCTTATATTCGCCATTGCCGCAGCACTTCCTCAGATGAAAACAATCCACTTCACCCCGTTTGCTCCACATGGCTGGCTCTCCGTCGGTCAAGCGGCCGCGATTCTGTTTTGGTGCTTTATCGGTTGGGAGGCCGTGTCCCATATGTCAGAGGAATTCACTAATCCCCGGCGGGCGGCCGTTAGAGGTGTGACCATTGCAGCCGTCATTGTTGGTTTGCTTTATTTCTTAACAGCGCTGGCTACTGTGGGCACACAAAGTTACCTTGCAGGGGGTTCGGATGCTTCGCTCGTATGGGTGATTAGCCGGGCTATTGGGCCATGGGGCGCGATAATTGCAGGCTTGACGGGTATCTTTATTTGTACCGCTACTATTATTGCTTATGTGGGTGCCGCTTCACGTGTCGCTTATGCTTTATCCCGGCAAGGACAGGCCTTTCGCTGGATGGGCATGTTATCCCAACGATTCCACACCCCTATCGGAGGCATTGCTTTTCTTAGCGTCTGCTTCGTGATCATTATGGTGTTGTACGGTAGTGGTACTGTTTCACTCACTAACCTGATCCAGTTCCCGAACGCCACCTTTATTCTGACCTATCTCGGCGGTTGCGCAGCAGGAATTAAACTTCTACGTGGTAGTCGCTGGGGCGTTGCCATTAGTTGGATATCGTTTATCTCTACAGCGGTCGTTTTCCCCTTTGTCGGATGGGCTATGCTGTATCCTTGCCTGATCACCGCTGTCTTATGGATCACAGACCGAATTCGGCACAAACGGACTTTAAACCATCCGGCTTCTACCGACACTGAACAAGAAAAGGCTACTGTCCGTCATGGATAGTAGCCGCTCAAGGCCTTTACTCTAATTTCTTACTGGAGTAGGGGCCTTGTCCTTTTTCGCAATTTTCAAATACTGATGAAGCTCATGTGTAAGCTGTAATAATGCCGAACGAATCTCAAATTCCTCCCGGGTTGCGGGAAGCTCCATGGCTTTAAATTCTTCACGAACCTGCTCCAGCAGCTTCTCGGTCTGTCCCGTATAATGTCCAGCCAAAACGTCATTGCTAAGCTGGTCGAACAGCTCAGCCAGAAGCTTGGCCTGCGGCATATGCTGATACATTTGTGCGATCAACTGCATCATGTTTTGGATCGAATCCAGCTGTTCTTTTCGCATATAAAAATACACATTCCAGCCCTCTTGGGGACGAAGCATCTGATTTTCCAAGGAACGCCCCGCCTCAGTGACCCCTTTGGCTATCACGCTGTTCGCTTCAATAACTTCCTTGCCATCCCATATGTATGCTGGACTACGCAGCGTATTGGCCATATTTCTGAATATAACAGAAAATGTCCGATCTACCTCCTGCCGAATTTGTTGCATGGTATTATCAGAACCCGGCATATAGGCTAAATTGACAATCATTGCGGAACCCAGTCCAATCACTAGCAGACCTAGCTGGGTCAGCAGTACCTCCATATCAATCACGCCGCCGCTGAATACGCGAAAAACCACGACCGAACCGGTGACAATCCCTTCTTTAAAGCCCACCCGTACAATGACTGGAAACGCCGTTAAAATATATAATGCCAGTACCCAATCATGGAATCCGAATACTACAAACAAAACACAAGCAAAAAGAAGCCCCACGACGGATGCAAAAAATCTCGCCGAAATAGTACGGAGACTTCTCTTGCGTGTGACATCCACCCCCAAAATCGCTAAAAGCCCTGCTGAGGTAGCACCATGAATGCCAAAACCCTCCGCAATAAGTACGGCCATTAATGCGGCAATAGCCGTTTTAATCGTACGAAAGCCCATGAAAAAATTCTGTCCTCTCTGGATGAAATCTGTTTTAGCATTTTCATAAATTTTAAGTATTTTCATTTTTCATGGTACTTTATTTTCACGTTTTACACAAATGTTCAGAACTTTTATTATTACCGATGAGGACGACCCGAAAGCAGGCGATGCTCCACATACACGACCGCCTGATACATCAGAGTAGCTACGACAGCAATGATCAACAAACTGGACATAACCAGCGTGAAATTGAATACCTGAAAACCATAGATAATCAAATAGCCTAAGCCGTTTTTAGCCACCAGAAATTCACCAACAATCACGCCAACCCATGCCATACCCACATTCACTTTCAGTGTAGAGACAATTGCAGGAAAGGATGCAGGCAAAATCACCTTTTGAAACGTATCACGGCGTGATCCGCCAAACGTGCGAACCACTTTGATTAGATTCGAATCGACTTCCTGAAAGCTGTTGTATACGACTAGTGTCGTAATGATGACCGTAATGGAGAGGGTTGTCATTAGAATAGCAGTAAATCCCGCCCCAAACATAACGATAAAAATTGGACCTAGCGCCACCTTAGGCATACTGTTGAACACGACCATATAGGGGTCAAGCACCCTCGACAAAAACGGTGACCACCAAATAAGTACAGCCAGCAACGTACCTAACAGTG
This sequence comes from Paenibacillus sp. CMM36, assembly GCF_053570945.1. Taxonomy (NCBI): domain Bacteria; kingdom Bacillati; phylum Bacillota; class Bacilli; order Caryophanales; family Paenibacillaceae; genus Paenibacillus; species Paenibacillus sp. CMM36. The sequence continues at coordinate 252,144 of NZ_JBSEDY010000004.1, forward strand.
TACCGAGTAAAAACCCCGCCATCGTCTCTCCCACGGTGACACCTACATGTCCCCATAATTCACCACTGACCGCATCCTTACCGATCTGGGTGAAAATTTTGCTCGGATAGCTGAACAACAGTACATCAATCCACTTCAATCGACCTGCAATTTCCCATAATACAAACAAAAGCAGTAAAATAGCTGTCTGTACCCCTGTCACTAACCATCGTTGCGAACGCCTGCTGCGTAAATACGCCTGATGTAGTCCTTGAATCCAACGTTGCTCAAGCTGATCCGCTTCGTCCTTCATACGTTAACTCACTCCTTTGCTCCCGAAGCCTCCAGTTCACCCCATATTTCATGAAAAAGCTCATTAAAACCCGGCTGCTCGCGTGCATAAAAAGGCTGAGCTTCTCGGATGCAACCCGGAATCTCGAAGGTACGTCGGACATGACCAGGATTTCGACCCATCACTATAATCCGGTCACTGACCGCAATGGCTTCGGCCAAATCATGTGTGACTAAAATAGCCGTCTTCCTCCGCTCGCGCAAGGTTTCCGCAATCAGATCTTCCAGCTGTAGCTTGGTTTGATAATCCAGCGCGGAGAACGGCTCATCCAGCAGCAGCAATCCCGGATTGGTCGCCAGCGTCCGTACCAGCGCCACGCGCTGGCGCATTCCCCCAGACAACTGGGATGGATGCAGATGCTCCTTCCCTCCCAGACCCATGCCTTCCAGTAACAGCCTTGTCTGCTCACGTGCAGCTTCATCTACTCTGTTGGCTAGTTCCAGACCCAACAATGCGTTCTCCATGATCGTCCGCCACGGGAACAGATAATCCTGCTGCAGCATGTAACCGACTTCTGGACTCGGCCCACTTACCGGCTGACCTTGCAACATGACTTGGCCTGCCGCTGGACGCAGTAGCCCTGCGATCATGGACAGGATCGTCGTTTTGCCGCAGCCGCTTGGGCCGACCAAGCTGACAAACTCCCCTGTCTCTACGGAAAAATCAATATTCTCAACCGCCAGCGAAGCTTCACGATCCGTTACATAGACATGCGTCACTTGCTCCAGTCTCACCATCGGTCTTGTCGCGTCCGAAGTTAGATCACTCCGTTCCTCCATCATGACGAACCTCCAGCATCGACACCTGCATCCGTAGATTCAGTTGTGCTCTTTTTCACAGGCGGTTCAGTATTTCCGGTAGAATTTGACGAAATCGCTTGTTGTGCAAAACTTGGGTTCACTAGCTTATCCAGTGCAACTGGACTTTTAAGCTCCCCTGCCGAGGTCATGACATCCTGTAAGTTCTTCCATTCCTTTTCCTCAATCATCGGGTTCAAAGCATAGGTGCTCTGTTCCTTATATCGCTTGATACTACTCGTCAAAATAGCTAAATCTGTATCTTTAAAATAGGGCGTGATTGCTTCGGCAATCTGTTCAGGTGAATGCGTAGCAATCCACTGTTGTGCCCGATATACAGCATTTGTAAATTTCTGTGCAGCCTCGCTATTTGCCTTCAGGTAGCTTTGCTTAGCCATATATACCGTATACGGCAATTCGCCGCTCTCCACACCGATAGAGGCAACTACCCGCCCACGACCTGCCTTTTCAAAAATAGATGCCTGTGGCTCAAATAGCTGTACATAATCCCCTGTACCCGAGCCGAAAGCAGAGGCAACATTAGCAAAATCAATATTTTGAATCAGCTTCAGATCCTTATGAGGATCAATGCCGTGTTTGCGAAGCGTAAATTCAAGTGACATTTGCGGCATTCCGCCCTTGCGTTGCCCCAAAAAATTTTGTTCTTTCAGCTTTTCCCATGCAAAGTTATCTTGCGTTTGACGGGCAAACAAAAAGGTTCCATCCTTCTGTGTCAGTTGGGCAAAATTAATGATAGGGTCCTCTGCTCCTTGCTGATACACATAAATAGATGTTTCCGCGCCGATGAGCGCGATATCCGCCTGGTTGGACAACAACGCCGTCATCGCCTTGTCCCCCCCGGGAATCGTTGCCAATTGGACATCCAGTCCCTCCTGAGCAAACATTCCCTGGCTCAAGGCTACATACTGCGGCGCATAAAAGACCGTACGGGCTACCTCGCCTAGTCTGATCTCAATTGTCTGCTCCCCCCCCTTTGGGGGTGCACCCACTGAGCAACAGTAATCCGAGTAGTGCCGCAGCCACCACAGCTTTGAAACGAGCGCCGTTTTTCATCCTTATTCCCTCCCCACCTTTTTACATCCGTTGACTTCATATATTGTTATGCGGTTGTCGATATATTGGTTAATTGCACAAAAAAAAAACCACGTTCGCCCGGGAACGTGGGGAAGATGGCATATGATTTACAGCTTGTATATGGAGGTATATTTCTCTTCCAGGTAGTCGGCGAGATAATCCGGGTTCAGATCTTCACCTGTAATGGCTACAATCAACTCGGAAGGCGTCCGGCTCTTGCCGTAACGGTAAATACGTTCGGTCAGCCATTGCTTGATCGGCTCAAGTTCTCCAGCAGCGATTAATTCATCTAGATTTGGTAACTCTTTGCGTAATGTCGCCAAAATTTGTGCTGCATACATATTGCCAAGCGAGTAGGAAGCAAAATAGCCAAAATCACCACCGGACCAGTGAACGTCTTGAAGTACGCCCAGTCCATCATTCGGTGGAAGTAACCCTAGGTATTCCTTATATTTCGCATTCCACACCTCAGGGAGACGCTTCACATCCAGGTTTTCATTAAACAACATTTTTTCAATTTCATAACGGATAATGATATGTAAATTATATGTTAGCTCATCCGCTTCAATACGAATCAGTGAATTTTCCACACGGTTGACTGCCCGATAGAATTGATCTGCCGTAACCTTTGCCAAGCGATCAGGAAAATGCTTTTGCAAATCATCGTAATACCGATCCCAGAAAGCACGACTGCGTCCGATTTTATTTTCCCACAAGCGGGACTGGGATTCATGAATCCCCATAGAGGTTCCTCCCGACAGTAGTGATCCTGCTAGCTCAGGAGCAATATTTTGTTCGTACAGCGCATGGCCTCCTTCATGCAACGAGCTGAAAATAGCACTAGTTACATCATCTTGCAGATAATGTGTTGTTATACGCACATCACCTGGATTTAATCCTGTTGCGAAAGGATGTACGCTCTCATCCAAGCGACCTGCGTCAAAGTCATACCCCATCTGACCTAATATGAACAGGCTGAACTTCTCCTGCTGCTTCACATCAAACACACCATCTAAAAAGCTCTTATCCGGCTGGTTCGGTGAAGCCTGAATTTTAGACAATAGTGGCACAAGGCGCTTTTTGAGACGATCAAACACAGCATCCAGTTTTTCAACCGTCATCCCCGGCTCATATTGATCCAAAAGCGTGTCATACTCTGTATCCTTAATCCCCCAGTAGCCGATAAATTCACGCTTCATGTCTACGATTTTAGACAAGTAGGGTTCAAATCCGACAAAATCGCTATGTTCCTTTGCGTCCTCCCACTTGCTCTCTGCCTGCGCTGCGAGAATGCTATAATCCCGGTATCGGTCTGCCGGAACCGAACGATTCAGGTCATAATTTTTACGGCATTCCTCCACCAATCTGCGATCATTGTCTTCCAGTTGCTCCAGCTTATCTACTGTGGCAAAAAATTGCAGCAATTGTCCCATTTCATCCGAGATCATCAGCTTGAACATTTCAGTGGACAGCATACCCAACGTCTCCGACCGAATGTCAACACCCTTGCGCGGAGCACCAGTTCGTAAATCCCAGTGCAGCAGACCTACTGCTTCGCCATAACTACTGATTTTGTGTGAAAGCTCCTTTAAAGCCGTCAATTGATCCAACGTCTGTTGCGCCATACTTGAGGTCACCTCTTTAACTTAAAATGGATAAAACTTTACAATACCTATACTTGATGATACTTATATTAAAAAGTATAATCAACACACAACATGTACGACCAGCTCCTAAGACCTAAAATAAACGTTGGGCTGTACATATCAAACTTAAATAGAATCTGGAGGGAACAATCGTGAATCACATCAAAGAAATTTTAGAGTACAATCGTGTTTTCGTAGAAAACAAAGAATACGAGGCCTATAGAACGGGCAAGTTCCCCAATAAAAAAATGGTCATTATCACTTGTATGGATACACGGCTAACGGAGTTACTCCCGAAAGCCATGAACCTGCGCAACGGTGATGTGAAAATCATCAAAAATGCGGGTGCTATTATTTCACAGCCCTTTGGAAGTGTAATGCGCAGTGTGCTAGTCGCCCTGTATGAGCTGGGAGCAGACGAAGTCGTCGTTGTAGGTCATTATGAGTGCGGCATGGCTGCATTAAATGCAGACCACATGGTCAATGAAATGCTCGATCGCGGAATTTCTCAGGAAGTGCTGAATACATTAGAAAATTCAGGAATTAAGCTAAATAAATGGTTAAAAGGTTTTGACAACATTGAAGAAGGGGTAAGAACTACCGTGAAGCTTATTAAAAATCACCCGCTTCTCCCTCCTAATGCCCCCGTTCACGGCATGGTTATTCATCCAGATACAGGAGCGTTAACACTTCTCGTTGATGGAAATGAACAGTAAATAGGATACGCTTCGGCAGAAGGTTACCAGGTAGTTTAAGCTCGTACATACGAGCTTAAACTACCCTTTTTTATGAAAAAAAGCACATATACGTGGAGAATGACAAGAGTCAATTTTGGCTAACCTGTGAACGACCTGACTGAAAGTTGTCAAACCATACAGTTTCAGTGTACACTTTTCATGAAGCTGCAGAATAGCTGCCGCAGTGCTGTTACAACCGTTACTATGATGGATGAAGGAGATAAGATCTATGAATTTACTATCGTATGGTCTGTTGGGGCTTCTCGCAAGAGAGGAATCCTCCGGCTATGATCTGATGTTGCGTATCCAGCCTTTTTGGCAGGCCAAGCACAGTCAGATCTATCCGCTACTGGCCCGTATGGAGAGCAAGGAACTGCTAGCCTCCCGTTGGATTCAGCAGTCCGACAAGCCTGATAAGAAAATGTATACCATTACCGACAAGGGAATCCATATGCTTCAGCAATGGTCCCAGGAAGCGTTAGCTGCTCCGGTTACACGGGATGAATTAAGTCTTCGACTGTTCTGTCTTTGGTTAACGGACAAAAGTAGTGCCAATCGTATGCTGGAGGAACGCAAACGTCATTTTATTCAGAAAATCCAGCATCTTGAGGATATCCTGAACGATATTCCTGCAGAGAATTTACATTTTGGCAGTAAGAACTTTGGTGACTATATTTTAGTACAAAAAGGACTTTTGAATGCTAAAGCAGGTCTGGAATGGTGCCAAATGGTTCTGCGTATGCTGCTTGCCGGTGATGTCAGTGCTGACACTAATCCGTTTTCACTTAAGCCGCAAAGCTGAATGTTTTAGCCAATCCATGCATAGGATTTATGGGACGTTATTATTTAATTTTTTAAAAATTAAAATTCTTTGAAACCCTTTTCCATGCCATTCGTATTACTGGTAAGCGGTTGTTTGACCTATAAACAAATTTACTAAGGGGGATTATATTTACATGAAAAAAACATTCACTTTGAAAAATATGATGATGCTGATGATGGCTTTTACCCTACTCATTGCTATGATCGCACCATCTACAGCTGACGCAAGGCGAGGCGGCGGGTTTAAATCCGGACCTAAATCATACCAATCTACACCAAGCAAGGCGAATGACAGCAATGGAATTAATAAGTCAGATAGCGGAGCCAAGTCAGGGGCAACTGCTGGTAATACAAGCAGAACCGGTGGATTCCTTGGCGGTGGCGGCGGATTTCTGAAAGGTATGATGCTGGGCGGTTTGGCAGGTATGCTCTTCGGCGGATTGTTCGGCAACATGGGCGCATTGGGCAGCTTGCTTGGCCTTGCCGTTAACGTTCTGGCCATTTACGTCCTGATCATGATCGGAGTAGGTATCTACCGTGCTATTAAAAATCGTCGCAGACCAGATGATTCCCGTGGAGGACGTTACTAAGCTATGATTTTGAGTATGGATGAGATTGTCAACGCTATTTGCTTGCATATGGCTGAACGTAAAGGTGTCCAGCCCACGGATGTGACAGTAGAACTAAGCTGGGAAGAGGATACAGGTTATTCAGCAGAAGTCCATGTACAGGGCCGCAGTCAATATCTGGTGGAAGCCAATATGATTGAAGCCATTCTGAGATACCTATATTCCGAATACAATATTCGTGCCTATCGCGAACAAATCAGATTGGATCTGGATGAAGAAATTACTGCTATCATCCAAACTTGATTATATCGCATAGAACAGTCGTATAGAGTTATTGTCGTATAGAGTTATTATAAAACAAATGAACCGACCTTTGCTTGATGGCAAGGGTCGGTTTTTTGTTGATCGTTTCTCTAATAGATCAAGGTGCTATAGTATTACATTTAGATGTGGACACCCCTTGTTATATGGATTCATTATCTCTATGAACAGCCTGTCTGCTAAATGATGGAACCGGAGATACCTGTACTTGCGGCACTCTTTCGAGTAAGCCACTACCGTACATTTCCTGAAATGGCTGCTCTTCCATATGAATATAGCCGATATAGCAGCCGCATTCTTCCATCCGGCACGGACGTTTGCCATTCAGACCCTCAAGACCATCCCTATATAAGTGTCCAAGTACCCGTCGATCCTGATAGCAGTGTTTTACTCTTCCGTCACCCTGGACATAAAATACATCTTCACCGGCGCGACATGCCCGTCCCCGACTGCTATAATCCTTTAAATTCCATTGAAAATAGGGGTCGATCGCAGTTAATTCAGTGACTTCAGCATCTGTATAATAATGGGGTCGATCCTTGTAGGCGTTGACCCACAAATAAACATCCCTTGGAAGTTGCGATCTTAAGGAACGAATAGCTGGGAAGGCTTGTCTTAACCCGACGGTACCGACACTATAGGAAATACCAAGTTCATATAACTTCATAGCCTGCGATATAAAAACTTGCTCTTTCGTCTCTCCAGGGTGATATGTAGCCCACAGCGCAGCAGTCTCCGGGTTCAGTTCTTTCGTCCAATCCAGCTTCGTCGAGAGATTCGTCTGTACCGCCACTTTTTCCACATGCGCCATGTGGGAAAACTCAATCATGGTCTTGCGATACCAGGAATGAATCAAGGCTTCTCCATACGGATTAAAAAAAATAGAGAGACGATGCCCCAAAACGCCCTGTTCCCGTACCCAATCAGCAAAACGTTCCAACTGGACCCGATCCTTGTTCAACGTTTCCCGACTATCAACGTTTTTACTGAACGGGCAATAAGGGCAAGCATAGTTACACGAGGTCAACGAACCACGATAATATAAGGTCGCTCTCATGCGCCTACATATCCTTCCATACGCTCACGTACTGACGTGGAGATCATCCAGTCCCCAATCGCATCGGAATAGGCCATTCCTTCCTCTGTAAGTCGCAGCGTGCCCTCCTCGACGACAGCCATACCGGATTCCAGCAGCAACGACATTCCTGTAAAATCGTCCGACAGGGATACACCGAAGCGCTCTGCATAGGCTGATAGCTCCAAACCTTCCCGATGAAGAAGCGCCTTTAAGATAAAGCGTCGCTTACTCTCATCCACATTTAAAATAAAGCCGTAGTCAGCCAGATCATGACGTTCCGCAGCAACATAATCTGCGATAATGCTACGGGTAGCTGCTGCACTAACCCCATAACGGCTGGCATAGTGGACATTGCGTGTATAGGAGCGTGCACCACACCCCAGACCAGCCATACCTTCCTCCTGGCAACTGTAGGGCAAAAGCTCTTTGCTGGATATACCATCATTTTTTGCAAAACGGCGCATGGAGTATTGTACATATCCTGCTTGTTTGAGCCGTTCGCGCGCCACTTCATACAAGCTAAGGCGAATATCATGATCCAGCCCGGTATAGCCTGGCTTTAAAATCGTATTTTCTCGAATATATAACGGATAAAGAAATATTTCTCCTGGCGAGTAAGACAGGGCTTCCTCTAAAGAATACAGCCAGGTTTCCACCGTTTGACCAGGCAAGCCATAGATCAGATCTACGTTCAGCAAAGGAAAGTTGTATTCCACCAGCCGCTCAAGTGCTTCTCTAACAAGTTTGGGCTTCTGAGGTCGGTATATGGCGGCACTTTCTGATTCCACAAAGCTCTGAATTCCCATACTGACACGATCTGTCCCGCGGCGCTTGAGCACCTCCAACCTGTCTTCAGTCACAGTATCGGGAGAGGTCTCCACCGAAATAGAAGCTCGCTTAGGGTCCAGTCCCATAATATTTTCCGCAATGTCAAACAAGCGCTCCACCAAAGGAGCCTCCAGTAAGGTCGGTGTACCGCCGCCGATCGCAAAACGTGAAAAAGGTCGACGCCCCATAATGGGTGTCCATTGCTTGGCTTGTCTTTCTAGTGCATCCACATACTCCTTATGTACATCCAGACGCTTGTCCGGCAAAGTGAACAGGTTACAAAACCCACAGCGAGCCGCGCAAAATGGAATATGCATATACAAAAAATAGCTTTCTAACTCCTCCTTCTCCCACAACTCCTGTAATGAGAGTGGTGTATCAAACGGACGATAGGCCGTTTTATGCGGGTAAGAGTACAGATAGGAGCGGTAAGGAGCTTCACGGATTGTGCTTGCCCATTCAGCAGGAGTTTCAGGCCACTGAAACCTAGACGGTGCTAAGTTTGTGTCTATCTCCAGGGCTGGCGCATCCGCTGGATGCGAGTGATTCAGATTTATGGCTTTCATTTCTGCTCCTTCCTCACGCTGGATTGATTTCTTGATATTTTACCAGTGCAATCTATACTTCTATTTGCTCTATAAAATAAATTCGCGGTAAGGCACATTCCAGACTACCTCATGCGCCAGACGATGTCCTTCATAGCCGTCTTCCCCATAAGCTGTACCATGATCGGAAAAAACCATGCAAAACGTCTTGCCCCGATTTCGCAAAGCATCAAACAAACGTCCAAGTTCACCATCCACATACCGCAAGGCTGCCCGTTGAGACTCCACTGAATCTTTGGCTGCGCCCTTCACAAAATAATGATTAGGCCCATGGATCGCTGATACATTCAGAAATAAAAACAAGCGCTGTGACGGGTCTGCATTTTCCAACAGTTTCAGAGCATGATTCACCTGATTCTCCGTCGAACGGGGGTTGGTAACACCAAAGTTCATACGCCAGTAGCTTTCTTGGAAATATCCAGGCAGCACCTTGGCAAGCTTATTTTTCTTTGTGAAAAAAATAACGCCGCCGATACAGATGGTCCGATAACCTTCACCCTCTAGCCCGGACACAATATCCGGGGCATCGAACAGCCACGTATGTGAATGCGTACGCAATCCCGTATCCTTGGTGTGGAACAGACGAATATGTGAAGTCTTATCTGTATTCGCTGGAGTCGGCAAAAATCCGCCAAAAAAAGCATGATGTGCAGCATAGGTAAAGCTACCCGGTGTATGGCGTTTTTCCCACGACCCGGAGCCGCACAAATTCGGACAGTTCTCTTCTTCCAGCTTTGCTACGTCATAACGCAGAGTATCAAGCGTAATCATGACAATATCATGAGAGCCGACAATTTGATTCATATCAGTCATATCTGTTTTTCCTTTCCGTACCCACGCTCCTATTAGCGAGGTGCTGCATTTCCCATTCATACGGATTCCAACCCTGATGCTCAACCCGGTACAGCAAATCACCGAACGGATTAACATCCAACACATAGGGATGACCACCATGAGCCGGAACCAGCACATCCAGTCCAGCAACCATGGAGGCTGGAAAAACACTCATAGCAGCTTTCGCCGTAAGCTGGACCGATTCCACCGTATTCTGCGGTAATCCGGCTTCCTTCAGCGAGAGCCGCTCATTACGCAAATGCAAATTCGTAATAGGGCTGTGGCTCAAACGTAAAACCGCATGGCAAGCTTCTGATCCGCACACGAGTTGGCGCACATCATAAACACGCCCATTCAAGGTCGCTTTGGGAATCCAGCGCTCCACATGTACCCCTTCCAGGCATAGCCAGTTAAGGATAGCATGAATGTCCTGCTTATCCATATAACGACGCAATCGTCCGGCATTATAATACACGCGCTGTCCGTGTATGATTTCCGTTCCAATCGTGGTCACTGCCAGTTCCGCGTGTGTGTGGGGATGTACCTGATAGGCCATGACACCAGAAGCACCGGACCCACAAAATATTTTCACAAATACGCGGTGAAACCCGCTCTCCTTCATTGCCGTGTGCAGATCGACAACATCACGAAATGCACCACCTGAAGATGCAAGCACTGGTGGAACCCTTATATCTGCCTTGCCTAAATCGGCGCTACAACGCCGTTTGTCGAACATCACGGCAACTTCCGCCGGGTCGTTCATCCAGTGTGACGAGGGCCAGAGCAGAGCCACTTCATCCCGTAGCCAGGCCAGCAGACGGCAATAGCCCCGGAACCATTGTGCCGGGTGCCAAATACGACCGTGCTGCTCCTGCAGACATCGCGCTTCTGCCGCCGATATACCTGTGCCTTGTGTCCATTCCGGACATGGCAACAGAGAATCGTCTCCCTCAGCATCCGGAGCGCCCAAAGCAATCAACTCTCGCTCTACCTCAAAGCTTTCGCCCGGTGCATCTAGGCGAAGCAGCGGGCCACTGTCCATCTGCCCCGCCAGTAACTGATCAATGCTCTCTTGCACAAAGGAACTGCCATTCACGCTATCTTGCGTAGCTCGTGCAGCTATTCGCAACATCAGCTCGCTCAGACCTTGTTTCTGCCGAATAGCTTCCAGCACATTCTTATAGGAAACCTCCAGAGCGGGCGGAAGCATTAATCTGCTTCTCGCCTCCTGCAGCCCAGTAGTTCGACGATTTCCCGGATTACCGAACAAGATAAACGGCTCGCTGACATTACAGTCTGACATCCTAACCATAGAGCCGCCTCACTTTAGATCAATTTAATTTTGAAAACAGTCCGTTTTAGAAATCCATTTGTACAAATTACTCAGTCAGTGATGGATAGCGCCAATCATCTTCCTCATCCGCTTCTTGTTGATCTTCCACGTTCACAGATAGACCTGAGCTTTTCCAACGTTGCATCATTTCACTAGACATATAATGATAGCTCAAATCCAGATGCTTCAGCCCTTTTATACTTTCACTAGCCAGTAGCGCTTCTGCACCTTTATCAGACAACGTACCTTGTGAGAGATCCAGCACTTCCAATTGTCCAATCACAGGGGCATTAGCTGCTGCAATAGCAATTTCATCCTGTATTTCACTATCTTTGAGTCCCAAGTATGTAAGTTTGGGAAAAGGATTGCTGTCTAAAAACGGCAAAACATCTTTCAGGCTACCGTCAAAGCCATAGTTCTCGACACCCAAATACAGTTCCAACTTGCGCAGTTCAGGCAGTTCAGCATTACGTATTTGCTCAAGAACGCTCACAGGCAGACCACCACAGATAATAACCAATTCTTGAAGATGGTTATGACGAAGCGGCTCCAAGCTCAGGTCCTGGCTACCTTTGATATGAAAGGACTCCAATGCTGGAAACGCTTCTAACAATGGGGACAGATTCGTCTGGTTAATCCAGGAAACCTCACACTCATCGTATTCCATATCACCAATAAACAGTTTGCGTATCTTAGGGAATTGATCTTTGAGTTTCACTAACACTGGGATAAAATCCTCTGGTGAACTTTCATAGGCGCCGCCCCAATCTCCAATGATGAGATCTGTAACTTGCGCGCTCTCCGGCTTGGCTGCCAGTTCCTCAATAGATTTAGCCATCGTTTGGCCATTCTCATAAGCTTCATAATCCACTACCAATTTCACTTCCATCTTACAATTCCTCCGATCGCTTGTCTGAGATCTCGTAAACTATCTATTTCCAATTTAGTCTATCCTATTCTACCAATGTTCGTCAAAAATAGTCCCATATCGACATTAATCCTATGTAAAATTTGCTGAATGAAATAAAAACAAGACAGCCCGCTAAGCAGGCTGTCTTTGCATATTCATAATAAACTTCTACTATTATATAGTACGTAAGTTTAGAGCCTAATTATTGGCTAATTGTAATCGGTGAGTTATCGGACAGCAATGCCAGATTATTCACGATCACATTCTCCTCATTGCTCAAGCCACTGGTAACGAGTGTTTGTGAACCTGCCGTCTGAACAGTCTTCACTTCCTTACGTTTCGCATGGTCTCCGTTTACAACATATACATATTCTTTACCTTGATCCTTTTGAACTGCCGCAGTAGGAACCACAATTCCTTCTTGTGCATTGGCAGCGACAAAGCTGATATCAGCCAACATGCCGGATTTCAGTTTCGTGTCTGGATTCGCTACTGAGATTTTTACAGGATAGCCTTTTCCACTTGCATCCAACGGGCTTACATTTTTAACTGTACCTGTTGTTACAATGTTGGAAGCTGCAACACGAACCTGTACCTTGTCACCTGCTTTTACATTGTTGATCTGCTCCGCTGGAACATAGATCAATGTATTGACCGTACTCAGATTAGCGATGACCAGCGCAGGAGACTGAGCGGATACCATTTCGCCCACTTCTGCATTTTTCGTGCCCACAATACCATTGATCGGTGATGTAACAACGGTGTCATCCAATGCATCCTGAGCAATGTTCACATTCAGCTGAGCCTGCTTAAGAGATTGTTGGCTGGACTCGATAACCGCAGTATTTTGAGATACTTTGAGCTGATTTTGCGCATTACTGTAACCGCTATTTGCATTACTGTAGCTATTTTTTGCTGAATCATAGCTGTTGCGAGCTGTAGTTAGAGCCTTCTGCGCAGCTACCAGCTGATCTTGCGCGTTAGCCTGCGCATTTTGTGCATTATTGTAAGCCGCTTCCGCATTCACGACTGCTGTTTTGGCTTGTTCTAATTGAGCTTGGGTGCTCGCACCTGCATCAAATAGACTTTGTGTACGTGTTACATTCTTCTGTGCATCTGCCAAAGCTTGCTGCGTTTGTTTCACCGTATTGGCTGCCGAGGAGACACCATGTGTTGCTTGTTCTACGGCTGTAGTGGCTTGATTAATAGCTCCCTGTGCCTGATTGATTGCACTTTGGGATTGAATCACGCCACTCTTGGACTGCACTAAGCCCGAGTTTGCCTGAACCATCGTAGATTCGTGGGATGCTTGAGCGGTGCTTACTCCGGCTGCTGCCGCAGCTGCTGCGGCGCGGGCTTTCGCAACATTATTCCGCATGTCCTTATCATCAAGCTTGAACAGTACTTGACCCTTTTTAACCTCGGAGCCAATATCCACAGGCAGTTCAACCACTTTACCGCCCACTTTAGGCACGATGTTCACCGTCTCCGATGGTGTAACCGTTCCTGTATAAATATTCCCCTGTCCGATAATTCCCTGCTGTGCTTGGCTGATTTTAACCGGAACGACCATATCCTGAGCCGCCCCGCTATTACTGGAGCAGCCTGCCAGCACTGCGCCGCCGAGCACTAAAGCCACTAATGTACTTTCTACTCTCAATATTTTCATGATAATTCCCTTTCTTTCTGTCCGTGGAAATAATGTAAGCCATCCAGTCGTATTTTATAATTCCTTGATTAAGCTTCCGGCTGTGTCTTTGCTTTCTTCCTCTGAATAAACAAAAAGATTAGTGGAATCGTGCAAAACAGCGGTATGGATGAAATGAGGAACGTATCCCCAATCCCTCTTGATGTGGCATCTAGTGTGATTAAACTACTTATGGATGACATCCATGAGCTGCCCAATGTCGCTTGTAGCGTATGAGCCGAGTCTGGTGTAATGGACTCCGAAATTTGCTGGGCATGAGCAGCCGAACGGCTTTGCATAATGGCGGTTAGCACTGCAATCGCCATAGATGCAGCTACAGTACGTACCAGATTGGATGCTGTAGATGCATTGGCTACCTTGCTCGGATGAACGGCATTCATACCGACCGTGGATAATGGCATCATGCAAATACCAATTCCCAGACCCCGTAATGCCATTACGGTTTCCAACCAGGCATGCGAAGTATCTGGCGTAAGCTGGTGAAGATGATAGGTCATAAAGCTGGTTAGCGTCAGGCCCACAAGCCCCAAAGGCACAATTCCGAACTTATCGAACAGCTTCCCGGCAATAGGCATCATAGCCGCCATGGCAATGGCCTGTGGAATGAGGATAATACCAGTATCAATCGGTGACACACGCTGGATATTTTGCAAAAACAACGGTGTTAGGAACGTTCCTCCGTACATCCCCATCATGACCAGACTAGAGGCAATAACACTAATCGTATACTTTGAATTCTTGAATAATGAGATTTCAATTACAGCATTATCCTTGCCGCTTTCTACATAGATCAGAAAAACAAGTGCCCAGAAAGCAATAAACAGCAGGGATACAATTCCAAAAGAAGTCCAGCCATCACGCTGGCCGTTGGTCAATGCGTACAAGAGTGTTCCGGCACAAGTTGCGGCCAGCAAAAAGCCCGGTAGATCAAACGGCTTCGGCTCTACTTTAGGCGGCTCTTTGATTAGAAGAATAACCATTAAAATTGCAAATAAAGCAACCGGCACACTGACAATAAACAAGAACCGCCAGTTAAACCACTCAATCAAATATCCGCTAAGCGTAGGCCCTACAGCCGGCGCTGCCATTGCGGCGATCCCCCATATACCAAGGGACATACCGATTTGTTCACGCGGCATAATTTTGTAAATAATCGTCATACTCAGCGGCATAATAACACCACCGCCCAGACCAGCCAGCACCCGTGCTGCGATCAGGGAAGAATCACTCCATGCAAAAATACATATTCCCGTTCCCAGCGAAAATACGCTGAGCGCTAGAATCAAAAACTTTTTGTATCCGAGGCGCTGCTCCATATATCCGGTAATCGGTACGATTACACCAGATGCAAGCGTGTAACCTGTAATAACCCACTGAATACGTGTCGTCGTAGATCCTAAATCCGTCGTCAATCTAGGAATGGCGACATTGATCAGACTGTTGTTCAGAATGGCGACAAAGGCGCCTAAAACGATAGCGAAAAAGGCAAGCCAGCGTTCTTTGGAAGAATCTGTCGAAGGAGCAGCAGCAATATCATTGGCAGCCACATGGACCCCTCCTTTTTAAGGTGTATGAATTTTTACTTCCACGTTCGTTCCAGGAATAAGCTTCAGATCCTTCGGCTTGTTCACAGCAATCTCTACAGGCACACGCTGAGTCACCTTGTTAAAATTACCACTTGTGTTTACTGCAGGAACGAGTGAGAACACGGCGTTGGAGGCTTCGCCTACTTTACGAACTTTACCCTGAATCACCTGGTCCCCTGCTGCATCAAGCGTAATGTCAACAAGCTGTCCTGGTTTAATGCGGTTAATGTCATTTTCTTCAATATTCGTGGATACATACAAGCTGTTCATATCCACCATAGTTGCAACAGCACTACCCGGCGATCCGATTTCATGCTCTTTCGAATAAATCTTAATGACAGTTCCATTGATCGGCGCGCGCAGTACGGACTTGCTGATCATGCTCGCATCCAGCCCCGATACATCCTGCTCGGCAATCGGTTCATTACGCTGAACAACATCTCCTTCTTCCACATCAATGTGGCTTATTTCTCCGGAGATTTGCGGCATTACCTTATATTGATCGGCTTGAATGCGCGCATCGTCACTTTTAACAAAGTGTGTTGCTTGATACCAATAATAGTAGCCAATAGCTCCACCGCTCAGAACGAGCAGTACAATGAGGATTGGCAATACAGTTTTCTTACTCACTTCTTCCACCCCTGTTGTCCAAAAAATTTTTATTATTCAACGCTAATATTTTAAAATTGAAATATTAGGCCATTAAACCAAATGGAGAACGTAAATAAACACATGGCAACGTGCCATGCAAAAGACAGGACTTATTTTATGTACATAGGACAATCTGATCCATGGTCCACAAACCGTCTTTTATATTTAAATATTTTCATATAACTATTGTACATTGAAATATTATAGATATATTTATCTATTCAGGCAACATAAATTTTCAGTTTTTTCATAATTTTTTTTCATAAAAAAGAACCTTGTTTCCAAGGCTCTTTCACGAAAAGGGATAGTTTACAATTAAAGGGTTACACAATAATGTTAAGAGAAAGGCGTAGGTACAGCTAACCGTTGTTTGCAGTTTTTCGCCTCCTGCCCTTCCTTCGTGTTCTTATTCATTCTGTTTCCCTGAGAAACTTGCTTCCCTATGCACCCTCCGCAACGGCAGCGTTCTGTCGTGCCATGTACATCCTCTTTGGAATCCCGTAATAGCCGTACGTAATCCAGAGATTGCTGTAAAGAAACAGGTCCCGGAATGAAACGGACCTTCTTGCCTTCCAGCAGGCAGTATACCTCAATAAGCTGAGGAAGAGCTCCAAATGCATAATAACAAAATACATTTGTCATATGTTGGAATGTACTAATAACGTTAGGATTATAGTCAACGATGTACTTTTGAATGAGCAGGGAATCTGTTTCTGCTGATAGTTGCCAAGCAGCCTGAACAATAAGTGAAATATTGACCTCTAACTCAGGCACGGACGTACAAAATTGTTCATACAGCATCACAGGCATCATCAAGTCATTATTTAAGCCACAAATTTTTGACAACTCACCTGACACTTTATTTTTGACATCCCAATAATGGAACAAAGATTCAAAGCTGTCTGACTGCTTGGGCCACCATTTCTCCAGCACATACTGGACAGGGACTTCCCGCCGTACCTTTACTTCCATTCCAAAGTATTCGTTGAGCGCATGCCCTACTGCATATTGAACCCGTTGCCGCCAATTCCAGCCCTCACGCCCTCTTTTCCTCTGTGATTGACGGATTGGCTGTGGAGTTCTCCACATCTCCTCCAGCTGATAGTCGTGCAGAAGAGGAAAGCCGCTTAAGCTATCGCTATTGCGCATACCTATCCCTCACTCTCTTCTCAGGACACTTCAATACCAGCCTGTGCAAATTGTCTTCCGTAAGCTCGGCAATTCTCCTTATCATCATCCAATGGATTGAATTCAATCTTCAGACTCTCTTGAATGACCGATGCGCCGCGTTCTTTGACTTTTTCCTCTACCAAGTCCACTGCACCACAGAATTGCGTATAGGATGTATCTCCACTACCAAATACTGCCGTCTTTTTACCAGACAGATCAAGTTCGTCTAGTTCCTCGTAAAAATCCAAAAATTCATCAGGAAGCTCACCATCTCCCCATGTATATACACCCAGCAGGAACCCGTCATATGCGAGCAGTTCTTGCGCGCTGCAATCATACGAAGCCTTCAACTCAGCCTCATGTCCTGCCTGACGGACGCCCTCGGCGATCAATTCCGCAATTTCCTCTGTATTACCGGTCAAACTGGCATAAGTAATCATGATTTTACCCAAGTTCATCCCTCACCTTTATTTGAAATATGGGATGCTTTCACTCCCTGTTACTCAAATAATATTTGATAATGATTCTCATTGTCAAATGTTAATTTCAAAAACTAGGTTTAATCTTGGGGAAATATACGCAAAACAGCCGCATGACATGCGGCTGCTGGCTGAAAACCTATGGATAAGCAAATTAATTAGAGGCCTGTTTAATGAAGTAGAATTTCAGCTGTGTTGATAAAAAAATATTATGTACGTACAATTCATTCCATTTTCATTATTATAATAAAAAACGGATGGTTGTACGTACAAGTGGGATTGGCTTCATTTTAATATGGAAGCGCTATAATTACAAGTATATCCGAGAAAAAATATTTTAGACCAAGTGACTACTTACTTATTTATGTAATCATTCGATTGTTGCTGTGGTTTGTTGTACAATAGACTCCATATGGGGATTTCTGTGCAGCTTGCTGCCTGAATCCTGAATTGACTGCTGAAGGATGGATTGTACATGTATGTAGCACAAGAATGGAAAGACTATGAAGTAATGGATACAGGCGGTGGTGAAAAACTAGAACGTTGGGGTGATATTGTCCTGCGTCGTCCCGATCCGCAAATCATATGGCCTTTGGCCCAGGAAACAGCCGAGTGGCGTAATGTTCATGGACATTACCACCGTAGTTCCTCCGGTGGTGGCAATTGGGACATGAAAAAACCTATCCCTGAGCGCTGGACCATTAGCTATGGACCGCTTAAATTCCACATTAAACCGACCAGCTTTAAGCATACTGGTCTTTTCCCAGAGCAAGCAGCAAACTGGAGCTGGATGATGGATAAAATCAAAGGTGCAGGCAGACCCATTTCTGTACTGAACCTGTTTGCATACACGGGAGGAGCCACTACTGCTGCTGCGTATGCTGGAGCCAGTGTGGTTCACGTGGATGCCGCCAAAGGCATGGTACAGTGGGCAAAGGAAAACGTTCAATTGTCCGGTCTGGCTGACCGTCCGGTACGTTTCATTACGGACGACGTATTCAAGTTCGTGCAACGAGAACAACGTCGGGGCAACCGTTATGATGCCATTATTATGGACCCTCCTTCTTACGGGCGCGGACCGAACGGAGAAACTTGGAAGCTTGAAGAAAGCTTATACCCGTTTCTCGAATCCTGCATGAGCATCATTTCAGATCAACCGCTGTTCATGCTCATTAACTCCTATACTACAGGTATTTCGCCTACTGTATTGCGCAACATGCTGAGCATGACAATGCAACAAAAGTACGGCGGCCAAATTAGCGCTGGTGAAATCGGATTGCCGATCACACGCTCGGGATTGAATTTGCCTTGTGGTATTCTCGGACGCTGGGAGGCTTAAATTCCTCTTATGACTCAAAATGAACTTACTTGGCATGAACATGCACAGTCGAACATCCCTGTCCTATATGAGGACAATCATGTTTTGGCGGTTGTAAAGCCTGTCAATGTTCCAACGCAAGAGGATGCCAGTGGTGATCCTGATCTGTTGTCTTTACTCAAGGAAGATTTAAAAATTAGACACAATAAGCCTGGTAACGTTTTTTTGGGTTTAGTTCACAGACTGGATCGGCCTGTAGGTGGAGCCATGATTTTTGCTAAGACGTCCAAAGCTGCTTCTCGCCTGTCAGAGTCGGTTCGAAGTCGTCATTTTCACAAACTGTATACAGCCGTTCTGAATGGCGTTCCTACGGCCCCGCAAGGCCGTCTGACCCATTACCTGCTAAAGGATAGTCGAACCAACACGGTTCAAACGGTTCGGCCTGGCACGGCTGGTGCGAAGGAAGCCATTTTGGAGTATCGCGTAATCGGACAAGCAGATGGACTCAGTCTCGTGCAGATTAAGTTGCACACCGGACGCTCACACCAAATTCGTGTGCAAATGCAGGCGATCGGCTGTCCCCTCTACGGTGACCAAAAATATGGGGGTAATCTGAGTCGGCCCGGTCAACAGCTGGCGCTTTGGTCCTTACTCGCTGGAGCACCGCATCCGGTTAGCAAGGACGATATGAGATTTCATTCGCTACCTCCTGTCCAATTTCCATGGAATGAATGGCCCAGGTCGCTTTATGAGAACATGATTACGTCTGAAATTTGAACCGAAAAGCCCTGCTCTATCTGGATATCTACATCCTCAATCCCCATTTGCACAAAGAACCTGTAACGCATGTGAACAAACATGCATTGCAGGTTCTTTTTTTCAGAAAATTAAATTAATGCGTCATCTCATCCTTTTATGACGAGGAAGCCACGGACTGCCCCTTCTTGCTGTTTACCAGCTGTTGACGGGAATGGGCGTTTTTTGCATTCGTATTTTTGATAAAAAACGCTAAATCAGAGCGGCCACACTCAACACTGTTGCAATGATAAAAGCCGAGTTAATCCCATAAATTGTAGCTTGATTGCCTGCAGCCAGCATCCCCGCTTTATCCGTCACGGTTAGTCCCTCAGATGTAACAATCGACGTCAAACGGTTGCTGCTTTGTGTGGACATCACCGTCACCAGAATTGCCGTCCCAATCGAGCCGGAAATCATACGCAGCGTGTTACTCATCGCCGTACCATGTGCATTCAATCGTTGCGGAAGCTGATTCAACCCTGCCGTTTGGATCGGCATCATCAGTAACGACATCCCGAACATCCGCAGCGTATAATTAATTAACAGTGTCATATAGGTGGTTGTTTCGGTCAACCGTGTAAATTCCCAAGTTGTTATAGCCATGATCAGCAAGCCAATTACAGACAACCAACGTGCTCCGATTCGGTCAAAAATAGCCCCCGTTACAGGAGACATGAGCCCCATCAGAATCGCTCCCGGTAACATTAGCATACCGGACTGCAGCGGTGTAAACCCCCGAATATTTTGCAAATAAATCGGAAGCAATATCATACCGGCGTACAAAGCCATCGTCACAATCACATTAATGATTGTCGTCAAGCTGTACACATCGTATTTAAAGATACGGAACTCCAGCATAGGCTCCTCTACCTTCAGCTGGCGGATAATAAACAAAATAAGCGAAATTGTCCCCACGATAAGCGTAGACAGGACCGGAATACTTCCCCAACCTGATGTTCCTGCATCACTAAAGCCGTATAACAGTCCACCGAAACCGAGCGTAGACAAAATGATGCCAGGAATGTCCAACTTAGGCTTGGACTGCTCCGTTACATTTTTCAGAAAAATAAATCCGATCACAATCGAAATTACTGAAATCGGTAGGATGATCCAGAACAATACCCGCCAGTCATAATGCTGTACTATATAACCGGATAAGGTAGGCCCAATGGCTGGAGCAAAACCCATCGCAATCCCCAAGGTTCCCATCGCTCGGCCACGACGCTCTATTGGGTAGATGTTCAAGATAACGACCATCATTAATGGCATCATGATACCTGCTCCAGCGGCCTGAATAAGCCGACCGATCAGCAATATGCTGAAGCCTGGCGCTATAGCACATAACAGCGTGCCTATTGAAAAAATAGTCATCGCACTAATAAACAATTTACGAGTGGAGAAACGGGCAATCAGGAACGCGGTCACCGGGATCAGTACCCCATTCACGAGCATAAAGCCCGTGCTAAGCCACTGAGCTATATTTGCATCTATATTCAGATCACTCATCATTTTCGGTAAAGCCACACTGATCAACGTCTGATTTAATATCGCTACAATCGCGCCAATCAACAGAGCGGCCACAATGGGTGCTCTGCGTACATTACCTGGTAGTGTCATTTGAGGACTGCTCAAGTTGATTCATTCCCTTCGGTGTTAATTTCATGATCATTTGTTTATGGATATCCAGGACCATCTCTAGCTGCTCCCTCGGGATGTCCAGAATGGGCAAGACGCGCTCCATCCACATGGCGTCTACTTTTTCCATGATATCTTTTCCTTCTGGCGTAAGCGTCAGCACTAAGGATCTACGGTCATGCTCATGCCGCCCGCGAGCAATATATCCCGCCTTAGTCAAGCGGTCAACCACCCCACTCATAGAGCTGCTTCCCACATGTGCTATGTCTGCCAGCTCGGATAACCCGATGTTGGGACGTTTATTTAGAATTGCCAAAGCCATATGCTGAATGGCCGTCAGATCCATATGCTGCTCCTCATTCCAGAAGGCATAAAATATCGTTTTGTTAACCTCTCTTATCGATTGAATAATCCGGTACACCTCAAGTCTATCTTCCTCTCTGTCACTCACTGGAACCATCCTTCTTTCTAATCCCCAATTCACAATCCATATACATAAACTAGCAACTTTTTGCATGCGAAATGTTATTTATTTATAACTATTATTTTATCATCTCTTATGTAAATGTCAACATTCACCCAAATACCACCTATACTTCAACACAAAAAAGGCGCGGTATGAATACCACGATAGGTATTTCATCCGCGCACTCCTAATTTCCTTAAAATGATAATCTGCTGCGTACAGCTACTTTCATGCATCCACCATTCTAGTTATTCTGCTCGTTCTATTTGTTCCTTTACTCCCTCAGCCTCACGTGTCATTACTGAAGTTTTCGCCTTAGTTGTAATTTTCCCCAACAAATAAACCAGCAAATTTTGATTGTGCTGAGAAATACGGTTTAGTGCAGAACCCAGAAAATCATCCCGGATTCGCAATCCACGCTCTACTTCTTCTCTCCCTTGATCCGAGATAACAATCCATACAATTCTACGGTCCTTTACATCTCTGAAACGGGTGACCAGTCGATTCCGCTCCATCCGATCCAGCAGCATCGTAACCGCGGCTGGTGTGGTGGCGAGATATGGGATTAGTTGAGACGGTTTCATGCGGCCGTATTCGTTCAAAACCTCCAGCACTGTAAGTTGAGCTTCCGTTAGTGATGGAGCCAGCTGCTGCTCCATATGAACTTTATAATCCTTAGCCATTCTGGACCAGATTTTCGCAAATTCAGTCGTTTGCATTTTGCCTCACTCCTTTAAATAACAGGGTCAGTAAAAGCATCAAAGTTAACGTATGGGCCACCGTCCGGATTGTATTTCATCACATTAAATTTTCGCCATTCTGCCCCGGTTTCCTGCCGTTTTTGGAGCAAGAAATGAAAAGGGGAAGGAAGTCTCACCTCGGTTTTGAAGGCTGGTCAGGGTTCGACACCATGACGGCAAAAAGGTCCTCATTCGTGCCGGAATGGCACGAGAGGACCTCTCTTTTTCGAGCTAAAAAGCGCTTGACTTTCCCATTATTCTATGGACTGTGAAGCTTGCGGCTCACTACGCAGCAGCACATTCACAATTTCGTCCTTCTTCTCCGCTGGAGCCAGCAACTTGCCTGTATCCTTTCGGTCGGTCAAAGGAGCCTTTTCCGAAAGGAAGGACATCGTTTGTCCTTCTGCTGTGATTGCAAATAATTGAACAGCTTCACGGCAATAGAAAGCTGCCACGATTCGAGTTCCATTCGAACGTACTCGTTTGCCTTCCTTGAACTCAAAGGTGGTGATACCTTTGCCGCCTCTTCCCTGTGTAGGATAGTCCAACAGAAGCGTACGCTTACCATAACCAGACTCGGTCAGCACCAACACTTCTCCTTCATCCTCTTCTACCCACAACGCCGCGATAATTTCATCGCCTTCCGCCAGCTGTATACCTTTGACACCAGCCGAGACGCGGCCCATCGCATTAACCTCTTGCTCCTTGAAGCGTATACTCATTCCCGCGCGGGTAATCAGCATAATATCCCGGGTACCCTCGCTTAACGTTACCGATAATACCTCATCGTCCCCTGCTACTTTGCAGGCGGCTACGGCACTAGAACGTTTTGTAGCATATTCTTTCAATTCTGTACGCTTTACTTGGCCCTTCTTGGTTACAAATACCAGGCTTTTGCCGATTTCCTCAATGTTTTTGAGCGGAATAACACTTACGATACGATCTTCCTTCGATAACGGAATGACGTTGACAATTGGAGTGCCCGGCTCTTTCCACTTATACTCTGGCACCTGATGTACAGGCAATAAAAAGTATTGTCCGCGCTGAGTGAAGACGAGCAATACATCCAGCGTATTCACATCAAGTAATTGGGTAACGTAATCCCCTTCTTTAACACCGGAACTTGAACGTTCCCCGCCTGAACGAGTGAATGACAACATACTTGTACGTTTCACATAGCCATCTTTCGAGAGTGTCAGCAACACATCCTCTGCTCCTACCATGACTTCCAGGTTTACCTTAATCTCTTCTACCTCGCCCTGGATATCTGAACGACGGTCAATGCCGTACTTTTCGCGAATTTCCAACAGTTCCTTGCGAATCAGGCTGATCAGCTTACGGTCACTTTCCAGAATAGAACGATATTGCGCGATTTTTTTCTGGATGTCACCCAGTTCTTTTTCAAGCGTGGTGATTTCCAGATTGGTGAGACGGTACAACTGCAAAGTCAAAATAGAATCAGCCTGACGTTCGCTAAAACCAAACATCCATTGCAAATTATTTTGCGCGTCCTGGCGGTTTTTGGAAGCTTTAATGGCTGCGATGACCTCATCCAGAATGTTCAGTGCTTTGACCAAACCTTCTAGCACATGGGCACGATCCTCTGCCTTTTCCAGTTCATACTGGATACGGTGAGTGACAACTTCGCGTTGATGGGCGATATACGCTTCCAAAATGGACTTCAGTCCAAGCTGATGTGGCGCCTTGTTCACAATGGCTACCATGTTGAAGTTATATGCCACCTGTAGGTCGGTTTTTTTTAGCAAATAAGCTAAAATTCCTTCTGCATCGGCTTCCTTCTTCAGCTCCACAACGATGCGCAAACCATTTCGTCCACTCTCGTCACGAACCTCGGCAATTCCTTCCACTTTTTTCTCCAAACGGATATTTTCCATGGCGGTTACGAGCCTTGATTTGACGATCTGGTATGGGATTTCGGTAATGACCAGCTGCTGCTTACCTCCGCGCAAGGACTGAATTTCCGTTTTGGAACGAATATAAATGCGTCCTTTTCCCGTACGGTAAGCGTCCTTGATGCCTTCGCCACCCATAATGAGTCCACCAGTCGGGAAATCAGGACCTTTAATAAAGGTCATAATCTCTTCCAACTCAATCTCCGGCTTTTCCATCACAGCAATGCTGGCATCAATAACTTCGCGTAAACTATGCGTAGGGATCTCTGTCGCAAATCCCGCCGAGATTCCACTGGAACCGTTCACCAATAAATTTGGATAACGAGACGGCAACACAACAGGCTCTTTGGCCGAGTTATCAAAATTGTCCTTGAACAAAACCGTACGCTTTTCAATATCGCGTAGCATTTCCATTGCGATCGGAGACAAGCGAGCCTCCGTGTAACGCATAGCTGCTGCCGGATCATCATCCTGGGACCCCCAGTTACCGTGACCGTCCACCAGCACGTGACTCATTTTCCAGGGCTGTGCCATCCGTACCATGCCGTCGTAAATCGACGAATCACCGTGGGGGTGGTAATTACCCATTACGTCCCCAACGGTTTTGGCCGATTTACGATATGCTTTATCCGGCGTATTGCCCGAGTCGTACATTGCATAAAGAATCCGACGTTGTACGGGTTTTAATCCGTCCCGTACATCGGGTATCGCCCGATCCTGAATAATATATTTGGAATATCGGCCAAAGCGGTCACCGACCACTTCCTCCAGAAAAGCTGGCAAAAACTGCTCCGATAAGCTCATGTATACACCTCTTTTGATAGCACTACTCTACGTATTCCGTGAAATCTACGTTTTCCACGATCCAGCGTTTGCGCGGATCCACCTTATCACCCATCAAAGTGGACACCCTACGTTCAGCCTTGGCTGCATCCTCTATCTGAACGCGTAACAAGGTGCGTGAATCGGGATTCATCGTTGTTTCCCATAACTGATCAGGGTTCATTTCCCCAAGTCCTTTATAGCGCTGAAGCTCAAAATTCCGTCCAAATTCTTTTAAATAATTATCAAGCTGCTCGTCAGTCCAAGCATAACGCACCGTTTCGAGCTTACCCGACTTTCGAGTTATTTTATACAATGGCGGTTGAGCAATAAATATGCGTCCTGCATCAATAAGCTCTTTCATGTACCGATAAAAGAACGTCAACAACAGCACTTGAATGTGCGCACCATCTGTATCTGCATCGGTCATAATGATGATTTTGGAATAATTGCTGTCTTCCAGCGAAAACTCTGTTCCTACCCCCGCACCAATAGCTGCTGTAATAGCACGGTACTCATCATTCTTCATAATATCCGCCAGTTTGGATTTCTCCGGATTCATCGGCTTACCCTTTAGCGGTAAGATGGCCTGAATTTTGGAATCCCGTCCCTGCTTGGCTGATCCTCCAGCCGAATCGCCTTCCACAATAAACAACTCATTACGTGTAAAATCCTTGGACTGCGCAGGCGACAGTTTACCATTCAAATTGGAACTTTCACTGCGCTTTTTACCGGAACGCATCTCATCCCGAGCTTTACGTGCAGCTTCACGCGCTCTGGATGCTTGAACTGCCTTCTTGATCAAAGTTTGTGCTATCTGCGGATTTTCTTCCAAAAAACGCTGCATCTGCTCAGATACG
This sequence comes from Paenibacillus sp. CMM36, assembly GCF_053570945.1. Classification (NCBI taxonomy): domain Bacteria; kingdom Bacillati; phylum Bacillota; class Bacilli; order Caryophanales; family Paenibacillaceae; genus Paenibacillus; species Paenibacillus sp. CMM36. The sequence goes on from NZ_JBSEDY010000004.1 coordinate 278,196, forward strand.
ATGGCATCCACTGTACTCCGTGCCGAAGCGCTACCCAGCTGATCCTTTGTCTGACCGACAAATTCAACCTCAGCCATCTTGACACTGATTACAGCCATCATGCCCTCACGTAGATCGTTGCCCTCCAAGTTTTTATCCTTTTCTTTCAACATCACCGTTTTGCGCGCATAGTCGTTCATGACACGAGTGTAAGCGGTTTTGAATCCCGTTTCATGCGTACCTCCGCCACGTGTCGGAATGGAGTTAACGAACGAAGCAATCGTCTCTGTATAACCCGCATTGTACTGGATGGCAATCTCTACTTCAATGTCTTCTTTCTCGGCATTAAAGTGAATAACGTCATGCAGCACATCCTTGCCCTCATTCAGAAAAGCAACAAACTGACTTGCGCCACCCTCATAAAAATACTCATCTGACTTTCCGCTGCGTTCGTCTTTAAGTTGAATACGAAGGCCCGAATTTAGAAAAGCAATCTCCTGAAGGCGTTCAGCCAACGTATCGTAGTTAAAATGAATGCCTGCTTGAAAAACACGAATATCCGGTTTAAAAGTAATTTTCGAGCCCGTCTTGTTAGTATTGCCCAGCACTTCAAGGCCTGTGGTCGGTTCCCCGACATGCTCCACGCCCTTCTTGTCCTGCCAATATTCAAACCGCTGACGGTGAATCTTGCCGTCCCGGTAAATTTCTACTTCAAGCCATTCCGAAAGAGCGTTCGTTACAGATGCACCTACACCGTGCAGACCCCCGGACTTTTTATATCCCGAACCGCCAAACTTACCTCCGGCGTGCAAAATGGTGAATACAACCTGAGGCGTAGGAATTCCCGTTTTGTGCATTCCCGTAGGAATACCGCGCCCGTTGTCTGATACCGTAATGGAACCGTCCTTATGCATTGTAATATCAATGCGAGAGCAAAACTTGGCGAGATGTTCATCCACCGCGTTGTCTACAATTTCCCATACCAAATGATGCAGCCCCGAAGAACTGGTGCTCCCGATGTACATGCCCGGCCGTTTGCGAACTGCCACAAGCCCTTCGAGCACTTGAATGTCGTCCGCGCCATATTCTGAAGCTCCGCTTTGTGTGCCGGACACTCCCGCAGACAAGTCGATTTTGTCGACCATTCATGCTCCCCCTTTGTCTAATCGTAACCGTGTTTTGCCTTATTCTTGATGATTTTCACCAAAAATGCAAACAGATGTTTTCTTTTACCTTGTCCATTTTAATTCAATATATCCCGTTTCGTAAAGACGGCGAATGAAACAATCAATGCCGCAGTCCCCCAAATGCCCAGTACAGCTAAAGAAAAGGGTAAAGTCATTCCCTCAATCGGGGCGGGGCTTCCAGATAAATAATCGGTTAATTGGAGGTTAACCATAAATAAATATTTAGCACTCTGCCAAGACGAAGCCATGTTTGTCAAAATAGTGCCCGAAATGAGTGCAGCCATCATGACCACGATACTTGCCGCCGTACTTCGTACCAGGACAGATACCATAAAGGCTAACGAAGCTACCACAAGACTGACAAACCAGATTAATCCGGCTTGCAGCATCAGATAATGCCATTGTGGAATCGCATGTACAGCAGACAAATCCACCGTCGATCCAACAATTTGAAATCCGGTAAATACCGGAACATTAAAACCGCGAAAACCAAAAAACAAGCCTGATATCACATAGCTAATTACAAATACAGCCAAAATGATGAGCGAAACGAACATGTACAATGTCAGCAGCTTACTCAGCAGTATTTTCCACCGCCTGACTGGGCGGGTCAGTAACATTTTTATCGTGCCTGTCGTCCGTTCTCCTGAAACCAAGTCGGAGGCTATAGCCATAATCAACAATGGAACGAACAGATTTATGGAATTATCCATAAACTCTCTGGTAAAAGTGACACCACTCGGCTCATTCGGATTCACATCATTTTCCAAATAATATTGCATCTGCTGCACAAAGACCCGACGGTAGGTCTTCCATTCCTCGGGAACCCGGTCACTTCCCAGCGAGTTTTGATTATCGGTAATCGCCTGACGCAGTTCAAGCCGCCAATCATTGCCGAATTTTTCGCGATTGTTTTCTGCCACTTTCATCTGAGCGTACGTAAAAATCGGCACAAGCACAAGTAAAACTAGTAAAATGACATAAAATCGTTTCTTCTTGATAATTTTGAGTGTTTCATTTTGTACGAGCGGTAAAATGTTATTCAAGTATCTCACCTTCCGTCATTTTCAGGAATAGCTGCTCCAGTGTAGGGTTGATTTTGGTTACACCTTTTACGGAAATACCGGAAGCCGTCATTTGTGTCACCAGCTCCGCAATATGCTCTTCATCCATTTCTGTAAAAATTGCATCGGCTCCGCTACCTGCAACAATACTGTCATCAATTAATTCATCGGCGTTCGTAATCATTTGCACATGCGGAGAATTTTGCAATATGGCAAGACCCTGATCACGAGGCTCCAGTTGCCATACGGCCATATGTGAGTGCGTCTCAACCAGTTCTCGTACACCACCTACAGCTAGCACCTTTCCCCGACTTATAATTGCCACCCGATCACATAGCAGCTGGATTTCGCTAAGCAAATGACTGGAAACAAATACAGCCATGCCTTCTGCCGCTAGCAAACGGATAAAAGCTCTCATTTCCTTGATCCCCTTGGGGTCTAACCCGTTGGTCGGTTCATCCAAAATCAGCAATTTCGGTCTACCGAGCAAGGCTTGGGCTATACCAAGACGCTGGCGCATTCCGAGAGAATACGTACTTACTTTATCATGGATACGGCGATCGAGCCGAACCAGCTCAACGACTTCGCGGATACGCTGTTCGTCTACACCAGGCTGCATACGGGCAAAATGCTCTAAATTCTCCCAACCTGTCAGATAGCTGTACACCTCTGGATTTTCCACAATAGAACCAATATGCCGTAAAGCCTGCTCAGGGTCACGATTTACATTATGTCCACAGACAGTAATCGTCCCTTCCGTAGGCTTAATTAAATCGACCAGCATACGAATAGTCGTCGTTTTCCCAGCCCCATTAGGGCCGAGAAATCCGAAAATTTCACCCGCACGAACGTCGAATGTTACATCATGAATGATCATTTTGCGTTTGATACGTTTCTTAACGTGCTGAACAGAGAGAACTGTTTCGTTATTGCTTCTGTCTCTGCCTGTGCTGCCAACCTGATTGGCGGAATGGAAACTGGACACTGCATCCCTTGAGGTCGAATTTTCGGTTATTCCAGTCCCGTTCTTGTCAGCAGATTGGATGCTCATTAGTTGTTCCCTCCCTTTTTCACTTCAGCAGGTTGGCTGCTTGTAGACTGTTGTTCATTATCCACTTTATCGGCATCCTTCGTGTTTGCAACTGCAAACCCTTGCGCGATACGTTCAGCGATTGCCTGATAGCCCTGTCCGTTTGGATGAAAATGATCGGATGATAAATAGACGGACAAATTTTGCTGGAATAAATCGAAAGTTGGAACCAGAGTCATATTGCTGTTTTGGTTGGTAATTGCCATGGCAGCCAGATTCCATTCTGTTACCACAAGATTACCGGGAATTTTCATTTCCTGCAGATCACTGAATGGATTATATAATCCGACATAGATAATTTTAGCATTCGGATTGATTTTCCCTACCTTTGTCAGCACTTTTTGCAGACGTTTGGCGGCATCAGGCACAGCTTTACGCAAACCACTGAGTGTAGGCGGCTCTTTGCCGGTTTGGGCAGCCTGAGCCCCCTGAAATAAATCATTTCCGCCAATCGAGACCATAATAACGTTAGCCTTTTTCAACACATAAGAAACACCAGGCTCATCCAGCTTGGTCAATAGTCCTTGAGTCGTCAGTCCATTAATCCCCAGATTATTTATGAGCTGAGCCTTATGGCCTTCCTGATTATTTAACAAGCTCACCGACCGACGCACAAAACCACTTCCGGAGTCATCCCCCGTGCCTTTGGCTAGCGAATCTCCAATGGCAGCTACCCGAAACTCTCCCGTCTGATTAGTAGCGGATGGCGCAGTTTGTGTCTGCGATGAACCGGAATGTACAGGTTGAGTGCTAACCATTGGCTCTGGAGCCGTGATACTTTGTACTGCTGTAATAAATCCGTACAATAATAGCAATGTGGCGGCAATGGAAACGGAACCGACAGACCGCCAAATCCATTTTGATGAATTCACTCGTGTTCCCTCCTGATAGCTTAGTGAAATAAACATAAAGCTTCTTATATCATTTTGCAAATAAACCGTTCGGAATAAAAGCGCAATAAATGCTTAGAGTCACATATAATTTCCCATGAACATGCAAAAAAAGGATGGCAAATGACCATCCTTATCTCTAATCAAACGAATCAAACTATTTGCTATCAGGGATGAAACTTTTGATCCATTGTCCAAAACTGCCCGGATTTCGACTTTGTATCAGTACCGTTCCTTCACCGCGAAAACGGCATACAAGCGCTTCTCCACTCGTTACGCTGGACAACCAGCCTTTCGATGCTTTTTCAATTTTATAATCCATATAATCCGGCCATGCCACCAGATGAGCATTATCAATAATACGCTCCTCTCCTGGCGCAATATAAATGGGATGAATGGCTCCATAAGAGGATAGGAATACCGTACCTCGACCACTGATTTCTACGATAAAAAAACCTTCACCGGAGAATAAACCTTTCATCAGGTTTTGCATTTTGGTGCTAACCTCAATGCCTTCTGTACAAGCTAGAAAACCGTCCTTTTGGACCATCAACCTATACGTGCCATCCAATTCCACCGCTTGTACATCACCTATACTGGCAGGGGCTAACAACACTTCAGCCGGCCCACGGGCTGCCCTCAGTTCTTGAAAAAAGAATTTTTCTCCGCTTAGCATTCTGCCTAAACCACGTAACAGTCCACCGTCTACCGTCCCCTTTATATCTACACTGGAAGACATGGAAACCATTGCTCCCATTTCCGCTTTGATCATTTCCCCGGGGTTCAACTGCACCTTGAGCATAGCAAAGGCACCTTCATGCACGATTTCGTAGCTCATTTGCTCACCTAGCTTTCCATAAATAGTCTGCTATCCATTCAACTTGCTGCTATCATACTATAAATACGTCCCTTATGTCTTTTCTGGTATAAAGCAAGGGTTATGCCTGTGGAGGAATAAGAGACACCAAAAGACCCGCTGAACGTGTCAGCGGGTCTCCAGATTAACGTCATGCCACTATCTTTTCATAACAGCGGCATGACGTTTCGAACGTATTTACTATCATCTTAGTTACGTGTGAACTCTTGTACCCAATATCCATTGTAGTAAGCCACACCGATTTGCGTATATTCTGCCTTCAAAATATTCTCACGATGTCCCTGACTGTTCATCCAAGCTTTCATTACTTCTTGTGGTGTTTGTTGTCCCATAGCAATATTCTCACCCGCATACGTATAAGTTACACCGAACTTTTTCATCATATCAAAGGGTGAACCGTAGGTCGGAGATGTATGGGAAAAGTAATTGTTCGTGCTCATGTCCTTCGCCTTGGCTAAGGCTACTTCTGTAAGCTTCGCATTAGATGTAAGGGGCTTCAGACCTTTTTGGCTGCGCTCGTTGTTTACAAGCTTTACAACCTCAGCTGCAAATTGGGACTTGCTGAGTTGTGCATCAGACCCTGCAGACTGACCCGCGCCTGAGTTTGTGTTTTGTTTTTGGGCCTGTTGCTTGTTACTAGACTGCGAAGCCTTTTGGCTACCTTGTTTGGTTGTTGTTTGCTTGCCGGATGAAGGATTTGTTGTTTTGTTTTTAGCCTTGTCCTTTTCAGATGCATCCTTAATTACGGTCTTTGTTATCGTAGTCGTCCCGTTGGACATATTGACGGTATATCCGTTATTTTGAAACCACTGTTGTAGTTGGGCAGTCAAATCGTCAGCTGGTGAAGCTGATGCCGGAACGATGAATCCTGCGGATAAAATGGCGCTTAGACTTCCCATCACAAGTGTTTTTTTCAACATATTCTTCATTTCGTCATCTCCTTGTTGTATAAATGCCTTGGTGTGAACGCGTCCGGTTACAACTTTGTAATCTTTACTCTAGCAGTATATCATGTTTTATAGCAGGATCAATGGTATAAAAGTTGGAAAAAAAAATAGCCCCGCACGGAATGAACCATGCGGAACTAAGTTAAAAGTAGTGAGGCTTTAAGTATTAGATTGTCTTGTTGTAGGCTGATTATCTAAGCTTTTTGCTGAAACGGTAGCCTTGCTTTTCAAAGCCGATTCGGTTGTAGAAAGCCCGGGCCTCTACTTGTTTGATGCGGTTATTCGCTCCAGTAATGAATAAATTATAGCATCCTTGCGCACGTCCCCACTCCTCACCACAAGCCACCAGGCGCTTGCCAATGCCCTCGCCGCGATACTCCCCGCTCACGACCAGCATGGTGATTTGTACGGCAGGATCAGGATAAGCCAAGCTTTGAGCCGTATGCATGCCGATAACTCCGACAACACGACCATCCATTTCTGCAACCATCATATTCGCTTGACTGTCCTCCCGCGTTGTTCCCATAACTTCTTTCATTACACCACAAGTCATCGGGTATCCGACTTCTCTTAGTAGTCCTGTTACGGCTTCGCAATCGCCAAGCTCTACGGAACGAATTGTCAGTACTGGAATCATCACATTGTTAGACATGATTTACCTCCACTTTCAGCATATTAGCAGCTTCTTTGGCCGTCTTCCGTGCTGTTTCCACATCTTCTGCAGCGCTAAGCGCTACAGCCATCCGGCGACCCGGCTTGGTTTCTGGCTTCCCGAACACTCGCACCTGTGTCCGGGGTAGCAATAATGCATCATGCAGACCGCTTATTACAAAATCCCGCGTAGCCACTTCTGCCTTCAAAGTAGCTGAAGCTCCTGGTGTAAGCAACGTGACAGATGGCACTGGGAATCCGAGGATGGCCCGCACGTGAAGTGCAAATTCCGACAAATCCTGCGTGATCATGGTCACCATACCTGTATCATGCGGACGAGGGGATACTTCACTGAATATGACGCCATCAGTCGTTAAAAATAGCTCTACGCCAAACAATCCGTAACCACCCAGTTCATCCGTAATCGTACGGGCAATGTCTTCCGCCTCCGAAAGCTGCTTGTCCGTCATGCCATGGGGCTGCCAGGATTCGACATAATCCCCATCTTTCTGAATATGGCCAATCGGTGGGCAAAAAGTCGTACCCGAAACCGATCTGACGGTCAATAAGGTGATTTCGCTCTCAAACGGGACAAAAGCTTCAACAATGACACGTGTAGTTTTGGCACGCGCGCCTTCCAGCGCCGTATTCCAGCAGGATTCTGCATCTTCGATTGCCCGGCATACAGACTGCCCTTTACCCGACGAACTCATCAAGGGCTTGACCACGCATGGCGTGCCCAGCTCATGAACCGCCGACCGCAACTGCTCAAAGTTATCTGCAAAACGATAGGCAGCAGTCGGAAGCTGTAATTTCTCGGCAGCCAGCCTGCGGATACCTTCCCGGTCCATCGTAAGACGGGCGGCACGGGCCGTTGGTACTACGTGAAATCCTTCTTGCTCTAATTCTTCCAAAGCACCCGTAGCAATAGCTTCGATTTCAGGTACAATTATGTCGGGCTTTTCCTCACGAATTAGTGCCTTCAACGCCTCAGCATCCTGCATATCCAGACAGTGAGAGCGATGGGCTACCTGCATTGCTGGAGCCAGTTCATAGCGATCAACAGCAATACATTCCACGCCAAGCCGCTGAGCTTCAATAATGACTTCTTTTCCCAATTCGCCGCTACCCAGCAGCAGCATCTTCTTAGCCTTGGCAGAAAAAGGAGCACCCCACATCTTGAACTCTTCCCCCTCTGACGAAAATTGCTCTGATCTCTTTTCATCTTTATTTTCAGGGTTTAGCTCCAAGAATGCAATAGTGCTCGGCATTTAAATTTACAAAAAACGCGATTTTTTGATCTTTTTTTTACAAAAATCTGAACTGTGCTTCCACCAGCCCCCGATATATTCCATGTTTTTTCATCAATTGTTCATGATTACCACTTTCTTGGATTTCCCCATGATCCAGTACAACGATATGATCAGCATTTCGAATGGTAGACAAACGGTGAGCGACCATAAAAGAAGTTCTGCCTTCCAGTAAAACCTGAAGAGCCTCCTGAATTTTCAGCTCCGTTTCTGTATCAATACTGGCTGTGGCCTCATCCAGAATAAGAATTCGCGGATTAGCCAGCAAGGCACGAGCAAAGGATAAGAGCTGTCGCTGGCCCATGGACAGCATTCCCCCCCCGCTCCTCTACTTCTGTTTCATAGCCAGCTGGCAAGTGAACAATGAATTCATGAGCATTGACCGCCTTCGCAGCCGCTTCAATTTCCTCATCCGTTGCATCCAAACGGCCAAATCGGATATTATCGCGTATCGTCCCCGAAAAAATAAATGTATCCTGAAGCACGATGCTAATCTGGCTTCGCAAGCTCTCCACCGTGACATCACGCACATCTTGACCGTCAATCGTAAGCCGCCCTGACGTAATGTCATAAAAACGGCTGAGCAGATTAATAATTGTACTTTTACCTGAGCCGGTGTGACCCACAAGCGCTATAGATTGACCCGCTTCGACGGAAAGACTAATACCTTTAAGCGCCTGACGTCCCTTCTCATATTCAAAAATGACCTTTTCAAATTGGATGTCACCCCGAATGGGTGGCAAGGCTTTTGCTCCCGGTTTGTTTGCAATATTCGGCTGTTCATCCATAAACTCAAAAATTCGTTCTGACGAGGCCATCGCAACCAGTAACTGATTATACATTTGGCCCAGCCGATTAATCGGCTCCCAAAAGTTCCCAACATAGTTGGCAAACGCAACCAGCAGTCCCACTGTAAGCTGATCTGTCTGAATTAAATGCGCTCCAAACCAGAACAGCACAAGCGTACCAAAACCTCCGGTAATATCAATAAGTGGGCCAAAAACCTGATTCATGGCAGAAGCCTTATCCCACGATTTTTTGCTAGAGCTGTTCATATCGTCGAAATAAGCCATGTTTTCCTGCTCCTGCGTATACGCTTGTGTCACACGAATCCCCTGAATAGACTCATTCAAATGAGAGTTGATACGCGAGTTCTTCATACGCACTTCTTGCCAAGCGCGACGGATGCGAACGCGCAGCTTGGTCGAGATCAAAAACATGATCGGAACGGTCACAATTACTGCCAAACCGAGCTTCCAGTTAATAAGCAGCAAAATGACAATAATTCCGATAAGCTGTACGCAGTCAATCAGGACATTCACTGCACCGTTCGTAAAAAGATCCTGTAGCGAGTTAATGTCATTCGTCACGCGCACTAATACAGAACCTGCCGGTCTCTTATCAAAAAAGTTAAAGGATAGCTTTTGAATATGCTTGAACAAATCTTCACGCAAATCGTAAATAACCCGTTGACCGATAATATTGGTGAATTTAATGCGGTACGTGCTGGCTGCCCATTGAATTAAATATAACAAGAGCACGGCACCCGTGATGAGCAGCAGTAACTTTACGCTGGGTAGTGCAGGCCATGCGGGAGCAATTGCCTTATCAATGGCCAGACTGATCAAATAAGGAACCGTCAGTTTGGTAATGGTACCAAGAATCATCATGACCAGAAGGATCGGCAGAATCTGACGGGCATAGGGCTTCATGTATGCCAGCAAACGTTTGAATTCTGACCAGTTAAACGGTTTGTCAATGACATCATCATCTTGATAGACAAAGCGCTCATTCGTCGGTTTTTTTAACGGTTTGGCTTTTTCTGCGGGTATATTCATGGTCTCACCTGCCCTTCGGATACACCGTCTGGAGCCTGAGCTATGTAATCGGCGTATTGAATATGATACACATCCTGATATGGACCTGGAGTAGCAATAAGCTGTTCATGTGTTCCACGCTGGACGATTCGTCCTTCCTCAAGCACCACAATTTCATTGGCATGGCGAAGCGAAGAGATTCGATGAGCGATTATAAATGTTGTTCGACCACGCATAACCTCTTGAAAACCGGTCTGTATTTCATGCTCTGTTTCCATATCGACCGCACTGGTAGCATCATCCAGTACCAGAATTTTCGGATTTTTGAGTAGTGCGCGCGCGATGGCGATCCGTTGTTTCTGCCCTCCGGACAGTCCCAATCCACGTTCTCCAACGACAGTGTCATATCCCAGCGGTAGTTCAGTTATGAATTCATGCGCCTGAGCCAGTTTGGAAACGCGTATGATGTCATCCATACTGACATGGCTTAAACCATATGAAATATTATTACGTATAGAGGACGAAAACAAAAACGTCTCCTGAAACACAGAAGAAATTTGAGCACGCAAATCACGAATCTTCAAGTGACGTATATCCTTGCCATCCAACTTGATACTTCCTGCATTCACATTATAAGCACGCATGAGTAATTGAATAATGGTAGACTTCCCTGACCCCGTTCCTCCTAAAATTCCAATGACTGATCCTGGCGGTGCGTCTAAATTGATGTCAACAACAGCAGGAAGCTTATTTCCGTAAGCAAAGGTAACATGTTCAAACGTAACATGTCCTTCCACCTGATCGGCATCGAGTGTAAGTGCTCCGGCTTCATCGGTTACATCTATGGACTGATTTAGCAGTTCCAAGACCCTTTCACCAGAAGCTTTGGACTGCGTATAGTTATTGATATGAAAGCCAATGCTCCAGATGGGGCCGATAATATACCAAATTAAGCTAAAGAAAGCGACGAGCTGCCCCAAGGTCATTGACTTCTGAATGACCAGATACCCGCCCATGCCCAACAGAAGGACCACACTGACAGAAGCAATTAGTTCCATAGCAGGGAAGAACCGACTCCATAAGGAAGCAGCTTGAATTTGATTACTTTTGTATTGCTCATTACGTACTGAAAATTTCTCAACTTCATATGATTCGCGGGCAAAAGATTTGACGGTTCGCACACCTGTTATGTTTTCTTGGACTGCTGTCGTCAAGGCGCTAAGGGCAATCCGCATTTCCTGAAAGGTGGGATGAATCCGGGATTCAAACTTGAATGTGACGAAGAGCAGCAATGGCATGCTGATCATCGTAATGAGGGTGAGCTGCCAGTTAATATACAGCATCATCATAGAGCCGAATACGACCATCAGTAGCACATTGAGGAGTTGGGCAAAACCAAACCCAATAAAGTTACGAATTGCCTCCAAATCACCAGTCAGTCGGGACATGAGATCACCCGTTTTGGCCGTGTCATAATATCTAAAGGACAAAAATTGCAGCTTTTCGTAACAAGCATTGCGGAGGCGGTATGCCAGGTAGTTACCTAGCCGTCCACCAAAAAAACCATGTAAAAATTGCATGAACCCTTTGATGATGACTACTCCCAGCACAGTCAGAGCCAGCGCCGGAACTTTCCCGAAGTCACCGGGGATGATAGCGTTATCAATAAGCCTTTGGAGCAGGTTCGGATACACCAGTCCCAGAGCCGTCGCTATCGCAAGGCATAAAATAGAAAGAAACAGATAGTGTCTCCTCTCGCGAAAAAAAAACTTGCAGTTGCCTGAGCACTTCCATGTCAATGTCCCTCCATTAGTTGCACGACGTTGTTATATGGCTTAGTGAAGTTTACCATTCGCGTTCCAAGGCGGCAAAGAGGATAACGAGCCGTATTCAGGCAGGTTATCAATTGGTGGCTGATTAGACAAATTAAATCGCTTTCTTATTATTGAATGTGGCTATTTACTCAGTATTGCTTTCTTTTTGGAGCATGCATAAAACACCGGGTTGTCCCACAACCCGGTGTCCTGATCTTTAATCATTGGTGAACATATTTATCTTTACTCCAAAGCCGCAATCTTGCCAGCAAGTTCTTCCCAAACCTGTGGCTGCTCACCGCCCATAAGGGCATGCTCCATGCCACGAGTCGTCTCCAGCATTTGCTCTCGAAGCTGAGCTTTCTGCCACAATTGTTCCTCCTGCATCAGCGTAACGTAAAAAGCAGACATTCGTTCACGTTGCTGATCCACAGCTTCCCCGATTCGCTCGCGTAATATCGGCTCCAGTTTGGTTTGTAGATTCGCTCGACCAGTTCCTTCAAAAAATAGCTTTGGATTTTTAAAGCTATTCCAATAATCCTTCCAATGAATGGACTCCTGCAGGGAAATTTCCTTCAGCTCGGGAACAGCCCATTTTCTCGATTCAGGTATTGTGCAATCTAGTCCTGGCAACTGATGGTTCATGTGTTCTACGCACTGTTGTATAGCCTTGTGCACCAAAGTTTGTCCCGTTTTTTCCAGCTGGAGTGTGGTTGCCAGTAATTCCTGAGACAGCTCCAGTTCGATTAAACGCATCAGCTCACGACCACAAGATGCAAAAGCCGAACGAAGATCACCTACTCCTTCACGCAGAACAGATGGATGAAACGCCTCTGCCATAAATTCTCCAGTCCGATAGGACAGCCTTTGACGTACATGATACAGCAGTTCATCGGTCTCGCCCGATAACACAGATGCACCGTTGCTATCAGTCAGGCCTAGGAGCGTATGCTCCAATTCCCCACGGATGCGAGTTAATCGCTCTAATCGTATCTCCCGTTCTTCCACGCTATAGCGGGCATCGGCTGCATGTTGCTCTATGCGGTTCCGCAGCCGGGCCAGTTCCTGCATAGCCGAAGCGATGGACAAACCTGCCAGCTCTTCGGCTGCAAATGCCGAGAAATCATCTTCAAATGCATCAAAACGTGAAGCTGAACGCAGCGAAGCCTCTCCCTGTTCGGTAGCTTCCAACGCCAGCATACTGGAAAGCGGATAAATACGTGGTTTTCGGATTCCATTCGCCTGTAGTTGTTCCTGTACATGCCGGGTAACAGAATGCAGTTCTTCTTCAGAAGAAGCCAGATCTGATGCATTAACAATAAAAAACGTCTGATCCAGTGCCATGGTCTCTTTAACTCGACCTAGTTGATTCAGGAACTGCCGGTCGCCTTGCGTAAACGCATGGTTATAATAGGTGACAAATACAAGAGCATCCGCATGCTTCATATAGTTGAAGGTCACGCCTGTGTGCCGTGCATTCACAGAATCCGCTCCTGGCGTATCCACTAGCACGATGCCCTGACGGGTCAGAGCACAATCATAATAAAGGTCAATATGCTCCACAAAGCATGATTTGTGCTCAGACGCGACAAAATCCCGATACTGCTCTAAATTCACCTGAAGCTGTTGTCCCAGCAAGCTTTCAGCTTCTTCCCATCCGGCTGCGGCAGCCTTTAAAAAACTATAATGAGGCCTGCCCGCAGGATGGATGCCTTCCGGAGATAAAGCATGAACGGCTTCTTGCCAGCCCGCTGCCCCTGGCTCTCCCAATCCTAATAACCGAAATGAGTATTTAAGATCTTCCCGCAACGCGTCCACTGATTTCATATGGACGTCAGCCGTGGCATGGCGCTCAGCACTTGCAGGCGCCATTATGCGGTTAATCGCCGCTGTCGTCGGATGCGGCGATACGGGCAACACAGCTTCACCCAACAAAGCGTTGGCAAAGCTGGATTTCCCAGCGCTGAACGCTCCGAACAGCGCCAGCGTAAACTGCCCGCCCTCCAGCGCAGCGGCGCGGGCATGTAAATCCCGTACCGCCGCTTGCATGGCAGGGTACGGACTTACGAGGGCAGCGGCAGCCTTCAATTGGGCCGCTGCTGCATCCAACCGCGTGCGGCGGCCTCCAGCGGCAGGCTGTGCTGCCGCCGTCCCTGCTAGCGGCTGTGCCGATGCGTTGCGCGGGCCAGCGATGCCTGGGCGCGCAACGCCCGTTGGCGCCGCAGCAGCGGCGGTATCGGACGCCGATGCAGGCGCGTCCGCACAGGGCAACCCGCTTGGCGCGGGAGCCTGCGGCAGCAAGCTGCGCAACAGGTTGGCGTACGAAGCCGAGGCCTGCACGCGAGTGCTGTAGCGGCTCGCCGCCTCCGCCTGCGCCAACAGCGCAGTGTGCTTCTCTGCGAGAGCCGCGCGGCGGGCTTTGGCTCGCACTGCTAGCTGGGCCAGCAGGCGGTCTAGCAGCGTCAGCGCCTTGCGGCGGCAATCGGCGGTCACAGCAGCGCGTAGGTCCTTGCAATAGTTTAACGTATACTCTGGCGACAACGCATTTTCCTTCACCGTCTGCTCTACCAGTTGCCGGTCTATCACAGGACGGATGCCATCCAGCTCCTGCTCCATCGCAGAGGTCCACAACCCCTGACCGTCACCCCAAGACCGCAGAAGCTCCCGTACATGAGGAAGCAATTGTCCCTCCACCTGATCAGTCAGCATTCCTGTCAGCCGTTCCAAACGGCTTTCCTTTTCTCGCTCAGTCTTTCCTCCTGCAAACCATAGTCCTGTTTTGAAGCCCGGCTTGCGGCTCTCTAAGTATTCGCCTGCGGCTTCACGTAGCTCCGCTGGCGTCAAATGTGCGTGTTCCAGTAGATGATCCAGCTCTTGACGCAGCCGTTTACGCTCCTGCTCGGGAAGCATCTTCCAGTGTTCGTCTTCTTGCTGCAAGGTTTTCTGCTCTATATCCAGCCGCAAAATGGCTTCTTCCCCACCCGCTTCTTTTAGCAGTGTGTTCAGTTCCTCTTCTTCAGCTGACTGCACAGTCTCTACATGTTGCTCTACCAAATGATGCATAGAGGACACTAAACTGTATGCCAAAAGCTCTGTTTTTCGCTCCAGCAATTTCGGAATCAGGTGCGTCAACTGTTTCCACTGGTTCCATGGATGATTCTGCTCCTTCAAGGAAGTAAAAAGGATGTCCGTATAATGAACTTGCCAGGCGTGAAAGCTAGTCTCCACCTCATTACGATAACGTGTAAATGAAAGCTCCCGCTCCCGGTGTTTATCGATTTGATTGATGATCAAATATAACGGCTTGCCCCAATCCGATAAACTTTTGGCAAAAGACAAATTATTTTCAGATTGGACATGGTTGTAATCCATTACATAAAAAACAATATCTGCCCAATGTAAAGCAGAATGTGTCGCCAGCGCATGTCCGTGGTCTGTGGAATCGACGCCGGGTGTATCCAGCAGCACTCCTCCGTTAGATAATATGGGAACATCCTCCCACACTTGAACCGATTCATAGGCTCCACCATTTTTACAATACTCAGCAAGCTCGGACAGGGAGGCTTCCATGCTTTCCGGCTCTGGATTTTCCGCTGTTTGGGCTGGATGAATGAGTGCTCTCGGACGTCCATAACGGATGGACACTACATTAGCGCTCGTAGGCACCGGTCCAGATGGCAGGACGGTTTTACCACACAGGCTGTTAATCAGGCTCGATTTACCCGCTGAAAAATGTCCACAAAAGGCAATGGTCAGCTCCTGCGCATATGCTTTTTCCAGCAGATCCCCTACCGCCTTCGCTCCCGCTTCATCCCCGGCTTTACGCAGTGTATTCTGTATCTGTTCTATCGTATCCAACCACTTTCCCGCATCCCCTGTAATCGTTTGCATCATAAGCTACGGTTCCACTCCTTATCACTTGTCTGCACCAAATAGCTATATTGTAGCATTCCTAAGCCATTGTGAGAATCATCACATCAAAAAAACTAAACAGCGCTCCCCGCCAGTACCTGGCTTTAGGGAACGCTGTTTTCGTACATGATAACAAAAAGTTCATTTTATTCTGTCCAAAACGGATCATTAGGAATAAGTATTTAGGCAACCGAATGCATTTATCAAAGCCCTCAAGGGACAACGACGAAGCAAGATATGTAAACAACGGGTGAGCCTGCTCATTACGTACATTCACCTTTTGGAACATGCGGAACGAGACACCATAATTCAGGGTACAAAATGTATGCACACTTCATTGGAAGAGGCTCTATCCACATCAGGATGGTCTGCAAGGTTCGTGTATATATGCGCCTTCGGGCTGGTTAAACCAGCCGAGCCGCCTATACCGGAACATGCAACGCATGTCGTCCGCTAATTGAACTTAATTGGCTGCAGTCTCAAGCACTGGCAGCAAAATTTCAAATACTTGACCATGCTGTAAAATCGTAATCCCACGGGATTTATCCTTCATTACGACCACTTCTGGCTTTTGTGACATACGCTCCAGATAATGCTCAGGTACATCACCGGAATGACTAACCGTGATTCCCTCAAGCTCGCGCTCTTCGTTTTCAGCAAATTCTGTTGTTACAATTTGCTCAAAAATATCAGAGAATGCTTCAAAATTGTCTGTATATACCGAAATGCACTTCATACTCTTCATCCTTTTCTACACATAAATGGTTAAACCCTCTTGTTACCTTTGTGGGTCTTTAAGCTCTACGTTCCTTATCTTTTCTGATAAGAGACGTTTTCATACGTTTCTTGCCTTCCCTGCATACATCAAGCAACGGACACACCTGACATTGAGGGTTTTGAGCTTTACAATGGTAGCGCCCGAAAAAAATGAGCCTGTGGTGGGTCAAAGACCATTCATCCCTAGGAACCCTCTTCATCAGCTTTTTTTCCACCTCAAGCACTGAATCATCCCACCCTGCAAAGCCGAGTCGTTTTGAAACGCGCTCTACATGCGTATCTACCGCAATAGCTGGTACATTAAAAGCAGTAGATACAACGACATTAGCCGTCTTGCGGCCAACACCGGGTAGCTTAACCAGTTGATCGTGCTCCGAAGGTATCTCTCCCCCGTACTGGTCTATTAAAATACGACAGAGGTTATGAATATGCTTGGCCTTGTTTCGGTACAAGCCGATTCTGCGAATATCCTGCTCCAGTTCCTCAAGAGGAACAGCTAGGTAATCCTCAGGTGACTTGTATTTTTGAAACAGGTCTGCCGTTACTTTATTGACCATCTGATCGGAGCATTGAGCAGACAATAACACGGCGATCGTTAATTCAAAAGCATTGTCATGGTTCAACTCACAATGGGCATCCGGAAACATCGTACCGATGGTGTCCAATATATGACGTGCGGTTGCTGCATTCACGGAAATCCTACCTCCTACCAAAAAAAACGTCTTGATACGGGATAGCCCGCATCAAGACGGTCACTCTAAATAATCATCCGGAAAGAAACGAATACTATTTGTGCATGACTGCCTGCATAGGCGAGAAATACACTCCTATATTATCATTATCTGTCACAGATTGCACGTGAAAAGTGTGCAAATTCCCAAGAAATTTTCATAGCGTCTGATCGGTTAGCGACTCATGGGATGATCCAAATCTACATGCCCCATTAAGGACTCTAGAGATTGACCATCTACGAGCAAATCCAGCGTTTTGACTTCCTTGAATTGGAACATCGTTTTCTTCAAGGCATCGATAGCCAATTCCTCGCCGCCAGCTCCCAATCGAGCCTCGTCCGGCAGGGAAATATCAAAAGTCAATGCACCGTTATCCAATTTGATCTTATGCACGGAAATTTTCTCGGACCACAACGGGATTAGAGCAGAATCCCCACTCTTTTGCAGAGCTTCAAACGCTTTTTGCAACTTTTCCAGCTCGCTTGGATAGGTAATTTCCTTTTTCTGTTCTTTCAAGCCATTCTCTTGAGTATCCGTATAGTACACCGTAATCTGTTGTGTTTGTCGATCTCCTGAATTTTCCGTGTCCGTCTTGGTCTTTGTAGGCTCTGTTGACGGAGATGCAGGTGTTTGACTCGCCCCATTATTTTCAGCAGACTGAGCCGATGGATCAGGGGTCGTCTGTTCGGGTGTGCTATTTTGTGCATTAGAAGTTTGTGTTTCCTGAGATGGAGTCGCAGGAGCCGTTGTTTGCTTAGAGGCACACCCTGCACCTGCAATGGCAAACAGTGCCAGCAGACCTGCAATTACGATTTTCTTGTTCATATGTCCCCCTCCTTGCTTGACGTTGACAAGCGATTTGTTGAAGATTTATTTTACGTCGAGATACTCTGTGATTCCATCTGCAATCCCTTGAGCTACCCGGTTTTGAAAATCTTCATCAAACAGTGTGGCTTCCTCTTTTGCATTACTCAGATATCCTACTTCAAGCAATACGGCTGGCATAGTCGTTTCCCGAATTACATGGAAATTGCCATAACGAATGCCGCGGTCTGTTAGGCCCGTCGCAGGTGCAAAGTACTTGTGCATAACGTTGGCGAACGCTTTGCTTGCACTACGCTGGTAATACGTCTCTGTACCGTTGGAAGCTGAGCTACCGCTGCTGTTAGCATGAATGGACACGAACACGTTAGCATTAAGGTTTTCAGCTACTTTTACGCGCTGTTTAAGCTCCAAGAATGTATCATCACTGCGTGTCAGCACAACCTCAAGTTTGGGGTTCTGCTTTAATATGCTTTCTACTTTCAGAGCCATCGCTAAGTTGAAGGTCTTTTCATAGTTTTTTCTCGAAACACCAACTGCTCCAGAATCTTTTGCTCCATGACCAGCATCAATAACAACGACCTTTTTACCATTGCTGTTCGTTGGTGATGTCTGTGTGTCATCCGGCTGTGAGCCATCTGGTAACGTTGCGTCTGGCATGGTATTCACTGAATCTTTGGAAGCCAGATCGACGATAACACGATTCGAGCCATCATTATATGCGGTATAATTCATGGCATGTTTCAAATCAATAACAACGCGCACCGTTGAAGGTTCCTTTTGGAATAAAGCATAACGGATACCGGACACATCCGCTTCATTCTCAATGTCCAGCGAACCATTTAAGCTGCTATCCAGCTTTTGCTGGTCTCCGAAATTGTCAGCAAACGCAGTCGCTGGCAAATCCACCACTACCCGATCAGGGCCTGTCATCGTAAACGCTTTCGGCTTGACGGCACTGGCTGTTGTGATAGTTAAACGGTTTTGGCTGAAACTGATTCCCTGCACCTGTGTAACACCTGAGTTTGCATTATTCGTTGGTGCAGTTACACTTCCAGTACCTGTACTGTTATTTCCGGACTTGGGAGGTGTAAATTCCCCGTTTCCAGACCCGCTACTGCGGGTATATAATTTTACGGACTTGGAGCTGCTGTCCCATTTTACGTCCAGTCCCATTTGCTCGCCGATAAAACGAAGCGGTACAAGGGCATAATTGGAACGCAGCAGAGGCGAAGCATCCAGACTAATGTCGCTTCCATTGACAGTCGCCGTCTTACTTCCGATTATCATTCGGATCAAGGTACTGTCCTTCTCAATCGTTATGGTTCGCGCCTGCTGCTTCCATGTCACGTCATATCCCAAATTTTCAGAAATTACGCGTAGCGGGACCATTGTACTTCCGCCAATTACTTGTGCCTTAGCACCACTAGGGACACTTAACTGTTGATCGTCGAGATAGATTTGTGTTCCACTCGAAGCCGCATGTCCATAACCCGGAACCGCCCACATGAAGACAAATAATAACAACAAAAAACCAAATTTCTTCATTCGTCACCCTTCCATTCATAATTTTTTTGCCACATGCTCCGGTGCGGCGACCTGATATACGCGCTTATGTAATATCAGACAACCTTTTAGACGTTATCTCACACCAAAAGTTGCGAATATATTCCATCATAACAGAAATATACGTGCCAAAGAACTACTTTTGTCGAATTTTGACTAAAAATATAGATCATTTGCTTTCCATCAAAAGTCACAGCCGAAAAAACTAAAAAAGCTACTTTTCACCCCCATGAATTTTCATTAAAAAGGTGGAAAGTAGCTTTTATTGTAAACCTCACTTAGTTAAGTGGTTCCGTTGCTGCTGTGCCTGCTGTTCCGAGATACTCCTTCAACCCATCGACAATACCTTCAGCGATCCTCTCTTGTGTTTCTTCTGTGAACATGGCTGCTTCATTAGATATATTACTAAGGTAGCCACACTCCAGCAATACTGCAGGCATTTGTGATTTTCTCGTCACCACATGGTTTGCCACTTTAATGCCGTTATCCTTGAACTCGGTTGCTGCTACAAGATGCTTGTGCATGATCGTGGCCAGGCTCAAACTTTCCTGACGTGCATAATAGGTTTCTGACCCATTAGCTTTTCCGTTATTAGAAGCTGGCATACTGTTACCATGAATGGAAACAAACACGCTAGCCTGCTGATTATTAGCGAGCTGTGGTCGTTCATCCAGCGTGGGATACGTATCTCCATTACGAGTCAATATGATTTGGATATCGGGATCATTTTGCAGAAGCTGCTCGACCTTTAACGCTACCGCCAATGCAAATTCCTTTTCACGTCGCCCAGTCACACTACCTGCCCCAGGGTCCTTGCCACCATGTCCGGGATCAATTACGACGATTCGCCGTCCTTCGACATTCGTTGGTGTTACCACTGCTGAATTCACACTACGCTCACGCAATTGAAGGGTGATATCACCTAGGCCATTGGTTGAAAGATCGTAATCACGTGTCTGATTTAAAGCTATGACAATGCGTACGCCCCCATCTCGTCCATCTGCGGGAGCAAATCTAATTTCCTGCACATCCTCACTGTCACTATTCGTCAACGCCCGCGTGCCATCGGTGCGAATCGGGAACGGCTGAAGAAAATCAGTCGCCAGTGAAGTCCCGGGTAAATCTACAACAATACGATCATTCCCCGTCATTTTGGATACTTTAGGGGTAACATCTTTATTCAGAGAAATCTTTAACGTTTCACCCTCAAAAGTAATATTTTTTACAAGCAACGCATTTGCTGCGGTCCGTTCTGTATTTTGCTGCTTGGTTGGTGAAGCTGCAGCTTCAGTATGCTTATCTGCTTCAACTGGGTTTATTGTCGTCACTGTTGCTGAAGACGTTTTATTGGTGCTTGTTGTACTCCGTGTTGACGTTTGCGACGATGGTTGGGATTGTGACTGTTTATTTGCTTGTTGAGTTGCAGCCTTTTGACTGAGATTTACGGATTTACTTTTATTATTCCAATCTACTTTTAGTCCCATTTGCTCCCCAACAAAACGTAATGGAACCATGGTTGAGCTGCCCCGAAGCACAGGAGGTGCATCCAGACTAACTGTTTTTCCATTCACATCAGCCGATGTACGGCCTACATACATAGACATATCGGTACTATTTTTTTGAATTGAGATTTTATAGGATTGTGGTTCCCACTTGAATTGATATCCAAGCTGCTCCCCAACCACCCTTAGCGGTACCATGATTTTTCCATTGACCATTTCAGGCTTGGCATCTGCAGGCGCTTCCACCCTTTTGCCATCTAAAAACAAATCTGCTCCAGCCGCGTTCACATGAGGGGAGGACGGCCACAACCAAATCAAGATAGCCGCTAGTATCACCCAACCATATTTCTTCATCCTCATTCCCCTAACTTATATATGTATTTTTTGGTGTTTCTCACAGACACAGTCCTTCAACCATTTTACATTTACAATACCATGCTGAGTCGAACCGTCAACCCCTTATTTTCCAATTTATTTTTTGAGCATGATAAAAGCCCGCAGGCAAAAGGATTGCCAGTACGGGCTTTCTGTCTAACAAATGAGCAAGCTATATGGCTTCGTATTGAACCTAAACTGGGAATTATGATTATGCGCCTTGTTTCGCAGCGCGTCTTTGTTCATACGCCAGAATTTCAGATTCATGCTGGAGTGTCAGTCCAATATCGTCCAAGCCTTGCAGCAGGAACTGACGGCGATGTTCATCCAGATCGAATTCAATTTTCAGACCATAGTCGTCTGTGATTGTTTTTTCATTCAGGTCTACGTTCAGTTGGTAGTTATCATGCTGCGCCGTACGCTGGAACAATTCCTCTACTTGCTCTTCAGACAGCTTGATCGGCAATATACCGTTTTTAAAACAGTTATTATAGAAGATATCTGCATAAGACGGAGCAATTACGCAACGAAACCCATAGTCCATAATCGCCCACGGTGCATGCTCACGTGAGGAGCCACAGCCAAAGTTAGCGCGAGAGATCAGCACAGACGCCCCTGCATAACGAGGCTTGTTCGGTTCAAATTCAGGATTGATATTGCCTTCTTCATCAAACCGCCACTCGTAGAACAGAAACTGTCCAAAGCCCGTACGCTCAATTCGTTTCAAAAACTGCTTAGGAATAATAGCGTCTGTGTCCACGTTCACCCGATCCACAGGTGCTACAATTCCTTTTAATGTTGTGAAAGCTTCCATCGTAATTCCTCCCCCTGTATCCTAGCGGACTACTTCTTCCTGCTTGAATTTCCAATCCCGTACATCAACAAAATGCCCATGAATCGCCGCAGCGGCTGCCATTGCTGGAGATACCAGATGAGTCCGTCCTCCGCGTCCCTGACGACCTTCAAAGTTACGATTAGAAGTCGAAGCACAACGCTGTCCCGGTTGCAGTACGTCTGGATTCATCGCAAGACACATACTGCATCCTGCTTCACGCCACTCAAATCCTGCTTCTTTAAAAATGATGTCCAGTCCTTCTTCTTCAGCCTGAATTTTCACACGTCCCGAACCTGGTACGACGATGGCCGTTACTTTGTCAGAAACCTTGTAACCTTTGGCAACCTCAGCGGCTGCACGCAAATCTTCAATCCGCCCATTGGTGCAGGAGCCGATAAACACATAATCAATCGCAATATCCGTGATCGGAGTACCTGGCTTCAAATCCATATATTCAAGCGCTTTTTCAGCTGCTTTACGTTCATTTTCGGTTGGCAGTTCTGCCGGAATCGGTACGGTTGAAGAAATATCTGTACCCATTCCCGGGCTGGTGCCCCAGGTTACTTGAGGAATCAAAGCATCTACGTCAAACTCCAGCACGACATCAAACTCAGCGCCTTCATCTGTGACAAGCTCTTTCCACTCAGCAACCGCCTGCTCGAAAGCGTCTCCTTGCGGTACATGTTGACGTCCACGCAAGTAGTTGAAGGTGGTTTCGTCCGGTGCAATCATTCCTGCTCTGGCTCCGCCTTCAATGGACATGTTACACACAGTCATGCGCTCTTCCATGCTCAATTCGCGAATAGATTCACCTGTGTACTCAATAACATAGCCTGTAGCGAAATCTGTACCGTATTTGGCGATGACACCCAAAATCATGTCTTTTGCTGTCACACCAGGTTTGCGGGTACCTACAAAGCGAACTTCCATCGTTTTGGCTTTGGCTTGCTGGAGACATTGTGTTGCCATTACGTGCTCTACCTCACTGGTTCCGATACCAAAAGCGAGTGCTCCGAACGCCCCATGTGTGGAAGTATGGCTATCACCACAAACAATCGTTTTGCCCGGATGAGTCAGACCAAGTTCAGGCCCCATAACGTGAACGACACCCTGATCCACCGTATCCAAATCATACAGTGTGACACCGAAATCACGGCAATTTTGAGTTAATGTATCAATTTGCTGCTTGGAAATCGGGTCCGTAATATTGTAACGGTCCTTAGTCGGTACGTTATGATCCATCGTTGCAAACGTAAGCTCTGGACGACGTACCTGACGGCCGCTAAGACGTAATCCCTCAAACGCCTGTGGCGATGTTACCTCATGTACGAGGTGAAGATCGATGTACAAAATACTCGGCTTACCTGCTTCCTGATAGATGACATGGTTATCCCAAATTTTCTCGAACATAGTCTTTTTACTCATCATTATTCACCCCTGTGTTTTTCGAATCTAGTGGAGAGAAGCTGAGCGGCTCTCTCTTGAATGTCAACAATATACCACGGGATGTCTGATTGGTCTAAGATATGATATCTATAGAAGTGATAGGTTAAGGCTATAAGAATAGATGAGGTGAATATAGGCGGTTCCTTGCACTGATTTCTATCAGCTCTTAATAGTAAAAACAGTCCACTTATTTCAGCCGCTCCGGCGTGGATCAGGCGTCGTTAAGGGGTTATTCCCCTACCCACTCCGGAAAAGCGGCTGAAGGTCATTCTGTTGTTTTCAAAACGTTGTTGTTTCACCAACTTCTTTAAGGTCGGGGACGGGTCGAACGGCGAACCTTATACATTCCTCAGGAGCTAATGTGGCTGCTGGTGGAGCTTAAGAATCTTTATAAATGAATTAATTTCAAGATGATTACCAGCAAAATGAACAGTGCCAAGACAGCAGCTATCGACGTCCAAACTCTTCCGGTGATTCCCGCGTAGTCTCTTTTCATTTCCCCCACACGTAACGCCTCCTTTATTTTAGGGTACTATACTCCATAGGCTATGCGAGGTCTTGATTAAAGGAAGGGCTTCTTAACAAAAAATGCTTAGTCAATCCAGTACCAGCCTGTCTGCTCTCAACCAAGCGATAAAGTCATTGACCTCTTTCATGCTTAAGTCAAATTCCTTGTCCAAACCGGTAGTCATGGTCAATACCATGATTGCGCGATTACCTGAGAGTTGCTCAGGGTCAGTTTGACCTCCTCCTTGTGGAGTGACAGAGGCTTCATTATTTTACTGTATATATTTGGAAGTATATTCCTCGAAATGTGTCTAAACATAAACCTGCCAATCTATAAATACAATCTAAATATTTGCATATTTATCTAACTGATGACTTACCCAAGATCGATCCTACTCCCCTGTTATTACTTGGAATTATATTAAATCTTCTCAATACTATATTATGAGGCGTGGCGAAGTATCCACGCTGGATTGCTTATGAATTTGAAAGTCCTGTAGTTGTCAACAAATATGTGTTGGCTCCACGTAGATCTAGTTTAACCGAATCGCCAAAAGATTGGATGTTCGAAGGGTCGGACGGTGTTTCACGGGTCATTCTCGATACACAAAAAAATATTACTAACTGGAAAGAAGCCCTCCTCACCAAACGGCTAGAAGGACAGTTGTATAGCTAGGATAACTTAGAGATTTCCAGGCTGTGAATCAGCTACCCCCCATGTTTCCCCATTAACTTTATAGTCGCTGCCTCTCCACTGAAGTATGTAGTCTCCAGAACGCAAACCGTCGCTGAAACCTTGGTCAGTAGATTTCCAAGTCACTGTGTCGTGAGGAGCGATTACTAATCCTTCAATATATAGTTTGTTTGAACCGCTGTGAGTTAAACTTACCTTTACTGGATGATCAGAGTGATTCTTCATACGAAGTTTAACATGACCCCATCCTTTAGGGACACTAAAGGATTCTTTTACAGTTGCGCTTCCCCCCGATCTTTGATTAATTATGGTGTTTTTGCTAGTTATACTTGGTGAAGCTGAAGCAGCACCTACCGTAGTTGCTATAGCTAAAGATAAAATCGAGAACAGAAATATTTTTTTCTTCATCCTTTTCCTCTCCTATTTTTTTGTTATGGTCTACCTTTAAGGCTACCGATTACAATTTGGTAGGTTCTTTAAGATCTACTCTAAATTCAAACTGCTTACGAAAGAAATACGACTCGTTAATCTTAATTGCATCAGGCGAAAACTTTTCCACTACTCCGCCGTAGTCAACGACCGTTATCAACTCATTGCTCAACGGCTGTACTACATATACTCTTACCTGGCCTAACGCATCTGCAAAAAGTTCTATATCCGACTTTGACACTCTATATGTATAGTTCATGCTGATCACTTCAGAAATAGTATTCGAGTAAATCGTGTGGTAATTCCTACACTGAAGAAAGCTCTGCCAACCATAAGGTTAGCAGAGCTTTTTCTTTAAAATCCTCCAATGGTAACGTTAGGCTGAATACTATGGTGGTGGTTAAAGGCTTGGTCCGGCATAGTAACAATAAACAAAAAGCTAGCCGCGATGACTAAAAGTACCATTTTTTTGAACATTGTTTTCCCACACCCTTTCAATAAAATTGAAATACTCAGCTTTAGTTTCAGGAACTGCATGGGCTTGAAAACGAACAAACAACCCCATACAGTTTATAAAGTAAGTTTCATTATTTATTATATGTGACTTTACCATTGCATTCATCAAATATTTAAAGCCATCAATGTACTTCCCTCGGTATAAATAATAAAAACCTAACTCGTAACCAAACCACGCGATATAATCCGGTATCACTTGTCGGGTATACATATCATCTGATGATGGTTGTTGTGAAAAAGTCGCAATTAGCGTTTCAAATCGTTTGAGTATATCGTCTACATCTATGCTAAACTGGTTTGCTGCGATTATAACATTCAGCAGTTTTGAAAGCTTTTCATTCTCGTTAGCGGCTGATGTTGTAGCAATATATTCAACATAATCGTTCAGCAGGCTTATTTCTCCTGACAACAGCTTATATACGTAAGTATTTCCTACCGCCCAGTGACTGAACAGGTTTACCCAGTGTTTTGTGTCCTCGTCATCCTCTTTAACCCAGTCTAAATCCGCATAGGCGTATGTATATTGTAGAGCTTGTTGATAATCGCCTTGAGCTTCACAAACACTAGCACACAACAGGTCAGCATAAGCAATGTATCCAAATAACGGCCCTCTTGTTCTCTTTTCATCATCTAGAAACTTTCGTTTTTCTTGGTGTTGTAAACTGTACTGGATTTCCGCTTTAGCTCTCATTTGCCTTGCCATTTCGTCTACCTTGTCCCATTTACGTAATGACCTATATACGTTTGCCAAATCCTTCAATGCGTCAAGCTGGTCTATTTCATCCAAACGCTCGACATAAGGCTCAAACAGTATAGCTGCCTTCATATTCCGACTTTGATCATCTCCAATTTGAATCGTAAATATTCGATATTGACAGACTGCCAGACGTTCAGAATGTTGGTACTTCTCTGCTTCTGCTACGCTCTCATAGAGCAGCAGCGCCGCAGCATGGCGTCCTTGAGCGAATAGGGTTTCTGCAATGTCAAACAGTTTGGGCGAATAAAGTAGATTGTCCATGATGGCTCCTACCACTCGACGGATCGCATCCAACTTGTCCAACTCCGCACAACGATACAAAAATGGCTCGATTCGTCTCATATTCGGGGGCGTGTCGATGATGTAGTTTTCTATAAATAAGTCGTAAAAGTGGCCTTCCGGTAAACCCATCGCCTCAGTAATTAGATCAAGCTGGTTAACAGACATAGGCTTGTTTCCTGTCACAATGGCACTTAGCGCCCCCCTATTCATGCCTGCAACTTGCCCAAATTGCGATAGACTCAAACCTTCTTGTTTTAAATATCCGTCTAATTCTGCTCTAATCGTAGGTGTATGCTTCATGTCATATCCACCCTTCATACAGAAATTCCAAAACTTTTATATTATTGCATTCTATTGTTGTCCATAATTTAACAGTTGTCAATAACCTTTATTTCTTTTGCATTTTATTAAAGAACTTCGGCATAATCGGTGGCATGAAATGACGTAAAGAACACTCTCCGCAGCCTATACCCATCTTAAAAAATATTAAATATATTCATATCTGCCATAAAAAGGTTTACAATATTAGTAGATTCCTTTACGCTGGCTTTGTATTTACAAATTTTTCAAGGAGGTACTTTGTATGAAAGTAAAATTTCTTCCACAAGCTTTTCTGGCTGCAACGCTACTCATTTCTTTGGGAGTCGTCAGCCCGGCAATCTCTCATGCCGAAAAAGGAGATAAAATCCCTGACCGCATGTTAGCGGGTACCATCATCCAATATGATGAGAACAATAACATGGTTGTATTGGAAAAAGGAACTCCAGTACCTGAACAGCAAAAATCTAAAGCTGCTATTGCCCCACTTACTGCTGAACAACAGGCTGAGCTAGAAAAAGAAAAACAACAGGATAAAGAAATCGATGAAGCAACCAAATCACTGCCGGTATATCATATTGATAACCCTGACCCTCAGCCTGGTTTAAAAGTTATTTATGACGGCGAAGGTTACATCAAAGATATTATCTTGCCTGATCAAAAAGAAAATGCGATTACTACTAATAATGTTTCGCTTCAAGCATTACCACGCGGTACACGCAAACCACCTGGGGCATATACATATGGAAATCATGATAATGAAATTAAAATTAGCGGAACATCTGATGGCTATGTTCGAGGCACAGGGAGAGGAACAAACTTCACAGACACGTATGGAGAAAATTCCAATAGACTTCAAAGAGGTGACTGTGCAACAAAAGGAGCCATTGATAATCCCGAGTTTGGGACAAAAATTCGGGTAAGAAATTATGATAATGATATCGTAGCTAATTTTTATAAAGCTGATAATGGGAGTCTTCCAGATGCAGTCATTGATATTTGGAAAACGGGTGTAGAGGATCTAGGTTTAGAATGGCATTCGTACGTCTCATTTTCAGCAAGATATTCCTATGATTTTTAATATCTTTGCACCAAAAAAGGATAGGATCTCGCGTCCTATCCTTTCCCTTTTCGTTATCATCTTCAGTTTGATTCATCACTTATCTCAGAAAGGATGCTTCGTGTTGAGAACAAGCAGCTACAAATTTTTTAGATTCTTTATACTTTCCCTGCTCGTGCCAGCTTTATTGTCATCCTGCTCTCCCTCTTTTACCCCACCAGCAGAATCATCTGTACCCAAAAAGGCCCAATCAAATGAAAAAGTAGTGTCGGCCGGGAAAGGCCAGTATCTATCCATGACTTATACAGAGTATGTGAATGGGAAGAACACAGATCAAGGCATGGTTATGCGAGTTATGACATACGACTTAAACAGCAAAAAATTGACCAAGCTGGCCGATGTTCCTTATACCTCTCAATACCCGCTTTCTGTAGTGTCCTTGCCTGATCACAAAATTTATTACTCTGCCGATGTTGGTGATAAGGGAGACCAATTATTTTCGTATGACTTGAATACCAAAAAAATCGAACAGCTTACCGATAATTTGTTTGCCATCAATCGTATCGTACCAACTACTCCAGATGGCCCACTCGTTCTGGTTGCGGTCAAAAAAGGAGAACGTATACTTAAAACTATTTTCTACAATAAAACAACGCACGCCATGAAATTTATGCATGATGAAAACCAAGATAATATCACTTGGTCTATAGCCTATAATTCAGAAAAAAATACAATTTACAATTCACAGTATTCGGAGAGGGAGCGAGATAAACAAGGTGACATCTCAGACCGAACACAGACCATTATGGTCCCCCCGGACAACAAGGTTACAGAAATCAATAACGTTACCAAGCAAGAGCGTTCTATCGTCACACTAAAAAAAGAGAAAATAACTTCAATGTCCAGCAGTAATGATAAGCTGCTCCTCATAACCACTCGTTTCATTAATCACGGCAATCCCGAGTATAGTCTGGTTGATATTGCAACAGGTAAACGTACCAAAATAAAGTTACCCTTTTTATCCCGCCAATTTGTCTATATGTCCCCGGATGGCAAGGGGGTCTATTATTTGGGCAGCACTTCTCAGAAAAATCAGGCAGAAAGACGCGGCGTATATTATTATGATTTCACATCGAAAATTCAAACCCCCATTTTCATACAAGAAGAGGGTTTTATCAATAACTTCATACTGCTGAACAAGTAATCATTCTGTTGAACTATGCCAAAAAGCCGGAAAGAAGCAAGTTTACGCTATCTTTCCGGCTTTCCTTATCTGTTTAGTGTTTACTTTGTAACTATAGCCGTATTAGTCTTGCTCCGTAGCAGGCGCTTGTACTGATTCTGTTGGTTCTTGAATAGACTCAGTTGCTGTCTGAACCTGACCGGATGATACCTCTGCTGTAGCCTGAGCCAAAAAATCATTAAGCTTCGCGGCAAGACCCGATACAGCTTCCTTAGCTGCTGCCCGTGTTGCCTCCTCGTTTGGCTGTGCGTCAGTAGCGAGTGCCACTTTTGTTTTGGCCTTATACTCCAGATATGCCTTCTCAATCGCGGATTTTAACTCTACTTGGGATACTACGATACCTTGACTGGAAAGAGTAAGTGAAGCATACTGCAAAGCCTCCTGAAGCTTACGTTCTCCTCCAGCTTCTTTAAATGCTGTTTGAGCAAAAGCAAAGCCCTCCCCAGCAATTTTATGGATTATTTCCCTCTGTGCCGCCGTAGTACGCGCTTCTAGCCACACGTTAACCTTAGTTTTGAGTTTTGTTCAGACCTCCTAAAACAAACGCTGTAAGCACACCCACAGCGGCTGTGGCGATGGTATTTACGTAAGGTTGCACAGTTTCGATAATTGATTGCATGATTACTTTTCCCCTTTCGTTTTCAACGATGCGATTTTATTTTTTGAATCCCAGGACACTACTGCCCGTAAGCTTCTGCAATTGGCTTGAGTTGCACATAAGCCGTATCGTCTACAAGTTGGACAGTTTGCAGCTTGGCTCTGTTTAAATACGCTTCCTTACGGGTGTTGTCCCAGTGATAAGATAAGCCCAAGGCATCTGCCAAAGACCGCAACGGTACATAAGTTCTGGAGCCATGTAGAAGTGCTCTCCCCGCTTCTTTGCCATTGACACGGAATATGCCGGGTGTAACGGATTCTGTCTCTTGTGCAGGGACAACAGCGCCGAATCGCTTACACAGCTCGTCCGCTGTACCGTCAAACTCATTCATGTCCACGTTCCCTTTTATCCCAGCTACCTTGCCGCTGTCGCTGTATTGCCAAATATCCCAACGTTTCCATGTCACTGTGTCGCTTGGGACGCGAGTGTCACTATCCGGGCTATCCATCGCCCAATGAGGCGTTAAAATTGGCGGCAAAGGCATTACCCGTGTAAATGATTGGCTTTCGTCCTGTCAGGCGCTCCAATTCCAAAAGAAAGGCTAATGCTACAGCACTAATAAGTGTTTTGGAGAGCTTGCCAGGATTGTTTTCGTAGTCCATCACCGCAGGAAGCTCCAGCGCTTTGGCTCCTCCAACCTGATCCAACACATCAGCAAAATGCCGTGCTTCCGCTTTCGCTGTGTCAACACTGGTGGCATCTAAAAAATGATAGGCCCCCAACAACACGCCTGCTTTCTTGGCTTCTTTTGCATTTGTAATGAATGTTGGGTCAACATAACGTTGCCCCTGACTTGCTTTAATGTAGGCAAATGAAATACCGTCGGCTTTAACCGCCTTCCAATCAATCTTTCCTTGATAACAGGATACGTCTATTCCTTGGGCATTACGGCTGTTTCGTCGTTGCATCCTCTTTCTCTCCTTCCTTACCACTTTTACTTTTTAAAACTTCTACGGCCTGTCGGATCACAGGCGGGATAGGAACGCCGAGTCTGCCACCATTCTCCAAAATGGACCGTAGCTCATTTGCCATATAAAAATAGGCGACCGCATCTCGGAATAGGTGCGAATCGCCTAAGACTCCATCAATTAGATGGGATACTGCTACCATTGCAAAAATAAATACCTTTCGAGCTATACCGATAAGACCAGTCTTGCTTTTTAAACCTGGTCCGGTACCCTTCTTACCTTCTACGGCAGTGGCAAATAAGCCGGTCACATAATCAATAATGACCAGAGCAAGTAACACCCCCAATACTCCCGACCACCCACCATAAAAATACGTCACAGCGCTGCTTCCTAAAGCAGTACAGAACTTAAAAACTCCCACTTATCCAACCTTCTTCCCCCGTCTCTCCGTTCAGGAAACTTTTCCTGAGCTATCATCATTTGCTTTTTGATTCTTTTCCTCTTGGGCCTGTATCTCTGCTAATGCATTTCCTACCGCAATATCCAAACCTATAAGAATTTCTTTCCGGCGTGCTGGCTGTGAAGCAATTACAGCAGAAATAACCTCAGTCAATTCTTGAATCGATCTGGTTAGATCCAGTTGTATATCCAATGTGGATTTTATCTTTGCCATGTATTTCGTCACCTCCTCAAGACGCAAAATAAGCCCCTGAATTATCAGAGGCTTTTCATACTTGTATCTTAAATTAATTTGCTGCTATAACGCTACGAGTTTTAAAGGGAAATATTGTTCAGTGAATATAAATTTGTAGACGGACAATACGTCATTAAGCTAACGGACAGTTGAACTTGATTGGTGATATTATGCTACTCTATAAATAAGCAAATAATTTAATCAAGAGGTGTAATAATGCGGTTTCATGAATTTTATATCGGACAAGTATTTAAAACCAAGTCTTTAAAATTAACTCAAGAGGATATTACCAGATTTGCAAGGGAGTTTGACCCGCAATATATGCATTTAGATGAAGAGAAAGCATTAAAAGGCAGGTTTAATGGAATTATCGCTTCAGGAATTCAAACATTAGCTGTTTCTTTTAAGCTTTGGGTTGAAACAGGGAGTTACGGTGATGAGGTTATTGCTGGAACTGCTATGAATAATATTAAATTTATTAAGCCAGTATATCCAGGCGACGAATTGTACACCATCGTTGAAGTGATTGGAGTAAAAGAGATGAGGAATGGAACAGGACTCGTTACTGTAATGCTGTCGACTTTCAACCACAAAGAGGAGCAAGTTTTTGAAGGCGATTTATCCGTTCTGGTTAAACAGTAAAGTTTTATAAAATCAATTATTAAAGGTTTGAAGAGGCCCATGCATTCTAGCACGGACCTCTTCTCTTTATTTATACATGGCTTGACTTGCGGCTTTATGTTCAGCCACACGTTGCAGTAATTTCTTCATTTGGCGACCTTTAAGTTGCCCTTCTACAACTGAATTTCGCATAGATTCTACATCTTGAACCCGCACTTTACCCCATGATGAAAGCGATTGTACAGTGCGATAAATTGCTTTGCTGCCACTTTATTATGGGTCTCGACTTGGAAACCAACGCTGTTCGTCGGGTGTTTGTAACAGACAATGACTTGGGCGATCTGCTTAGGATCTGTTGGTTTGTGTACAGACAAATTAGCGTTGGATTGATGATTTAGCGTACCCAGTATTCCTCTTAGCAACTAATCTTCCGGAATTCGCATAACCTGAAGATGATGTTCACGAATACCACTTCCAATCCCACACATATCATGGTAGTTGCAGAATCACGTACGATATCACCCATTTTGGATAACATATCTATATCTTCTGGTGTTCGACTAGCATTTTCGTTCAATGTAATAATAATAAATTCATCTACTGCTTTTGTATTAGAACTGTACAAGCAATGCGATAGAACGAGAAGCATCATACAAACCATAGAGGTAAAGCTGCTTCAAGAGGGGGCTAATCCATGTAAAATTTTGGTTCAGTGTAATGAATTTCACATCTTTCCGGGCCAACCTGTTCTACCATAGAAGAGTGATACGCCGTGCTGGGCAGACCACTTTGGTCGGGACGGTTACGTCTTGTTCTAAACTAGTTACACAGGCTGTCTGGCATGCGCGGCAAGTACGCCTTTATTTTGATTCGAAGCGGAGTGTCCAGATGTTGAATACCGAATTGGAATACCGTGAGCGCATCAGGAAGTTGGCCGTATGTATTGTCAAACACTACCGGGGAAAAGGACCGGACAACGTCAAGGTTTCACTGGATTCGCCGCTCCGGATTACGGTAGAAATTCGAGGTACATTGTCTAATCTGTCCGAAATCCTCGTTCATGAAGGGGCTGAGGACAAGGTCAGAGAATATTGGGACGTCCTTCGTCCCTATCTGGAAAAGGAGTTTATGAACGAAGCCGAAAAAACACTCGGCAGTCCCTTCACTTATACTTGGGAGGTCTGCCCCTCCGTCCATGGAGACGGACACATTATCATTACTCTAGAACTACAACACATACACCGGTTGGATTAGCGGGAAGGAGCCTTGTCTCCTCGCTCGCGGATAAGCCAGTACAGGATGCAGCGTAAAGCGGCATTTTTGTATTGGCTTTTTTTATGTTTCGAGTTTCATCTATTTCATATAAAAGAGGTGCTGCACTTATGGCAGACAAGGTATTGACCGTATGTCCCTACTGCGGGAGCGGTTGTCAGCTTCATTTGCTGGTGGAAAAAGGACAGGTAATTGGCGCAGAGCCGGCTGGTGGTCGTACGAATGAAGGAACGTTGTGTCTAAAAGGACACTACGGATGGGATTTTCTGAATGACCCGCAAATTCTGACTGCACGCTTGCGCAAGCCCATGATTCGCAAAAATGGAGTTATGGAGGAAGTGGAGTGGAAGGAAGCCATTCAATATACTGCCGAACGGCTGTCAGCAATTAAGGAAAAATACGGACCCGACTCCATTATGGGAACGGGCTCCGCACGTGGTCCGGGAAATGAGGCCAATTATGTCATGCAAAAGTTCATGCGGGCGGTCATTGGCACGAACAATATTGACCATTGCGCTCGTGTATGCCATGGCCCTTCTGTGGCAGGTTTGACTTACTCGCTCGGAGATGGAGCTATGTCCAACTCTATTCCTGAAATTGAACACTCTGATCTCATTTTCGTATTTGGATATAATGCACCCGAAACACATCCGATCGTCGCAAGACGCATTGTAGCTGCCAAGCAAAGAGGCGCCAAAATTATTGTATGCGATCCGCGCATGACCGAAACAGCTCGTATCTCGAATATGTGGCTACCCTTAAAGGGCGGTTCGAACATGGCTTTGGTGAACGCTTTTGGTCATGTACTTGTGCATGAAGGACTGTACGACAAACGATATGTGGAAGCAAACACAGAAGGCTTTGCCGAATATGTAGACAGCATTAAAAAATATACTCCCGAATATGCGGAAGGCATTACGGGGGTCAAGGCGGCCGATATCCGGGCGGCTATGAGGGAATATGCAAAGGCCCCTACCGCTACCATTTTGTACGGAATGGGCGTATGCCAATTTTCACAGGCCGTTGACGTAGTAAAGGGGCTCGCTTCCCTTGCACTGTTGACCGGAAATCTGGGCAAGCCGAATGTGGGTATCGGACCAGTACGGGGACAAAACAATGTACAGGGTTCCTGTGACATGGGTGCTTTACCGAATGTGTATCCTGGCTATCAGGATGTAACAGACACCACGGTTCGCAAAAAGTTTGAAAAAGCATGGGGTGTTGAGCTGCCGCGTAAAAAAGGATATCCACTTACGGAGGTACCACACCTCATCCTGAAGGAGAACAAGCTGAAAGCTTATTACATTTTCGGCGAAGACCCTGTACAAAGTGATCCGAACGCCGCCGAGTTGCGTGAAGCCCTAGACCAATTGGAATTTGTCGTGGTCCAGGATATTTTCATGAACAAAACAGCGCTGCATGCCGATGTCATCCTCCCTTCTACTGCTTGGGGCGAGCATGACGGTGTATATTCTTCGGCAGATCGGGGCTTTCAGCGCATCCGAAAGGCCGTCGAGCCACAGGGTGATGTAAAGCCAGACTGGGCTATTATTAGCGAGGTTGCTACCGCCATGGGCTACCCTATGTCCTATGCAAACACAGAGGAAATTTGGGATGAAATGCGTAGCCTCTGCCCATTATTCTCCGGTGCCAGCTACCAAAAAATGGAGCAGCAAGGCGGCGTGCAATGGCCCTGCCCTACTGAGGATCATCCAGGTACACCGTATTTGTATAAAGGAAATCAATTTTCGACACCTAGTGGCAAAGGCAGATTATTCGCCTGCGAATGGCGTCCGCCACAAGAACAACCGGATGCAAAATACCCGCTTGTCTTGTCTACAGTCCGTGAGGTAGGCCACTACTCCGTTCGTACCATGACTGGCAATTGCCGTGCGCTGCGCCAATTGTCTGATGAGCCTGGCTTTATTCAGATTAGCCCGGAAGACGGAGCAGATCTGAATATTCTGGATGGTGAAATTGTTGCCATATCCTCCCGCCGGGGACGCATCATGGCTCGGGCACAAATCAGTGACCGTGTGCAACAAGGTGCGACCTACATGACCTATCACTGGTGGGTTGGAGCATGCAACGAGCTGACCGCTGATTTTCTCGATCCGGTATCCAAAACCCCGGAATTAAAATACTGTGCCATCCGCCTGGAACGAATCGCCGACCAAGCTCAGGCCGAACGTGATGTACATGAATCGTACCAACAGATTCGCAAACAGATGAACGTCCAGGAAGCTGTTTTGGCTGATAAGGTGACAAGATGAGCGGCACAGGGAATATGATGCACCGTCCGACTGATACCCGGTCAGCTTCGATGAGTAGAATGGGAGCAGCCGGTAGAACAAGCGCTGTTGCTTCTTCTTTTGTAGTCGCAGACGCCGGGCAGTGCATCGGCTGCAAAGCCTGTGAACTGGCGTGCTTCGCCGTTCACAGTCAGGCTAACGGTATAGGAGCTTCGGTCGGAACCGTCAGCGTTCCTGTCGTACCCAAGGTGTATGTTGTTCGTACAGGGGATACGTATGTGCCGGTGCAATGCCGGCATTGCGAAAATGCCCCCTGCGCACATGCCTGTCCGGTGCAGGCCATTCGTCAGGAGGACGGAGTCGTCATGATAGATGAGGATCGATGTATCGGCTGTACTTCCTGTGTTTTGGCCTGCCCCTTCGGGGCAATTGAGGTGTCTCCGGTCTACCGGGCCGGACACCTTGTGACGCAGTCCGGCCTGACTCACCGGGCAAATCGAGTGGCCCTTCCCCGCACCGCGGCAAGCAAATGCGATCTGTGTGCGGAAACAGAGAACGGACAGCCTGCATGTGTAGATGCCTGCCCGAATCATGTCCTACGGCTGGCCAAGGGTATATCCGACTCGCCTCCAGAGCCTCGGCGGGAAGTCTTTTTCCCACGCCTGTAAGGTCAAAATCAGCCGCAGAAAGGTAGAAAAACATGTCAACCACAATAGACAAGATCTCTTCACCTCCTTGTATGAAGACGACTGATTGCACAGACCCTGTCATTCATATTGACCCAACGCTCTGCACGGGATGCAGACGCTGTGCTGGGGTTTGTCCAGTAGATGCCATAGAGGGACTGCCTGGAGAACCGCAAACCGTTAATGCAGACCGATGTGTTATTTGCGGTCAATGTGTACAAATATGCAGCGTATACGCATCCGACTGGGCAGGTTCATCTCCACAGGAAGGCGCCGCTAGACGACTGGAACGTATACAAGAACGCGATATGCCTGCCGACATCAGAGAGCCGCTATTCGCTGCCTACTATAGCTACAACTTGAATAAGGTAAGCGATATGATGACCAAACCTGGACAGTTTCGGATCGTCCAATGTGCTCCGGCCATTCGTGTTTCACTCGCGGAGGAATTCGGAATGCCGTTCGGCACCTTGACGCCTGGGAAAATGGCTGCTGCTTTGCGCCGCCTTGGTTTCGACCGGGTATATGACACCAACTTTGGAGCTGACGTGACCATCATGGAGGAAGGCACGGAATTGATTCGTCGCGTGACCGAAGGCGGTCCCTTGCCTATGTTCACATCCTGCTGTCCAGCATGGGTCCGATTTGCCGAGATCGAATATCCCGATCTGCTAGACCATCTATCCAGCTGCAAATCTCCGATGCAAATGTTAGGAGCGCTTATCAAATCTTATGGCGCACAACTGGATGAAGTGGAACCTGCGAATATATACAGCGTTGCCATCATGCCATGTACTTGTAAACAATTTGAATGTGATCGTCCCGAAATGGAATCTGACGGTTACCGTGATGTAGATGAGGTACTGACCACGCGTGAACTTGCATACTGGATCAAGCAGAGCGGAATTGATTTTGCAAACCTGCCTGATGAAGAATTCGATTCACCGTTAGGGCAATATTCCGGTGCAGGCTCCATTTTTGGAGTCACTGGAGGAGTCATGGAAGCTGCCATCCGTACAGGTTACGAGCTGCTGACGAATGAAAAACTGCCGAAGCTCCAACTCGATTTTGTACGTGGTGAGGAAGGCATTCGAGTAGCTGAGGTTCAGGTAGGCAAGCTACAGCTCAAGGTAGCGGTCGTCGCCGGGCTACAGCATGCCTATCAGCTACTGGATCGTGTCCAGGCGGGCGAATGTGATTATCATTTTATTGAGGTGATGGGCTGCCCTGCCGGATGTATCAGTGGAGGGGGACAACCCAAGATCATGTTAGAAAAGCAACGAATTGAAGCTTATCGGGCACGTAAATCCTCCATCTATGGACATGATGCTGCACGCCAGGTACGAAAATCGCATGAGAACCCTCACATCATTAAACTTTATGATGAATTTCTAGGTGAGCCGCTGGGTCATGTGTCGCATCATCTTCTGCACACTACCTTCCAACAACGGGGGCCTGGCAAGCAAAGCCGCAGTAGCACTATTTCTATCAATGGGGATACGGATTACTCCATTCATTAATACGTTAAGTTTTTTATGCTGTATACATTATATTTGTCGTTAGTTAGAGAGGAGTCGAATTGTATGAACCGTTTTGTTTTAGCTGATCCCGACCAGTGTATCGGATGTCGTACCTGTGAAATCGCATGTGTCATCGCACATTCAGCGGAGAACCCTTTTATCTCACCAGATGATGAGTTTCATTTTCACCCTCGTCTGAAGGTTATTAAATCATTTGGAGTCACTGCACCCGTTCAGTGTCGTCACTGTGAGGATGCCCCATGCGCTAACGCTTGTCCGAACGGCTCCATTACGAACGCAGATGGCTGCATTCTCATTAACAGTGAAAGCTGCATTGGCTGTAAAACCTGCATGATCGCCTGCCCTTACGGCGCGATTACCATGGTACCCGAGTATCGAAACGGGCAGCCTGTCGTTCAAGACGGACTGTACACCAATATGTCAGGCCGTTTGCAACCCAAAGAACGCATGATTGCCAGCAAATGTGATTTGTGCGAAGGTGTGGACGGCGGACCGGCCTGCATTGGTAAATGTCCAACACAAGCCCTCAAGCTGGTCGAGCCAGATCTGGTTCATGCCCGGGTTGAGGAAAAACGCGCTGCAAGTGCACGTCAGCTGCTGCATATGACACGCATTCCGGCAACAGGTCTATGACTGAAGGTTTCCCTCTACCTACAAATACGCGAACCGAGCGGGATGCGTTAGGAGAGATGGAAATTCCCGCAGACGCCTTTTACGGTATTCACACCGCACGCGCGATGAACAATTTTGCGGTCAGTGGCAGGCCTGTGAACCAAAACCTGATCCACGCTCTTGTGTTGGTAAAAAAAGTAGCCGCTCAAGTGAATGGTGAGCAGAAACGGCTTCCTGTCCAACGGGCCTCTGCCATTGTATATGCTTGTGATGAAATACTCGCCGGGAGACACCAACATATGTTTACCGTGGATGCTATGCAAGGCGGCGCAGGCACCAGTACCCATATGAATGTAAATGAGGTCATTGCTAATTTGGCCATCGTACAGCTAGGAGGCAGACCAGGGCAGTATGAAATTGTACATCCGCTGGATGATGTGAACTGCTGTCAGTCTACGAATGATGTCTATCCCACAGCGCTACGAATTGCAGCGATACGGCTGCTTCGGCCTTTATGTGACACAATGTCTTCGTTACAGGATGCTTTACAACACAAAGAAACAGAATATGCCGACCTACTCAAGCTAGGCCGCACTCAGCTAATAGATGCCCTGCCCATGATGGCCGGGCAGGGCTTTGGTGCCTATGCAAAGGCTATAGCGCGCGACCGCTGGCGTCTCTATAAGGCCGAAGAGCGGCTGCGGGAAATCCCTATTGGAGGCACGGCGATTGGCACAGGTATGAACGCGCCCCGCGCTTACAGCTATCGGATGGTCGAAAAACTGGCGGATGAGACCGGCTTTGGACTGAGTCGCAGCGACCACCCGATGGATCCGATTCAAAATATGGATGTCTTTGTGGAGGTGTCCGGTCTACTCAAAGCAGCCGCCGTGAATCTGTACAAAATATCTGGCGATTTTCGCCTACTGGCCTCTGGTCCTTTCGGTGGTATTGGCGAATACACGCTGCCTCCAGTTCAGGCCGGATCCTCTATTATGCCTGGCAAGGTCAATCCGGTAATAGCTGAAATGGCAGGACTAACAGCCATGCGTGTGATAGCCGAAGATGCGGCTATCACTATGGCCGCTGCCTCGGGTCAGTTGGAGCTAAACGCATTCCTGCCGCTGATTGCCGAATCGTTGCTGGAATCGCTACATATTCTGAACAGAGCGGTTCGACTATTCGAAGAACGATGTGTGCGTGGCCTGATCGTGCGTGAAGAACGCTGTATTACAAATCTACGTAACTCAGCCGTGATGGCTTCTGCGCTGGTCGCGGAGCTTGGCTATGATGAGGCTGCCTCCATTGCATCGACGGCCATTGTGCAAGGTCGCACACCAGAGGATATTGCAGAAGATCGCGGCCTACTGACCCGTTCGCGGATTGACCAATTATGCCATCCCTATACAGTAACCAAGCCCGGAATTCCGGGGCAGGAAGAAGGAACTCACCATGGGAATGAATGATACCCCTCGTAGCAACCGACCACATATCGTCCTGCTTGGTCGCCGTAACGCAGGCAAATCCAGCATTCTGAACACCCTGACTGGTCAGCCCGTCGCTGTGGTATCTCCTGTAGGAGGAACGACCACGGACCCCGTTTTCAAACCGATGGAGCTGCTCCCAGCGGGTCCCATTGTTTTGGTGGATACCGCCGGACTGGACGATGAGGGTGAGATCGGAGAGCTGCGCCGCAACAAAACGCTAGAAATACTTAATAGTACAGACTTGGCTCTTCTCGTTATCGACGCCACCGTTGGAGTCGGATTATTCGAGCATGAGCTACTCGAAAAGCTCCGTATCAAAAAGATTCCTGTTATTGGGGTATTGAATAAGATAGATACCCTTACAGAATCAGATAAAACGGCTACAAAACTGGCAACTGAACTGGATCTCACCTTGATTCCTTTCAGTGCATCTTTGCTCCGGGGAGACACGGAACTGAAAAAGGCTATCACGAATACACTCCCCCAAAACGAGGATCGTTTTCGTATCGTCGGTGACCTGTTGTCACCCGGCGATGTTGTTGTGCTGGTCGTTCCCATTGACAAAGCTGCACCAAAAGGCCGATTGATCCTGCCACAACAGCAAACAATCCGCGATACACTAGAGAGTGATGCCATCGCCGTAGTGACCAAAGAACATGAACTACGATTGACACTGGAGAGATTGGGACGCAAGCCTCGCTTGGTCATTACCGATTCACAGGTTTTTATGAAAGTAGCGGCTGACACGCCCAAAGATGTGCCTCTCACCTCTTTTTCCATCCTGTTTGCCCGTCATAAAGGCGATCTGGACGAACTGGTACGAGGTGCAAGAGCCATTGATCGCCTCAAAGATGGAGACCGTGTACTTATTGCCGAAGCCTGCACTCACCAATGCCAATCTGACGATATTGGTCGAGTGAAAATTCCCCGCTGGCTCCGCCAAACGATAGGCAAACGTCTCATCATCGAGCATGCATCCGGCTCCAGCTTCCCTGATGATCTGAGCGAATATGCACTGGTTATTCATTGCGGTGCATGCATGCTCAATCGGCGTACGATGCTTCATCGAATGTCGGAAACGAAAGCTGCCGGCGTGCCGATTGTGAACTATGGTGTTTTCATCGCTTATGTACAGGGGGTCTTTCCCCGTGCTATTGAATGCTTCCCATCTGCTATGCTGGCATGGGAGCAAGCTGTAGAGGCCGGCAGTTATTCCTAAAAGTCCTCATCTCGGTATTCATATTTTTTTCCAGACACACAAAAGCAGTCGCGCTGATTTCAACGCGACTGCTTTTTATTTTCAAGTTCATTATAAATCATGAGATTTCATAGCGTGAAATGATACTACGAATAATATAAATTGCTAAAAATACAAATCGCGTTCGCCTGCTTCCAGTCGTTCAAGTCTGTCAAGCGTCAAACGGCGCGTCGATTCACGTGGTATACGCTCCAGATTTTCTCGCAGAGCGGCAGCTCCCAGTTCACGTGCCTCCTCATCCCCATAATCCAGCAGATATTCTTGGAAGGTCAGCAGCGAATTCGGCTGGCATACATTATGAATTTGTCCTGATTTGGCAAGCTCCATGAAACGATCTCCAGTTCGCCCCTCACGGTAGCAAGCTGTGCAGTAGCTCGGCATATATCCGCCACGGCACAGACTTTTAATAATTTCCGATGGTGAGCGATGATCCCCCACCTCAAATTGAGGCTTATCATCAGTTTCCTGTTTTGCATATGCCCCTACGCCTGTAGCTGAACCTGCACTAATCTGCGACACGCCTAGACCAATGACGCGGTCCCTATATTCCGGCTCCTCGCGCGTGGACAGGATCATTCCAGCATAAGGGACAGCCAGTCGAAGAACGGATACAATTTTCATAAAATCCTCATCGTTGACCAGGTACGGATATCGCTCCAGATCTACATTTTCAGCCGGACGCAATCGTGGAACTGAAACCGTATGAGGGCCACAGCCAAAGGCTTCTTCCAAGTGCTCGGCATGTTTCAGCATCGCTACGGTCTCATAGCGAAAATCATACAGACCGTACAACACACCGATCCCCACATCATCTATACCCGCACGCATGGCTCTGTCCATTGCCGTAGTGTGCCAATCAAAGTCCCGCTTTGGTCCCTGCAGGTGGAATTTACGATAGCTTTCACGATGATACGTTTCCTGAAATAAAATATACGTTCCAATGCCCACCTCTGCCAGCTTCCGATAGTCCTCTTCGGTTGTGGATGCAATATTCACATTGATCCGCCGAATGCTGCCGTTATCCACCTTGACCTCATAGATCTGGCGCAGACAATCGACGATATAGTCAATGGGACAATGAACTGGGTCTTCTCCCGCTTCCAGCACGAGTCGCTTGTGTCCCAGTTCTTGAAGCACTCTAACCTCCTCCACCAATTCCTCCGGTGTCAGACGGCTACGAGTAAAGCTGTCATTGGTATGTTTATAACCACAATATTCGCAGTTATTCACGCAGTGGTTGCTTACATATAAAGGGGCGAACAACACAATCCGGTTGCCATAAATTTGCTCTTTGACTGCCCTCGAAGATTTGAACATCTCTTCCAATAATTCAGGATCATCCACATGTAAAAGAGCCGCCGCTTCACTCGCACTCAGTCCCCGGCAGGCTCTCCCCTTTTCTAAAATTTCTAAAATACGGTGTCGATCTGTTGCCTCTTGTTTCCCCTGCTCCACTGCTGCCATAATCTCTGCTTCATTAATAAAATCCGCCGATACTTTCTCCCGTACTCCACTCACGTATACCCATCTCCTTATTTATGGTTACTGCAATGTTTCCGTCATAGCCTCACAAAGTTTCCTATCTCATAAGTTGTCGTTGCACCCTCAAACTATCACCGCGCCCCATATCGACTTCAAATCCCGCTCCACGAATCCGCAGTTCCAGGCAATGACGACATTGGGCAGACTCATCTCCCAAACATATTTTATTCTCATAAATCGCATACTTAGGCCTCACCGCCAGTGGCGACAAATTGGGCATCACCACATTTGCCCCTGCCTGAAGCGCCTTCTCCCTGCCTTGGGGATGAATCGTTCCCATTGCCGTGGACGCCGGAATAAGTGCATCTGGAACAACCAGTCGGGATAACGAAATAATATCGAGAGCTTTTTCCATGCTCCCCTGACTGGCATCCCGAAGCGGCGTGTTGCTATGCGGTAAAAAAGGACCAATCCCGATCATATCTGGTGACAGGCTATGCAGATAGACCAAATCGTCTGCTAATTCACTATTTGTTTGTCCTGGTAACCCCACCATACATCCGGCCCCGATCTGAAAGCCGATTCGTTGCAAAGCCAGCAGACGGCTGCGCCTGCTTTCCATCGTCATCGTCGGATGCAGCTTGGCGTACAAACGGGGGGAAGCTGTCTCATGCCGCAGCAAAAAACGGTCCGCGCCCGCCTC
The DNA here is from genome assembly GCF_053570945.1 of Paenibacillus sp. CMM36. Lineage (NCBI taxonomy): Bacteria > Bacillati > Bacillota > Bacilli > Caryophanales > Paenibacillaceae > Paenibacillus > Paenibacillus sp. CMM36. Next base: position 321,768 of record NZ_JBSEDY010000004.1, read on the forward strand.
GTATAATTGCTCATAAGTTTCATCATCTCGTTCACCGATGGACAGTGTGACTGCCACATCCGCGAAACGGCTTTTAATTTCTCGAATCAATTTCGTCAGCCGGGCTGCTGTAAACCAGTAATCTTCCCCACTTTGCAGCACAAAGGTCCGATAGCCGAGTTCATAGCCCTCCGCACAACAGGCCAGAATTTCTTCCGGCTGCAAACGGTAACGATCTGCCTGTTTATTCGAAGCACGCAGCCCACAGTACATGCAGTCCTGACGACATATACTGGAGAATTCAATTAATCCCCGTAAAAAAACACCTTTGCCATAGCGCTCCAATTTGGTGCGAGCTGCCAGGTGCCTCAGTTGAGCCCGTAGCGTCGGCTCATCATCCAAACGTGTCAGCAACTCCATCATTTCCGTATGCGTCCATTCCTTGCCGTCAGCCAGACGCAGTAATAATTCGTCCGTGACTCATCCCTTCTTCCCTCGTCCATCCGGACTTCGCATCATCAGCGGCTTGTACCGTACATGTATTATTCTAGCAATATCGAAGAAGATGTAACGTGACTAGTTTCACAAAAAATCCCATTTTATAAAAACCTTCTTCAACTTCCGCCTCAAAAAATACACATTTAGCTCAACACACAAAAAAGCTGTCTCTTCCTCTAATGGAAGAAACAGCCCTTGTCGATGATTCTGCATATTACTGAATCAAATCAATTGCCTGCTGGGGTACAAAATAATCAACACCGTTAAATACAACTACACCGTTGAGCGTGGTATTTTTACCATTCAGCATAGCAATATTTTTGTATACCGGAAGCTCCAGCTTGTTACTGCCTTTGGTCACTGTAATGACTTTCGTATCCGCAGTAAACTTGGCTCCTTTAGCTTCAAAAGCGGCTTTTGCAGGAACAAAAAGCTGCTTGCTGACTGTATCCAAGTCCAGTCCAAGTACACGTGTCATATACTTATTTACATCCGTATTGTCGATTACACCGGATGGACGGTCTCCGTTCGGCGCGTACGTGTACAACACGACATCGCCTCCTGTATGTCCGCCTGTAGTCCAGCCAATATTCGCACGTTTGCTAATGATCGGTCCGACAGCATAGTTCATGCTGCCTTCTTTGGCATCTTTAATGGTTTTCACTTCTTCGTCTGTCAAATCGGTGATGCCAAAATACGTGGAAAGCACCTCTTTAATATTGCTGCGATCTGCATTCAGCTTGGCTTCCAAGCCTTCACCCGTCAGCTTCGCTTTTTTCAGCGGGTCTATAAAAGAAGCTAAAGGCGTTTTGTCATAATTGCTAGTTGTATCGCTGCTACCAATCGTCAATCCACCGTTTCCGTGGTCTGTCACTGCTACGACGACAGTATTTTGGTTTTGTTTGGCGTAATCCACAGCCACTTTCACCGCATCGTCAAATGAAAGCACGTCACTAATAATTCCGGTTGGATCATTTGCATGGGCGGCCCAATCCACTTTACTGCCTTCTACCATTAAGAAGAAGCCTTTATCGTTTTTGGACAACACATCAATGGCTTTCGATGTCATTTCCGCCAGACTAGGTTCCTTGGATGCATCGCGATCCAGGTTATACGCAAGGGCTTCGGGAGAAAAGCTGCCCCAGAGCTTGCTGGAGGTCGATTTTTTCAACCCTTCAGGTGTCGTAACAAAGTCATAACCCTGGTCTTTAATTTGGGCTACCAAATCTTGGCCATCTTTACGCCCTGCTGCCTCCAAAAACTTGCCGCCTCCACCTAACACTACGTCAACCCCGTTGTAGGCTTGCTGCATGCTGAGTGCATCATAATTTTTACGATCAGGATAATGTGCGGTAAAATCAGCTGGTGTCGCATGCATAATCTCGGAAGTCGCAATAATTCCGGTCGATTTTCCTGCCAGCTTGGAAGCCTCAAGAATGGAAGCTACAGGTTTTTTGGCGTCACCCCCTGCAATGGGTTGTTGTCCAGGCATTGTCGCTTCATCAGGAAGGACACCTACATACCCAGTATGAGATTTATGTCCTGTGGCAAAAGCAGTACCCGCTGGAGCAGAATCGGCAATTGGAGCATCCGCAGAATGCGTACGCACCATGCCGCTTGCCATGCTGTCTAACGTTAAGGAGGATCCTTTGTACCATCTAGCCAGTGCAGTGGCGTCATTAGCCATACCGTCTGGAATCAAAATAATTACGTTTTTAATCGACGTGTCCTTTTCGACTGCCATCGCCGTCCCACCGCTTACTGCTAGCATCATCGTCGCTACGAGTGCAGCCACCGATTTTTTCGTATGTAGCCCCCAACATTTTAGCATTCATTTTCCTCCCAGATCTTTTTTGTACAACCAGAACTAAGATTAATTATGTTTTATCAGGAGAATGTTAAAGGAATTCATTATCTATATTAAAAGACGATATTTGTGACAAAACGCTTCATCTATATAATACTTGTGACACATGAGATTCGTCAGGACTGGGCATTTAATTTTATTATTGTATAATCAGTCTATGATGTAATAGGAAAAGTTTATAAGATAAGGAGCATGAAATTCGATGGAATTCAGACAGCTTCAGTACACCCTGCAAATTGCAGCGGAAAAAAACTTCTCACGCGCAGCAGAAAAACTGCATATTGCTCAGCCTTCTTTGAGCCAACAATTGTCCAAACTTGAAAAAGAACTTGGGGTACTTTTATTTCAACGCAACACCAGCACGGTGGAATTAACACATGCAGGAGCAAGCTTTGTAGAAAAGGCAAAAAAAATAGTTGATGCAGTCGAGCAGCTCCGGCAGGAAATGGACGATATTTCTCAGCTGCGAAAAGGGAAGGTCGTCGTTGGCAGTATGCCTATCACAGGCTCCCATTTGCTGCCGCATGTGCTGCCTGTATTCAAGAGGGCTCATCCAGACATTGAAATCGTGTTAGTCGAAGATTCATCCATGAATCTGGAGAAAAAAACGGCAAGTGGCGATACAGATCTCAGCCTGCTCTCTCTTCCCTTAGTAGAACCTACACTTTCTTATGTACCCATCGGTGAAGAATGGATTGATCTCGCTGTTCCTCCGGGTCATCCCCTAGCCCTGCGTAAAAATGGTACCCAGCCGCTGCCAGTGCATATGGAAGAACTGAAAGACGAGCCTTTTGTCGTCCTGAAAAAAGGGCAAGGCTTTCGCAAGCTGACGATGGATCTATGTCATCAAGCAGGCTTTGAACCCAATGTGGTGTTTGAAAGCACTAATATGGAGACCCTTCAATCGCTCGTAGCGACAGGTATGGGCGTGACACTCGTCCCACGTTTTATCGCACGGGCCGCCAGTAGCGAGTTTGTTCCAGCATTGCTGCCACTCGCCGAACCTACTCCCAGCCGCACCCTAGCGATTGCTTACCGGAACGGACGCTATTTGTCTAAAGCTGCCGAAGCTTTTATTGATACCTTCCGAGAAACAGTCGAGCAACTTTCTCAAAAGTAGCCTCGAACGTGAAAAGGACCGTCTTCCTCCCCAGCCCAAGCTAGTGAGGAAGACGGTCCTGGGGCTTCGCCCCTATACTTTCAATACTGCAATTAGATCACGGGTTCGATTACACTGTTGCGATGTTGCTTCCATCTGTCTTCAACGAACCACATTTCATGTTCATTTGAAATTCATGTCAGCCTCGCCTGATTACTCTACGCTTGCTCGGAAACTCCACTTTATCCATCCCGCATCACTTCTTTCCTTAAGGTCTCTAGTCTTGGTATCCAAGAATGTCCTACCTCAGTTCCAATGTGCTGTGTGATCCCAAAGTGTCTGTCCTCGCCTTGTTGTGATCAGGGTCTCCCTAGATGTGGTGGACTTTTGTCCTGATCATAGCCCATTTCATAGTTGTTTCCGACAACCTGTCTATTTAAGCCTCTCGGCCGTGACAGGCCATCCCTATTCGCCAGTTCGGATCTACTTTGGTTATCCATCGTTATCAACCTCCTGGTGTCGGGATACTATTATAATACACCTATAGGCTGTATCTGAAACAGGTATCATAAAAAACTTTTTTATGATCGAGAAGAACCAAATGCTTGCTGTACCTCGGCTTCACTCACTTGTGTTTTAAAGACCAATTTCGAAGGATCTTGAGGTGAATAAATGACCTTTATAATGCTTCCTTGCTGCAGCTTGGATAGTTGGGAAGAAAAAACATCCTTTTGCGTGGTTACATTAAAGGTATCGCCGTTGCTTTTCGTTACACTCAGCGTAAATTGAAGCTTAATTTTATCGGATCCCGCTTCACCCATGGGTGTAACATCCAGCACCTTTGCATATGCCTGCTCACCGGTTTTGGCAATTTCCATCAGCTCGGGCGATACGCCCTGCTTGACCATTTGCTCATTCATTAACGCTTGCAAATCCATCTGCGACACCTGCCCTTTCAGGTCAAGTCCTACTTTCTTTTTGTCTTTCTCCGATATTACGAGTGGAATGATCGAGCCTGGCTGAAATTGAGCCATGGAAGTTAAAGGAATAATCGTCGTCAAAGCAGTATCATATTTGTCTTCTCCCTGTTTGGTTACGGTCAACCCAAGTTTTACCTGCGGCTGATTGTTTACATAAGTCCCTGTTTGCTGAACACTAGTAATGATCCCTACCCCAGGAGCACCCTTCTTGACTTTACCCCCTCCGAAAAACGCACCTATAATACCAGGTAGAAATATAAGCGCAAAGCCTGTATAAATTAACGGCCTGAACCATGGGGCATCCATAATCAAAAACGGATCATCCCATAAGTAATTAGCCAAGAATGGTGAGAAGCCTACACCAAACACTAGAAGTACCCCGATCATACTCAAAAATCCTTTCATCCTTCAAAACCCCTTTTCAATCATCTGTTTAAAATATATGTCAGCAAGATAGGGTGAAACACCTCATTCATTTTACGCTGTCACCAGACCCATATAGATCAGCTCTGATGGATTTTTCGGGTTGCTTCCCAGACCCACCGTATCTCCAGGCCGCGGGATTTGCAGCTTGGATACGAGCGTTTCCAACGTTTTTTGGTATCGATTGCCGTTAATTTCTGTCACATCTAGCACTAGCACTACGATCGGATCAAAATTCACGAGCTTCCCGGTATCTGTTACCGAAATAATAACCGCAGTCGCTGCCATCGCCAAACCACCGTTAGCCGCTGTTTGAGCTTGTCTTGCCGAATTTAGGCTTTGGTTGATCTGTTCCCGATGCTCTTTGGGTACTAGACCTTTCATAAATAAGCCTGACAGGCCTTTATTCATCAGTTGGTCTGCTTGTTCTATCGCATCCTGCTGTTTTTTCTTTTTACCGAAAAAGTTCATCATGTGATTGCACCTCGTATTTTGTATTGTCGTACCTTATGAATTCAGTATAGAAGACGGTTCCTGACATCACAATACGTTTTGGCACATACAAAAAAACCGGAAAAACAGGAGCTTCAACCTGTATTTTGTCGGTTTATTTTTGAACTTTGGCACGGTTCGCACAAAATTTTGCACACTTCCGAGTATTCTTTCGAACAATCTATCCGATAGTTTTGTGAAAAGCGAATGATTTCTGACTATTTTTTTCTTAAAAGATAGACCAGTTTACGATAATACGCAGATGATTCTTTATAACGACGACTGTCCTCGGACACCACAGCCAGCGTTTCATATAACTGTTCAAGCCGCGCTGGATGCTGAAGAGCTTCAAAATAAGGCAAGCATTGCAAGGCATGCATCCAAAAGGCGTCCTGATTTCCCTGAGCAAGCGCAAGCTGGCTTTCATAAAAATCAAGCCCCATTTGCTGATCTGTTGTCAGATTGGTTTGGCGAAGCTGATCCAAATGCTGTGAGAGAAGGCCCCAATTTTTCCGCACAAACGCAATCTCACAACGATATATCAGCGTAACGGGCAGCATCATCTGCTGCATTTCCTCCCGCTCCCGACTCACCAGCGCTTCAAAACGCCCTACTTCCTCCAATGCCTTGTCCAGCTCTCCAATCGATGTCAGCATAATAATTCGGTTGTTCAGGATGGTCGTGAGCATATCTGCCGCATTTTCCAAATAGACTAGATTGGCCTCAGCCATAGACAGCGTTAACAGTGCTTCCTGTACAGAACCCATGGCAAAACAATATCCGCTGTAAGCTACATACAGGCCCGTCAAACGGTGAAAAAGCCGATCATCATACACCCTTCGCATCGTCTGCTCGAATACCTGCTTCGCCTGATCAAATTGCTTAACCTGAATGCAGGCCTCCACCATAATGTTTTGCGCATTGAGCCAGTTTTCCGTCCCCTCTTCCACCAATCGGATTAACTGCGTAACGTTATTCAGCACATCATAATAATGATTTTTAGAGCGGAGATACTGGATTTTATAAAATAAAATTGCTTTTTTTAGCGGTGCGGGCAGCTCCACCTCATCCGAACGACCAAACTTCTCCAAATAAAAATTCAAATAGGTTTGATGTAAATATTCATAGGCCGTTGGGTCATTTAATTGCTGGTAATAAACGGCCTTCATCAAATAAGTCGTCATTTCCACTACCAGTGAATCGTTGCGATCCTCCAGCTGATCCACATAGCCTTCCGTGGCAGGATTAGCCAGCTTGGACAGCTCTGTAAAAATCTTATCCGCTGTAGCCAGCGTTTCCTCATCCTCTGCCGCTGCACGTAAGAGGTACGATGGGTTTACACCTAAACGCCCAGCAATTTGCTCGGCCAGATCCTCTGCTAACGGGTAACGGTCGGCCAGTATATTCGCAAAATGTGCAGGTGTCACCAGCCCGTCTACCAGCTCTTTACGGGACAGGTTTTTCTTTTTACACAAAAATTCAATGCGTTCCTTAAGCATGGAGTATTCCTTTCTACACTGATTATCGGTCATACAGTGAGGGACGCCGATCTTCAAACACCGGAATACGACCACGCACGTCCTGCACCAAGGCAGACTCAATCGTTCCTGTGAGAATCTCCTCCTGCTCTCCGCCCTCAGCAATGATTTCTCCCCATGGATCAATAATAAGTGAATGCCCGAAGAAATCAGTTTCTCCGCTGCGACCTACCCGGTTACAAGCAATGACATACATTTGATTTTCTATAGCACGTGCGGTCAGCAAGGTGCGCCAGTGATGCAGCCGAGGATGAGGCCATTCTGCGGGTACGATCAGCAAATTCGCGCCCGACAGAGCCAAACTGCGGGCTAGTTCAGGAAACCGGATATCATAGCAGATCGACGCACCTGCCTGAATCCCATCATCCAGTGCGAATAAAACCTTTTCTTCGCCAGGCTGCAAATATTTTTCTTCATCCATAAGTCGGAATAGATGAATTTTGGAATACGAAGCAACCTCTCTGCCTGTTCGGTCAAAAACAAGCATCGTATTATACACATGACCGTCGCTTTTTTTCTCTGCGATCGACCCAGCTACTACGTTCACTTGGTGGGTGGCAGCGAATGCTGCTATCCATGCCCGGGTCTCCGTTCCTTCCTTGTCCGCCAGCTCATGAATGCGCTCCAAGGCATAGCCTGTGTTCCACATTTCTGGCAGGACAATCAGATCCGGCCTCAGTTCGGCTTTCATCGCTTGTTCCATTAAAGCTCGGATATGACTGAGGTTTTCCGGGGGATTTCCTATCTCTATGTGAGCTTGTATGAGTGCAACACTGAACGGCTGAGCTTCCTGATACGTCAAAATCCTTCATCCTCCTTGTGAGCCGGAGCTTCTCGTGACCCAATGTCCGGTATTTTCTCCCATCATAGCCCGATCAGTCTGGATTACGCAACCATGCAAGCTTAATTCCCCCTATACAGCTCGGTAAAATCGTGATAGATTATTTCTTAAACTATTCCAAAAGGTCGTGTACATGGATGACTCATTTTTCTATTCCTTCCTCTGACGTCATGAAACAGTTACCCACTCAATTTTTTGCCACACTTGTACAAAATGTAAACCGTGAAATCGCGGCGGGGCATGATGTCATTAATCTCGGACAGGGGAACCCCGATACCCCCACTCCTTCTCATATTGTAAAAGCTTTGCAGGAATCAGCAGATAACCCGCTATATCATAAATATTCGCCATTTCGCGGTTATAGCTTTCTCAAGGAAGCCGTTGCCCAGCGCTATCAGGAGGATTACGGTGTAACGCTCAATCCTGAAACCGAGGTCGCCATCCTGTTTGGCGGGAAAACAGGCTTGGTTCAGCTACCGCAAGTTTTACTCAATCCCGGCGATATGTGTCTCGTCCCTGATCCCGGTTATCCGGACTACTGGTCAGGTGTAGCCTTGGCTAAAGCGGAAATGTCTTTTCTGTCATTAAAGGAAGAGAATCGTTTTCTGCCCGACTATGAAGCCATTTCCGCGGAAGACCGCCGCCGCGCTAAGCTAATGTTCCTTAACTATCCGAATAATCCTACCTCGGCTACTGCTCCACTTTCCTTTTACGAGGATACGGTTGAATTCGCGCAACGTAACGGCATTGTGGTTGCCAGTGATTTTGCCTATGGCGCTATTGGATTTGATGGCGAACGTCCGGTAAGCTTCCTACAGGCTAAGGGTGCTAAAGACGTGGGGATTGAGTTCTATACCTTGTCCAAAACGTACAATATGGCGGGCTGGCGTGTTGGTTTCGCGCTCGGTAATGCCGAAATCATCTCGATGATTAACCTGCTGCAGGATCATATTTATGTAAGCTTGTTTGGCGGCATTCAGGCAGCCGCAGCAACAGCCTTGACGGCCTCGCAGAACTGCGTAAGCGAGCTGGTTGCCCGTTATGAATCGCGCCGTAACGCTTTTTATGATGCACTTGGGCAAATCGGCTGGAAGGCGACACGCCCAAGTGGCTCCTTTTTCAGCTGGTTGCCTGTGCCGCAGGGCTATACTTCCGCTTCTTTTGCCGATCTGTTGTTACGTGAAGCCAAGGTGGCTGTCGCTCCAGGGATCGGCTTCGGGAGTGGCGGCGAAGGATATGTGCGAGCGGGACTACTGAGCTCAGAAGCTCGACTGACCGAGGCGGCTGATCGAATTGGCAAGCTAAACCTGTTTGGTTAATCCGTATTTTCCAGCTACAACTTCTTTGCCAAACCTGGTCTTTTCGTGGTATTCTGTATCCAATATCATTTAGCGCGTTGAAGGGACTATTAAGAGAGACCCGGTCCTGTTCAGAGAGTAAATTCCGATAGGCTGCAAGAATTTACCTGGACTCTCTCCCAACTCCTATCCCCGAGCGCCCTGCGCAATCAGGCGGCCCCTGCCGTTAACAGGTTTCAAGTGGGATGATCATGAATCATCAATGAAGGTGGTACCGCGGAAGCACAAACTTTCGTCCTTTGCATACAAAGGATGGAAGTTTTTTTGCATTAAAAAGAGTAAAATTAAGGAAGTGGACGTCATGTCAACACGTATCGTCATTAAAATCGGTAGCAGCTCTCTAACTGGAGTGGAAGGTGGCTTGAATAGGGAAGCCATCGCTTATTTTGCCCGGGAAATCAGCTTGCTTCGCGCAAAAGGTCATGAAGTGCTGCTGGTTACATCAGGCGCAGTAGCCGCCGGATTCAGAGAGATTGGGTACCCTTTTCGCCCTAAGCTGCTACATGAAAAGCAGGCGGCAGCGGCTGTTGGCCAAGCTCTTCTCATGCAGGCCTATGAGCAGGCTTTTAAAGATTTTGACCTAGTGATCGCGCAGGTTCTGCTAACCCGTAGTGACTTTTTGAGCCGCAAACGGATGAACAATGCCGGAATGACCGTAGAAGAATTGCTGCGCCAGCAGGTTATCCCGATCTTTAACGAAAATGACACGGTATCAATTGACGAATTGAAATTCGGCGATAACGATATGTTGTCCGCGCTGGTTGCCAATCTGGTCAAAGCTCAGCATCTGATTATCATTACGGACACTGACGGCGTATATACGGCAGATCCGCGCAAGCATCCGAATGCCGTACGTTTTGAACGTATCGAAGAAATTACAGAGGAGATTTATGCATTAGCTGGAGGTTCCGGATCGTCTGTAGGTACTGGCGGCATGCGATCCAAGATCGAAGCTGCCAAAGTCGCTACACGCGGTGGTGTGCCTGTATATGTGGGACGTGTAAGCGCGAATGGCGATTTAGACGCAGCCGTCGAAGGACACGGACCAGGAACATATTTTGACACTCACCTCTCTTCACTTCCGATGAAAAAACAATGGCTTGGATTTATGTCCACCCCTCTGGGCGCGGTGCATGTAGACGAAGGGGCCGAGGAAGCGCTGGTTCACGGAGGACACAGTCTACTTCCGGTTGGCGTACGACGTGTCGAGGGCAGCTTTCATGCCGGAGATGTCGTTGAGGTGCTCGGACCGGAAAATAAAGTGTTAGGACGCGGCATCGTCAATTATGACGATGAACAGCTTCGAATGGTACAAGGATTACCGAGCGGTGAGGTTGTGGGCAAAATTGGTCCCATTCACCGGCTTGAGGTGATTCACAGGGATGAATGGATTACATTATGTATGTAGGGAGGCCGTAACATGAGTGATTTAACGACAAACACAGCTACAACCGAGGAGAATCAGTTTAGCGAAGTACGAACCAAAGCGAATCTTGCCAAAAAAAGTTCCGGGGTCATGAACCGCCTGACTACAGCACAGAAAAACGAAGCATTGCTTGCTATGGCTGAAGCTCTAGTAAATCATACTGAAGAGCTGATTACAGCAAACCATAATGACCTGAAACATGGACGGGAATTGGGAACATCGGAATCACTGCTCGACCGCCTCACGCTGACCGAGGACCGAATCGGGGCAATTGCCGAAGGATTACGCCAAATTGTGGCACTACCTGACCCGGTCGGCGACACCCTTGAGCAAATTGAACGTCCAAACGGTCTGCGAATTGAGAAGATACGTGTGCCGCTGGGTGTCATCGGCATCATATATGAAGCGCGTCCAAATGTAACCGTGGATGCCGCGGGCCTGTGCTTGAAAACAGGTAATCCGGTTGTGCTACGCGGTGGTTCGGCCGCCCTCTTCTCCAACCGCAAGATTATCGAAGTACTCCAGCAGGCACTAGACGCAACAGCTGTGCCACGCGAGGCACTTCAACTTATTGAAGATTCAGACCGTGCCTCGGTCAACGAAATGCTCACCTTGAACGGCTTGCTGGATGTAATTATTCCACGTGGCGGGCGTTCACTCATTCAAAATGTTGTTCAGAACGCTACCGTACCTGTCATCGAAACCGGAGCAGGTGTGTGCCATACCTTTTTGGACGCTACAGCGGATGCAGCAATGGCCGAAGCGATTACACTGAATGCCAAGGTGCAAAGACCGTCCGTGTGTAACTCGATGGAAACATTGCTCGTACACTCGGATTATGCAAAAGCACACTTAACAGGATTGGCAGTACGCTTTCGTGATGCGGGGGTTGAGCTACGCGGCTGTGCACGCACACGAGAATTGGTTCCTTGGGCTGTTCCTGCCACAGAAGAGGACTATGGCACCGAGTATAATGATTACATTATGAACGTCAAGGTCGTGGACAATCTGGACGAAGTACTGGAGCACATTGCCCGTTACGGTACGATGCATTCTGAGTGTATTGTCACCGAGGACCAAGCCCATGTCGAGCGTTTTCTGCAAGAAGTGGACGCGGCAGCCGTGTACCACAATGCCTCTACCCGCTTCACGGATGGCTTTGAGTTCGGGTTTGGTGCCGAGATCGGAATCAGCACACAAAAATTACATGCCCGTGGTCCAATGGGATTGCCTGCCTTGACTTCAACCAAATATCGCGTGTACGGTACTGGACAAATCAGGGAATAATAACAAAAATCAATCCGTATCCTTGGAGGTTATGAATCTATGTGTGAATCACAAACGAAAGTTTTAATTAACGAGCAAATTACGTTTTTCGGGGCAGGATCAATGGCAGAGGCTATTATTCGTGGAATGACGGCTCGTTCTGTCGTTAAACGTAGTGGTATTACCGTTATCAACCGCAGTAATCAGGCTCGTCTTGAGGAACTCCAAAAGCAATATGGAGTCTTGTACCAAACCGAGGATGCCGCCAAAACCGAGCTTCTGCGTCGTTCTCCAGTCATTGTGCTTGCCATGAAGCCCAAGGATGCTGCACAAGCACTTGGACAGCTCGGCCCACTTCTGTCTGATGAGCAGCTGATCATATCGGTCATCGCTGGATTGTCCATTCGTACGATGCAAACCTTACTGGGTCGCAAGCAGCCGATCGCACGGACGATGCCCAATACATCCAGCTCGATTGGGCTGGGAGCTACAGGCATTAGCTTTTCCAAAGAGATCAGCGAAAACCAGCGTAAAAATGTGCTTACGATGTTCGAATCTGTAGGTACGGTGACGGTTATAGAGGAAGAGAAAATGGATGTTTTGACCGGGATATCTGGAAGCGGCCCTGCCTATGTCTACTATCTGATGGAAGCCATGATTGCCGGGGGAATTCGTGGTGGCTTGACCCCTGAGCAAGCGCACGAACTAACGGTGCAAACCGCGCTTGGAGCGGCACGCATGGTACAGCAAACCGGAGAGGAGCCTTCTGCCCTTCGCCACAAAATCATGTCTCCTAATGGCTCTACGGTAGCTGCATTGGAAATGCTGGACAAAGGTGACTTCTATGAAACGGTGATTGCGGCGGTGCAGCGGTGCGCTGAACGATCCCGCGAGATGGGAGCTGTACTCAAGGAGGGAATTGAATGAGCTATTGCTTGGCGACCTACCGGGTATACGATGACAAAGCCGATTTTAACCAAAAGGCCCAATCTATTGCCATCGGCATGACGGTGGGCAGCTGGACTGAGCTCCCGCAAGCCAAACGGGACGCGATGCAAAAGCATCTTGGCTCGGTTCATTCTGTGGATATTCACGATGGAGGTCCTGGTGAACGGTACGCCGACCTGACCATCGCTTACCCGGATGTCAACTTCAGCCGGGATATTCCCGCACTGCTGGTCACAGTCTTCGGCAAAATTTCGATGGACGGCCGAATTAAACTAACGAAGCTGGGTTTCTCGGAAGCCTTCCGCTCTGCTTTTCCCGGACCGAAATTCGGTATCAGCGGCTTGCGCGAGCAGCTCGGCGTGCATGATCGCCCTCTGCTCATGAACATTTTCAAATCTGTGATTGGCCTCAATTTGGACGAACTTCGTGAACAGTTTACCCGGCAGGCTCTCGGCGGTGTCGATCTGATCAAGGATGACGAGATCTTGTTTGAAAATGCGCTGACACCAATTGAGAAACGAGTCGAAGCCTGCATCAAAGCTGCCGAAGCGGCTGAGCGCGAAACCGGTAAAAAGCTGCTGTATGCGGCTAATTTAACGGGGCCGACCTCGCAGCTTAAGACGCAAGCTCTCAAGGCCATCGACGCGGGTGCCAACGCGTTACTGTTTAACGTGTTGGCCTACGGTTACGATGTGCTGCATGAACTTAGCAGCGATCCCGCCGTCTCGGTGCCAATTGCTGCTCATCCTTCGTTGGCGGGAGCTGCTTATCCGTCGCCACATTATGGTATATCGGCGTCCGTTCTACTTGGTCAGCTTATGCGGCTGGCTGGCGCTGACCTCGTCCTCTTCCCTTCTCCCTACGGCTCAGTGACGATGCCGCGTGAGGAAAACATGGCGATCCGCGATGAACTGATCACCCCTGATCTACCGCTGAAGGCCAGCATGCCTGTCCCTTCCGCAGGGATTCACCCGGGCCTCGTGCCGTTAATTGTACGTGACTTTGGTACTGACGTTGTTGTCAACGCCGGGGGTGGGATTCACGGCCATCCGCTAGGTACAGAAGCCGGTGGGCGCGCCTTTGTGCAGGCGATTGAAGCCGTACAGCAGAATGTCCCGCTGGCAGAATACGCCCGTACTCACCCCGAGCTGCAATCTGCGCTTGACATATGGGGAGGTGAACGATGAGCACAGCAAAGAAGCCCGTCATTTTTTGCGATTTTGACGGGACAATTACGAACAGCGATAATATTGTCGCCATTATGAAGCATTTTCAGCCTGCAGGCTGTGAGCCCATCATGCATCAGATCGTAAATGGGCATACATCCATTCGTGAAGGCGTAGGTGCGATGTTCGCCTTGATGCCTTCGGAGCAAAAGGGCGAAATTATCTCATATGTACTTGGACAAGCTGGTATACGCGAGGGCTTTGCACGCTTTTTGGACTATGTACGGGAGCAGCAGATTGAATTTTTCGTTACCAGCGGCGGCATTGATTTTTTTATTGATCCATTGCTAAAACCATTCGATATTCCACACGACCACGTCTATTGCAACAAAGCAGATTTTTCCGAGGAGCGCATCCAGATTACGTGGCCGCATCCATGTGAGGAGCCGTGTACAAATGACTGCGGCATGTGTAAAACGACTGTGATTCGTCAATACTCTCCCGAACAATATGAACGGATTTTGATCGGCGACAGTCTGACCGATTTTGAAGGAGCTAAAATTGCCGATCTTGTGTACTCCCGTTCGCATCTGACTTTAAAGTGTCAAGAACTTGGCGTACCACATGTACCCTTTGAAACATTTGATGACATTATCGAGGATTTAAAGCAAAAACAGGAGCAAGGGGTGCTGTAAATGAGTTTTAACTTGGCAGACATTTCATTGGAAGAAAAACGCCGCGCACTGGAAGAGCTCGCTGATGTCAAAGAACTATTCGCATCTCGCAACTGGTTCCCAGGCACAAGCGGTAATCTGTCGATCCGAATCGGTGACTTTCACCCCGAACAATTTTATTTTGCAGTTACCGCCAGCGGCAAGGATAAGACCAAACGCACTCCTGAGGATTTTCTGTTCGTAGACCAATACGGAAAAGCAGCAGAAGCCACAAATCTCAAGCCAAGTGCAGAGACGCTCATCCATTGCGAAATTTACCGCCTGACAGGCTGTGGAGCAGTTTTTCATGTGCATACCGTGTTTAACAATCTGATTTCCGAATATTATGGTGAGCAAAGCGCTGTACCTATCCAAGGTATTGAGCTGATCAAGGCTTTTAACATTTGGGAAGAAAATGCTGCGATTGATATTCCTGTGCTGCCTAATTACGCGGATATTGCCTCGATTGCCAGGCTGGTGTCTGGTGTACTGAATGATCAGGTGCCTGGAATTTTATTGCGTAACCACGGCATTTATGCGTGGGGCCGTGATGTATTTGAGGCTAAAAAGCATTTGGAGGCGTTTGAATTTTTGTTTGAAACGACGTATCGCTCCCTGCTGCTGAAAACTTTGAAGTAAATAAACTCATAAGTCTCAAAGATGTGTATCATTATTAGTAAAAGCGGTTATTGAATATCGAGAACGGGGCCTGAGCGAAAAGCACGGTACGTTCTCTTTTTTATTAAAAAAGTTTCCTATCCTAGTGGTGACATAAAATCTTAGTTGAGGTGATAAGGTGAGTAAAGAATTACATGAGATTATATTGAATTTAGAAAAGCAGTTAATGCATTATCGAAAAGAAGATTTTGAAAAGCTATTAGCTAATGATTATATTGAATATGGCTCTTCGGGTAAAAAATACGACAAATCATTGCAATTAATTTTTTTAAATGATAGAGCTCCTTTGAACTACATACCATTTATAATTACCAACTTTAAAATAAAGTTGTTGTCGTCAGATTTTGTACATTCAACATACTGTACTAAATCGATTGACGATGGAAATAGGTCATTAAGAAGTTCCATTTGGAAACTAAACGATGGTCAATGGCAAATGTTTTTTCATCAGGGAACTCCAACAAAATAGGGACTCATTTTAAACACTTGGCTCTCGAAACACCACAATAATATCAACATTCAGATTAAACATTGCCTTCATAAAGGAAATGTGATGAATAAGAATCCTTCCGATGTAATTTAAGGCGTGCTGTAAAAAAAGCGCCCCCTATTGGGGACGCTCCAGCGTGAATTGCTCTCCTAGCTTCGCATAATTGTTCCCAGCCAACCGACTTACTGGACGCAACTCTTTAGCAATCACATACGTATTTTGGTACGCTTCCTCGGATAAATGATACTGCACTACGCGTCCGATTAACAGATCACAAGCAGGTGTGTCCTCCTTGCCTCCTAGCGGTATCACCTGTTCCAGAATACATTCCATGCGTATTTTCGCTTCTGTCACACCGGGAACTGCGATTTTTGTACTTTTTATCGGGGTAAGGCCTGCCAGTGTAACCTCACTCTCCTGCGGAGACAGACGGGAAGCCGTCACATTCACCGCTCCCACATTGTCCTCGTCTGTGATATGTACGACAAAAGCTTTATGCTCCATCGCATTACGTGTTGTATCTTTGGATACTCCATCGACACGTTGTACGGATACAGACAGCAGTGGCGGCTCGGAAGCAACGATGGAAAAATAACTGAACGGCGCACCATTCAGCACCCCTTCGCTGCTCAAAGTCGTTACAAAGGCTACCGGCCTTGGAATAATACTTCCGGTCAACAGCTTATAATTTTCACGCCCTGTAAGCGTATCAGGATTCAACGAAATCATTTTTCTCCCTCATTTCCGATCACAATCGCTATTCGACTGCACACCATCAAGTTTCGCCTGATAAGCAAATGCACCATTAGTTAGCGACATGGATGACATCTCAGCTTCCTTTTCAAGTATCGCGTGAATGATACAAAATGTAAAGTTGGATCCGGAAAATCTCCCTATTTTTCAATTATATTTCCTCGGCTATCGCGCACAGTAACCGTAATTCCCTCAGGTACAGCAATCGTAACATCAAGCTGCTGTTGAGTCTGCATGAACCGTGTCGGGATTTGACCCAGTAATACATACAAGGTATCGCCGATTTGCTTGGTCTGATATAAATCTTGACCCTTTATTTCGTCCTCTTTGCCTGTGTATACATAACTTCCGAACACATGCACTTCCGGTGAGCTGGTTGCGTCAATTTTGACCGCATAAGGATCTTCTCCCTGTACAATCACTTTGTTCACTTCGGCAGGCAGTTTTTCATGCCAGTCTGGGAGAACCCTTGTTTCCTGAACCGAACTCATTATTTCTCTGACTTGCGGAGTGATCCCCAATGAACTGACCAAGGCAAATCCGATACAGCAAAAAACCAATACCGCCGTAATAAACATACTGAATACATCATAACGAATACGCTCACGCGTCCCCTTCCAAGCAGTATACATTAAAATTTCCAAACCCAGCAAAACAAAAACGACAGGCCACCAGGTCAAAGCCTGGTCCAGTATGCCCGCTCCCCAAAACTTGGAGGCAAACGTTATGCTCCCCAGCAGGACGAGGAAAAGTCCCATGGACAGCCTTCCGACTTTCCACACCCCTGCCGGAGCGTTTGACGCTTTAGAGGAATTATTTTTGTTAGATGATGTACCCAATATACCTGTGGAGCCTCCTCCATCGCTCTGAGGATGATGGGCTCCCTTAAAGGGAGCCTCACTCTTTGAAAATTCAGTATCCATTCTATTGCTTCTCCTTTACTCGTTTAGATTTGGAATTCCCGATCATCATCCAAATACCACCGCCGATCAACAATAAGGATACGATAATCGTTCGTAGATACATGTCAACCAAATTATAAATCTCTCCATTCGGAAACAGACGATCCAAAGTAGGAACTAATACGTTGATTAAGATGTAATAGGCTCCTAGCAATAGCAACCCCAAGCCTACCCAGCGGTGATATTGTGCAAACATACCGATCACAGGCTTGTCGATCAGCGGCTCCCGTCCATAACGGCTTACTTGCTGCAACGCATCAAAAAAGCTATAAAACCAGACCACCGGAATCAGGAACAAAAAGAGTGAAAGATGCAGCACGTCCAGTACATAGATGCCTCCTAAAAACAGAAGCATGAGCTGGAGTCCACGCTTTTGCAAACCGATATACATATGTCCAGCACCGGGAAATACCGATAAAATGGTAGCCAGCATTTTACTCCGCCGTCCCTCGACTCTTCCATATTCCAGTTCCTCAAACAAAGTACGGTCCTGAAGCATTTCTCCCGCTTGTTTGCGATGTACATGCTGCACCGCATCAAACATGCAATACAGCCAAATGATCGGTAACACGCCCGCAAACGCCAAAAATCCGGATTCGTTTGTAATGCTGGTAATAAAAACGAGGATCGCTCCAAAGCCAAAGAAAGATAGCAGAAAAGACAAACCACGCTGCATCAGCCCCAAATGAAGGTGTCCCAATCCAGGAATGAACGACAGCAAAATCGTAAAAAAGCGTTCATTGTCCGATCCCTTTTGAAAAGCTGGTGATCCTGCCATACCATGGTGTCCTTGTTGATAATAGTTATAGCCCGGACCATATCCCATTCCTGCTCCCGGCGCATCCGTATCTGAGTGTGTTGCCTCCTCCGGTACCTCTCCTGTTAAACCAGCCTGTCCATAAGGTCCGCTTTGCGAGTAAAAACCATATGGGTTGGGTCCTGCATGAGGAGGATATGGAACAGCAACTGCACGAGGATCATAACGCAACAAGCTAATGATGATATGCAGCATACTCAGCCCCCATAAAAGGGCAGCAATAAACAAACTCACCACAAAAGGCGCTCCGTCACTTGCTATCACTGAAAAAAATATTCCTCCTGCCAGACATCCGAAAAACAAAATGGTGTATACAAACGCGTTGGCTTTTCTGGTCCAGTAATAGTGTCCCACACCGGGAATGATGTTCAATAGAAATGCCAAGAGCTTGCTTCGTTCCGTATAAGGCATCGCTACACTTCCTTTCTATTTATGGAATTTTAATGAAGTCCCCATCTGAAGGTTGTTGTTTTTGAGTTTTTCGTCTCACCCTTTATCCGAAGATTTAGGGCTTTAATTTATCGAGCCAGGTCGTGGTAGCTCGCATGACCTCTTCACTGTAAGAGACGCGCTCTTTTGGAGGAATCGGCTTTCCGTCTGTTTGCGGCATCATTTTGTCAAAGGCTCCACTGGACAACAAGATCAACGTTAGGCTTGCGGCGAAAACATAGTGAAACACAGGTTTTTCAAACCAGCGGCGTTTTTTGAACATAACTTGACTCGGTTCAGCTTCTAGCTCGGGAAGAACGGCCATTACCTGATCTGTGAAGCGCTCCGTA
The DNA here is from genome assembly GCF_053570945.1 of Paenibacillus sp. CMM36. NCBI lineage: Bacteria > Bacillati > Bacillota > Bacilli > Caryophanales > Paenibacillaceae > Paenibacillus > Paenibacillus sp. CMM36. The sequence goes on from NZ_JBSEDY010000004.1 coordinate 340,841, forward strand.
TCCATCCAGGCAGAATAATCTTTCATAGTTGACTCCAATTGCTCCAGTGCAACAAGATATAACATCAGCGCCTGTTCGTCTTCCAGCAGGAGCCTTTCCAGCCGGGCAGATTCCTCTATCGTGCAAGTTCCTGCAATGTAAGCATGCCAGTCATTCGATTTCCCTTCAATCCACGGTTTATCCTGTTGGTCAGTCATTGCCATTCCTCCTCCTTCCAGTGGTTTCGAATCCATAGTCGCGCCCGGTAGAGTCTCGACTCTACCGTTTTTAAAGCTACCTGCGTCTCTTCTGCAATTTGGTCGTAGGTTTTGCCCTGCATATAGTAGGCTTGAATAATATCCCGATGTTGCTGGGGCAACTGAGCGATTTTTTGCGATAGTTCTTTAATTTGCTCCTCGCGGATGAGACGAGCCAGCACATCCTCATCCCGGGAAGGGAGCTGTACAAGGGATTGTGCGACGTCTATTAGCTCTGCGGGGCGTCTGTCCTGTTTGCGCTTAATATCCAGCGCTTTGTGGAGCGCAATTCGGCTCAGCCACGTTTTAAAACCTTCGTTCCGGTACTGGGGGAGAGACTTGTACACCTGAACGAATGCCTCCTGCGCGGCATCTTCTGCTTCCTTGCTGTCATGCAGCACCGAATAGGCGATATGAAATACATGCTTGCTGTACAGCTCTACGATCTCACGGAACGCCTGCCGGTCACCAGACCGTATTCGTTCAATGATTCTCTCTATATCAATGACGCTCTCCCCCTTCCCAATACTATAGACGCCAGGAAATTTCCTTCCCCTGCATATTTCGAAAAAATAATTTAAAAAGGACACACCCTCCTGACGGAATGGTGTGTCCTCTATCATTAAAGCCTATTTACTCGTCTTCATTTCGGCTTAGCTCACGCGCACAGGCGATATTCCATGTTGTCCTCATTGCACAATAGCCAATCTGCAGTAACAGCCTTCATATATAAGTCTACTACCTAAAAGGCTTAGACCGATACATTAATTGCGTCCGCCACCACGGAATCGCTGGGCGTATTCTTTGGCATCCTGTGCATTACGGACACGGTTTCGGCTCCACTCCAGCAAAATACGGTCTATATACCGGAAATGTACCTTCCCTGCAAATACCGCTTCCTTCAAAGCCAGCAAAATAAGCTCCTCGGGATACCGATCCTGATCCACCCAGCTGGTGATCGTCTCGTATTCCATCGGTGATAATGGTCGCCCGAATTCTTTCTCGAAAATCGTGAACAAATTCCGTTCTTCTGTAAGCGGGGATTCCGATATTCCATTCAGTAAATCCGGCTTTCCGGCAAACAAAATGTCATCTTCATCGTGCTGCTCGTTACGCTCGGCGATCATACATTCTGCCAACTTACGATACAGCCCCGTCAAATTGTAACGTTCGAATTGTACAGATGAACTGCGGTCTTCTACGGAATCAATTCTCAAAAATCCTTCTTTCATGAGCTTACTGAAATAGAGTGCGATTTCATTCGCAGTGCATCCGATACGGGCCTGCAATTGTTCCCATGTCGGAAATTCATTACGTTCCGCTTGTTTGAAGGCAAGCAACTGCATCAGTAGCAGCATTTCGCCATCTGCCAGCCGAAGTGTTCGATAATGCTTGAGCAGGGCGTAGGGAATCTGGACCATTCCGGCTTCCATAGCAAAGGCTACTCCCTCCGCCCATTCTGCCGCTGATGTCTTGTCGAATGATCCGGTCATCGGTTACGGATACAAACGATACAGCATACGTGGGAACGGAATCGTTTCACGTACATGATCGAGTCCACAAATCCATGCTACTGTACGCTCCAGGCCCAGTCCAAAACCAGAATGCGGAACGGTACCATAGGTGCGCAGATCCATATACCATTGGTAGGCTTCACGAGCCAAGTTATGCTCGTTAAAACGTTCTTCCATCAATGCTGGATCATCAATCCGTTGGGAACCCCCGATAATTTCGCCGTAGCCTTCAGGAGCGATCATATCGGCACACAGAACAACCTCTGGACGGGTCGGGTCTGGTTTCATATAGAATGCCTTAATGTGTGTCGGCCAATGTGTAATAAACACAGGCTTGTTATATCTTTCGGCAATCGCCGTTTCATGAGGAGCACCAAAGTCTTCCCCCCATGGGATATCGAAACCTTCACCTTGAAGGAAGGCAATCGCCTCATCATACGTAATACGTGGGAATTCGCCTTGAATTTGCTCCAGCTTCGAAACATCGCGTCCGATAGTTTCAAGCTCCTTCGCACAATTTTTCAGAACAGATTGCACGATATGGCTTACAAACTGCTCCTGTACGCGCAAGGATTCTTCATGATCCACAAAAGCCATCTCAGGTTCGATCATCCAGAACTCAATCAGGTGACGACGTGTTTTGGATTTTTCTGCACGGAAAGTTGGACCAAAGGAATACACTTTGCCCAGCGCCATTGCCGCGGCTTCCATATACAACTGTCCGCTTTGTGTCAAATACGCATCTTCATCAAAATATTTAATGTGGAACAACTCTGTTGTGCCTTCTGCAGAGGAAGGAGTCAAAATGGGTGGGTCCACCTTCGTAAAGCCGTTGCCGTTAAAGAATTCCTGTACAGCACGGATAATTTCCGCCCGTACGATCAGAACAGCACGTTGCTTGGCGGAACGCAACCACAAGTGACGATGATCCATCAGGAAATCTACACCGTGCTCTTTGGGTGTAATCGGGTAGTTTTCGGTCAAATGAATAATCTCAATGCCTGTAACCGTTAATTCAAAGCCCGATTGGCTACGCGGTTCTTCACGCACCACTCCAGTAACGTAAAGGGAGCTCTCTTGAGTCAAGGATTTGGCGTCATTCCAAATATCCTCGGACACTTCGCTTTTCACGATAACCCCTTGAATATACCCGCTACCATCGCGCAGTTGCAGGAACTGAATTTTACCACTAGATCGTTTATTGTTTACCCAAGCGCCGATTGTAACCGTTTCCCCTACATGGCGACCCACTTGGGCAATCGTACTTTTATTCGTCATGACCTTCTCTCTCCTCTTAACCGAAAATCAAACAGCCCTTCCCCCTGGGTCAGGCTGTTTGCTCTCGCTGTTTGGTGCATGCGGAACTCAAACAATAGTCCACATGCATAAAGTTTACACTTTCGAACCGAACTACTGAACCAGACGGAACGTGTCGCGGGCAATAACCAGTTCTTCGTTCGTTGGAATGATCAGTACTTCTACCTTTGAATTTGCAGTTGTAATCCGGCGAGGCTCGCCAGAACGAATAGCATTCAACGATTCATCCAGCTCGACACCGAGGAATGTCAATTGCTCCAACACTCTCTTACGCAGAACGATGGAGTTCTCGCCTACACCTGCTGTAAATGCAATTACGTCTACCCCGTTCATTGCGGCAGCATACGATCCAATGTATTTGCGCAGACGGTATTCATACATTTCAAATGCCAATGTAGAATTAGCTTCGCCTTTTTCCATACCTTCTGTGATTTCACGCATGTCACTGCTGATACCGGAGATAGCTAAAAGTCCACTATGCTTGTTCAGCATGGAATTGACTTCATTGACAGTCAATTCTTCTTTGTTCATGACATAAGGTACGATTGCTGGGTCCAAATCACCACTACGAGTACCCATCATAAGGCCTTCCAGTGGAGTCATCCCCATGGAAGTATCAACAGACAAACCGCCTTGAACTGCTGTTATACTACCACCATTACCGATATGACAAGTGATAATCTTCAGGTCTTCCAAAGGACGACCAAGGAATTTGGCTGCTTCCTTACTCACAAAGTCATGGGAAGTACCGTGGGCACCGTAACGACGAACCTTGTACTTATTGTACAACACTCTTGGAATGGCGTACATATAAGCTTTTTCAGGCATGGTTTGATGGAACGAGGTATCGAATACTACAACCTGCGGTACATCTGGCATATTCAATTCAGCCGCTTTAATCCCCATCATGGAAGCAGGGTTATGCAGTGGCGCCAGGTCAAACAAGCGGCGGATTTCACTCTTCGCTTCAGGCGTTACAACTGCTGACTGTTTAAAGATTTCGCCTCCATGAACCACACGGTGGCCCACAGCCTGAATTTCGCTAGTACTGGAGATTACACCATGTTCAGCATCTGTGAGTGCGTTTAGCACTTTACGGATGGCTGTAGTATGTTCCAAAATTTCGCTAACTTCGGTGTATTCTTCTTTATTGGTTGGCTTATGCGTCAGAATGGAGGAATCCATACCGATACGCTCTACCAGTCCCTTTGCCAAAACGGACTCGTCCGTCATATCATACAATTGGTATTTCAGAGAAGAACTCCCTGCATTGATTACGAGAATTTTCATATCCGGTCACCATCCTTGTCGTACTTAAAGAAGCCTTCGCCCGATTTCACGCCCAGATTACCTGCACGCACCATTTTCTTCAGTACGATGGACGGACGATATTTCAATTCACCAAATTCACGGAACATACGCTCCAGAGCAGCCAAAACGGAATCCAGACCAAAGCGGTCAGCCATTTCCAAAGGGCCGTTTTGGAAGTTATAGCCGATTCGCATAGCGTCATCGATATCATCAGCGGAAGCCACGCCTTCTTGAAGTACATGGGCCGCTTCGTTAATCAGCAGACAGATAATCCGGCTTGTTACGAATCCAGGAGATTCATAAATCATGACTCCTTTTTTCTCCACTATTTCTTCCACGAACATCTTAGTGTTTTCAAAGGTATCATCCGAAGTTTTTAAACCACGAATAATTTCTACGAGATCAATACGGGATACTGGATAAATAAAGTGCATACCAATAACACGCTCTGGATACTTGGTCGAGCTGGCAAGCTCGGTCAGGCTCAGCGTGGATGTATTACTTGCAAGAATAATATTGTTTGGACACACATGGTCCAGCTCTTGGAACACTGCTTTCTTCTCGTCCAGATTCTCTGTAATAGTCTCAATGACCATATCACAGCTGCCGAGCTCCGCTAAATGGGATACTTTCTGAATGCGGGATAAGATCAATTTTTTCTCAGCTTGAGTAATTGCCCATTTTTCCAGTTGTTTGTCCAGACTCGTTTCAATCATATTGTAGGCGTAGTCTAGTTTCTCTGGTGTCTGCTCTACCAGCAGCACATCGATTCCTTTGGACGCGAGCATTTCAGAAATTCCCTGTCCCATGGTGCCGCCGCCGATGACGCCGATTTTTTTAAATTGCATGATTCTTAACTCCACCCTTTCCTGGTCACTCTCATATATTGTATCCTTCTTTGTCGAAAAATACATGTTTATGTCCCAATAGATAATAATATCTTAGCACGGACTAAAAGTAAAAAAAAAATAACCAGCATAAAAAATTATGCTGGTAATAAAGCATTTTCACTAAATTGACATCTAAATTGGTCTCCAGACAAAGTTTCCTCCTTCATTAGGATGTCAAGTGAGTTGTCGAACACAGGACGATGCTTTTCCAGCAGTTCCAAAGTTCGGGTATGCAGGTCAGCCATAATCTCGCCATTTTCCCGCATGAGTTCTTCTTTCGTTACCATTTCCATGTTAATAATGCCAAGTGAAGTCAAACCGGAAGTCATCATCGTATGGACGATGTTCAGCGCCTGCTCAAAATCATTACTAGAGCCGGTACTTCGACCGCCATAGTACATTTCTTCTGCCGTAGCCCCTGCGAGCGAGATCATAATCTGCTCCTCCAGATACTGCTTGGTGTATAAATAATGCTCTTGCTGTGGATTGTGGCGCACATACCCAAGCGCTTTCCCACGTGGGCTAAGTGCAACCTGGCTTACGCTACCAGGACGAACAATTTCGGCCATAATAGCATGTCCCAGTTCATGGATCGCTACACGTTTTTTCTCTTCCAAGGTCGATTCTCGATCTGTCTTTTCACCCATCATCACTTTGTCAATTGCCATCGACAGATGTTTCTGTGCAATCATTTTCTGATCCTGTCTCATCGCATAGATTGCCGCTTCATTCATTACGCTCTCCAGCTGTGCGCCAGAAAACCCGTAAGATTCCTCAGCAATTTTATCCAGATTCGCATCTTCCTGAATCGGTTTGTTTTTGGCATGAATTTTAAGAATATGAAGACGGCCCTTCTTATCAGGCAAATCCACTTGAATATGACGGTCAAAACGCCCTGGGCGCGTTAAGGCGCTGTCCAGCATTTCTTTACGGTTTGTTGCCGCAATGATCAAAATCCGCGGTGTATCTACCGAGTAAATACCATCCATTTCTGTCAGCAACTGATTCAAAGTCTGATCATATTCTCGTTGCTGTCCACCCTCACGTTTACCACCAATTACGTCGATTTCGTCAATAAAAATAATTGCATTTTCCTTCTTTTCCTTGGCTGCACGAGTACGTGCCTCCCGGAACAACTCACGCACACGACCTGCTCCAACACCAACGTACATTTCAACAAATTCACTACCTGAGGCTGCAACAAAAACAGAATTAGTATAGTGTGCCGCTGCCTTAGCCATCAGTGTTTTTCCTGTTCCCGGAGGACCTGTGAGCAAAACGCCTTTTAATGGACGGATACCAAACTTGGAGATTTCATCATGTCGATTCAAAAAATCCAAGGCCTCACGCAGCTCCTGCTTAGCGCTTTCTTGCCCACCGATTTCCTCAAAAGTCAGCTTGTCCGGGCCATTTTTTTTACGTTTACGTTCTTGCCCAGCACCTACGGCCAAGCCTCCACGAGCATGCATGAGCATTAACAAGCCGCTGAACATCACACCAGCAACTAGAAGAGGGATAATATTTACCCCAATAAAAACGAGAAATATAATGGTTACCGGCACAATGCCGATTAATATTTCCTTGATCCATCTAGGCATTAGGCCATACCCCCATCTGCTGAGATTGACGTGGCAAAACGATAAACTTGGTCGCTTTCCCTTCGCTGAGTCGGATATAGACATTGTTCGAATCCATGTCGGTATCAGCTTTGATACCCGTCTTTTTCTTTTTCATATGCTCAACTGTAGATGAAATTTGAGTATACTTTCTATTTTCCATCGCTTCGGCTACAGGAAACATAGCCTCAGACCACCATTGATTCAGTGCTGTATTGGAACGGTCTGCAATATCGAGCTTAATGGTGCGGCTGCCAATGATGGATTGTCCTTTTTGCTTAACTACATCGACCAATCCGGCCACATCCGCCTGCGGTTTGAGATCTAGTTTCAATACAACCTGATCCTGTTTAATATCTATTTGAGCGCTTGTCACGCCTGGATATTGAGAAACCAGTTTTTCCAGAGGACTTTGCATTGTAACCTGACGGTAAATGAACCATCCCCCAAATAGCAGCAAAGCTGCCAAAACTGCCGCCACAACGATAGGAACTGCACGCAATTTCAAACAACATCCTCCTCTCAAAATGTAAAACTCAGAAGAAACGGGACGAATGTCAACAAACAACCAAATTGCATGATCTTACAGTGATCAGCAATTCTTTTTTCTATCATTTTTGTCTATCACTTATAAAATATAGTATATCATAACGTATATCTAAAATCGAAGGCAATGTGTGGAGGAGTTGTGATGAGGCAAAATCTTTGGTTATGGTGGAGGTGGGACGCTGCGTGTAGGATTTGATCTTACGATCGCTGTTGCCCGCCATAAAGATGAATTTTCCTTAGGAGAGAAGTTGGGTAGGTAAAGATGCTTCGCTGGCATTCAGCTCATCTTTACGGCATAGCAAGACTAAAAGACGTAAATACGAATTTCATCGCATTTACGTCTTTTTCTTGAGCTTTTAATCATTTACTAGTCATTCATTCCACATCTGCTGATCCTCAACCAGCTCAGTTATTGGGCAAAGTATACTTTACCCCCGTCGCTCCCCCATCTGAAAAACGGTAAAAGGCATAGTAATGATGGCTTCCATCATCGTAAAACAGCTGCCACACATATTCGCCATTGAACACACTCGGCTGGAGGCTTACAATTTTTACACCTGGAAGCTGCTGCTGAATTAGCGACGTCATTTTTTGCTCGTCGACTCCGTTCTTCAGCAGCTCGGTATGAACACCGCTATTATCTGCGGCAGGTACGTTAGGTTGTCCCTCCACTTTTTGAAAAGGAACCCATACCATTATATTTTCATTCTGTGCATTTTTCCCTTGAACCACCCAATATACCTGATCCCACACAGACTTCCATGTTTGAGTCGTGCTAACCAGACCACCTGATTGCTTGGCCTTAATGATAGCGGCATTTTTCTCAGCCACCTGGTCTTGAGTAACATAGGAATAATACCAGAAAATGCTGACCAGGATCAGTATCACGGCCAAAATGGCGACCGCTATCCATTTTTTCTTATTTTTCAAACCCGTGCTTCCTCTCTAAGGGGATGTGACACCTGAATTAGCGCGACAGCAGCCCTTCAAAGGCGGCTTGTGCCTCATGTTTGATACGTTCCTCGTCCATAGTCAGGCATTCGCCGTTTTTCACAACCTGACGACCGTCTACCCACACATGAGCCACGTCCTTGGCGCTTGCAGAGTATACCGCATGGGAAATAAGATCTGTACGCGGCAAGAAATGTGCCTGATTCAGATCCAACGCGATAAAGTCAGCCTTGTTGCCTGCTGCCAACGCTCCTACTTCTTTTAAACCAATCGACTTTGCACCGTATTCTGTTGCCAGACGCAGCGCTTCACTTGCAGGAACTGCCGTAGGGTCACCGGATACACCCTTGTGAATAAGTGCTGCCAGACGCATTTCCTCGAACATATCCAGGTTATTATTGCTGGCAGGACCATCCGTTCCGAGAGAAACCGTAACCCCTGCACGCAGCAATTCAGGCACTCTTGCCACACCACTTGCCAGCTTCAAGTTGCTGCCAGGATTGTGGGAAACCGCTACACCACGTTCTGCCAGTAAAGCTATTTCTTCGTCGTTCAAATGAACGCCATGGGCAACAAGCGAAGGACGGGAGAAAAAGCCAAGCTTATCCAAGTGTGCAACCGGACGCAAACCGTAGTCGCGTACGTTTTGCTCTACTTCGGCGATCGTCTCAGACATGTGCGTATGCAGTGGCAAGTCCAGATCATGCGCAGCTTGTACGAATTTTTCAATAAACGCAGGTGGACATGTATATGGCGCATGCGGTGACATCATCGTTGTAATACGGCCGTCTGCTTTACCGTGCCAGTTACGCGCAAAAGTCACGGCCTCTGCCAGCTTGATTCGCTGTTCTTCCTCCGAACATAGTCCAATTGCTCCACGCATCAGACTTGCACGAATACCTGACTCTTCAGCCACACGAGCCACCTCATCCATATGATCGTACATATCGAGGAAGGTTGTTGTTCCACCTTTCAGCATTTCCAGCACAGACAAGGACGTACCCCAGTACACGTCTGTAGATGTAAACTTGGCTTCCATAGGCCACATTTTTTCCTGAAGCCATACTTGAAGTGCCAAATCATCTCCATGCCCACGCAGTAGAGACATCGCCGCATGACCATGAGTATTGATCAGACCAGGTAAAAACAATAGCCCTTTACCATCGATCGCTTCCGTCTCTTCCTCACCCGCAGGCAAGGTTTCGCCAATATAAGTAATACGACTATCCTCCACAATCATAAAACCATGGACTACCCCTGCTTCTGGTCCATTTACGGCAAAAGATCCGTTTTTAATCATCCATTTATTCACTGTCATATTGTGCTTCTTCCTTTCCGTCCTCCAAATAATAAGCGAGGCTAAGCAAATCAGTTGTAAAGTCTGTGGCATGAATCCGAATGTTGGCTGGTGCCTTGAGAGTAGTCGGTGCAAAGTTCAGGATCGCTCCAATTCCGCTATCAATAAGCCTATCAGCCACGTGCTGTGCTTCAAAATCAGGTACGGTAATAATCCCGATTCGAATGTTTTTTTCTTTCACAGTCGCTTCCAGTTCATCCATCGGTTGCACGACCAATGTATTGATCTTGGTTCCTACCTTATCCGGAAACGCATCAAATACCGCCACAATCTTCATATTGTCTTTTAAATAAGCGTTATAATTCGAAAGGGCTTGCCCCAGATTACCCGCTCCGACCAATACTACATTAATTTGTTGGTCGATTTTCAGGATATGGCGTATTTTCTCAATGAGATAAGAAACATCATAACCGATACCCTTCCGACCAAAATCTCCAAAATAAGCAAGATCTTTACGGATTTGGGCCGGGTTCAAATCTAGCCTCTGTCCCAGCTCTTGAGAAGAGACCGTAGCCACCTCCCGTTTGTGCAGTGCATTCAGATAACGTAAATATACGGGTAACCTCCGTACGACAGCCTCTGAAATTTTATCTGATTTCATACTTGCTCCCCCTAATTGTAACGAACATACTTATGTCCGTCCGTTATGCCTCTGTCTCCGGGGCGGATTGGAGCCATTCGGCGATGCGGGGCACCATTTGCTCCGATGGCATATGCTCCATTTTTGGTCCCGGTAACGAGTACAAAAAGTGCTTTCCGTAATAGGATTCAATCACACGCGTATCATAAACGATAACGACCCCGTGGTCGTTCGCTGTACGTACCAACCGACCAAATCCCTGTTTGAAGCGAATGACCGCTTGCGGTACAGACAGCTTCATAAATGGATTCTTCTTCTGCTGCTGGAGCAGTTCGCTTTTTGCCTCCAGCAGCGGGTGATTCGGCGGTTGAAACGGCAAGCGAACAATGGCTAGACAAGTCAGAGCCTTCCCCGGAATATCGACGCCTTCCCAGAAACTGCTGGTCCCCAGCAATACAGAAGCTTTCGCTTCCTGAAACCGGCGGGTTAGCTTGCTGCGACTTCCACTGTCCACACCTTGTCCCAGCACAGTAATTTCGCTGGATGCTAAGGCCTCTTTGAGCGGCTCATACACTTGCCGGAGCATCCGATAGGACGTAAACAGAACGAGCATTCTCCCACGTGTCGCCTGAGCAGTCGCTCCTAGAGAGCTAACGAGCATATCTACAAAATGCGCATCTCCTACACTGCCCTTCACACTTGGGAAATCCCGTGGAATAACCAGCAACACCTGATCCCTGTAATTAAAGGGTGACGGGAGCTGCGAAGTCATCAGCCGCTCTTGATCTGCGGCCTCCTGTAAGCCGAGCTGATCGATCATGTACTGAAACGACTTATCTACCGACAAGGTAGCAGAAGTCAGAATAATGCTTCTTTTTTTGTCAAAAAACATTTCTTTCAACTGGCGGCTCACATCGACGGGTACCGCATAAAATTGCAATGATTTACTACGGAATTGCCCGCTTGCCTCGAGCCAGTATACGGTTGTTTCATCATCGAGTCGGATAAAAAAGCGCAAATTTTCTCGAATCCCCGCCAAATCCTTGAGCAGACCCGTGATATCTGTAATAAGGCTATCCGCCGCATAATCGTCATGTTCTTCCTTGACGTCCAGCATCAGCTTGTCGCCCTTGCGCAAAATTTCGCTCATCGTTACATATAGCTGATTTTCCAAAGCTCCCGCCTGATCCCACTTTGCAGGCTTGGCCGAAGGTTTGAGACGGGAAGAAAACTGTCCTGTTTCACCCGGTGTCGCATCACTTCGCTCCGGCAACATGCCAAACAGCTTGTCGCTTAGCAGGTCCCAAGTTTCCTTCACCTCTAACACGAGCGGATACAGCTGGTCGATAGTTGAGGCCCAATCTGCCGACTTCTCGTGCCCCGATTTCGCCAACTGTTGACGAAGTGAAGGCAGTTGTCCATTCTTGCTGTCTTTGAACAGTCGCGTCAGTGTATGCACGAGTGTGAAATATTTCATATGCATACCTAGGTGTTTACCAGCTACTTCCTCCAGGTGATGGGCTTCATCTATCACCAGATGTTCATAGCTAGGCAATAACTGATGACTGGCTTTGACGTCTGTGAACAACTTAGAGTGATTCGTAATAACAACATCCGCTATTCCTGCTTCATGGCGTGCACGATGATAATAACATTTGCGGAACCATGGGCAGGAACGACCAAGACAGGACTCTGAATCACTCGCCACCGTTTCCCAGAAATCCCCTCCACGGTTGCTCAGATTCAGTTCTTCATCATCACCGGTTTCTGTTAGCGTCAACCAGACGATCATCTGAGCCGCTGTAATTAAATCTTCCTTCGGTGTAGCGAAGTCTCTTCTGTTTATTTTATGTTCAAACTTACGCAGACACAAATAATGTCCCCGACCCTTGAAAATAGCAGCCCGGAACGGAAACGGAATCACCTTGGTCAGCATCGGAATGTCGCGCTCGCGTAATTGCTCCTGCAGGTTGATCGTATGTGTACTCACCATAACGCGCTGTCCCTTTTTCACACTGTGATACAGCGATGGGAGCAAATAACCCAGAGACTTCCCTGTTCCTGTACCTGCTTCAATCAGCAGATGCTTGTCTTCACTCAGTGCCTGATTCACACCCTCAATCATCTGTATCTGCGCCTCGCGCTCCTCATATTGACTCAAGGATGAACGCAAATTGTCCCGCACATCATCCATGTACTCCTCAAAGGTAACACCTGACAGTGGATTCGGGTCATCTTCTCTACGCGGAGCAGCTAGCTCCGTCCAATCTTCCACTTTTAGCGCAAGCTGACGAAAAAACTGATATCCCTCCAAATCCTGAATAGGATCAAGCTCTTTCTCTTCACGCACCCCATCAAGAAACCATCCAAGGTCACTGTCTTCCTCTGCAAACAAATCACTAAGCCGCTGTATCGTTATCAGAGGTAATGCTTGAAGCTCACCCAGACACTTTAAAAACACCTCGGCCGTAGCCAATGCGTCGCTGTCTGCTTGGTGAGGGCGATCATGTGCCAGCCCGAACTCAGAAGACACAAAACCCAACTGATACGAAGATAGTGATGGAAACATAATTTTCAGAAAATCCATTGTATCCAAGATTCTTCCGCTAAATGGCAAGTATCCGCACCGATCCAGAGCGTTTTGCAAAAAATTAAAATCAAACGCCACATTATGACCGACCAGTACAACATCGTCCAGCATAGGCACAAGCTCCATCATCATTTCTTCAAGTGCAGGTGCATCCTTCACGTCATCGTCTGTAATTCCGGTCAATCCAGTGATAAAAGGTGGAATAGATCTGCCAGGGTTCACATAAGAGCCGTAAACACGGGAAATGCTGTTATCATGATCTATAATTGCAAGTCCGACTTGAATGATGTCATCCGCGGACTGGGTGCCTGTCGTTTCAAAATCCAATACCGCAAATTTCATTCGGGCTTAATCCTTTCTTATGACACTTACAAAAATAATAACTCCGTATATTAGCATAGCAGAAGATCGCGTGTTTGGAAATTAAGACAGCCAAAAAAGACGATGCATACGCCGCCTCAGGAGGTGGGCATGCATCGTCTTACTCGGTGTCTGACAACTACATCCAGGTCATTATGGAGCTGTCGTATCGAAGCTTTTCGGTACCGGACAAACAGGCTTCCATATTGTGCAGCGGCTCGGGTAACGCAGGATCGAACTGATGTGCGAGAGCAAAACATTTTTGCGCCTCCTCTACGTCAGCCTGCTTTGCCAACAGACAGCCTAGCGCATTATAGATGACCGCTTTTAGTCCTGCCTGCTCAGTCAGGTCCAGCACCTTCTGAAAATGGTATACAGCTTCTGCTGGATCATCTAGTTGAAAATAGGCCATTCCCATATACATGCGACTCTGCCAACTGTTCGGAAAATGCTGTAGTACCTGCTCAAATTGTTGGATCGCCTCAGGGTACATAAGTAATCGATAATACCCTTGCCCCCGACTAAAAGCCGGCAGCTCTTTTTCAGGCAGCTCCGTGTCAGACATATCGGTCTCCGCGGAAAAGCCGGCCGCACGCAGGCACACCATTTTTTCCTCAAAGGCCAGCCACTCATCCATAATTCCGTCACTCATTCTCCGCAGCAGACTCCAGTGCTGTAGCAGCTCCTGCCTGCGGGAGCCCTGGGCTGATGGGTAATGCTTCACGATATCATCTAACATGCTGTTCATTTCTGCGAATACATGCTGGAACATGTGCATCCCGCCCTTATGAAAGATGGATTAATACACTCACATTTTTCGCTTAAAAGACGGGTTTCATCCGCACTCCCATTCATTACATGATCGTCGCATGTACTTCTTTGTTCATCGTTTGGGCTGGTTTATTATGTTCATCAACAAATACCACTGTTGGTTTGTATGTTTTGGCCTCTTCATTTGACATGGAAGCATAGGAAATAATAATGACTGTATCACCAGGCTGCACCAAACGAGCTGCCGCACCGTTGAGACAGATCACACCGCTCCCACGCGGTCCGGGGATAACATAGGTTTCCAGTCGAGCTCCATTGTTATTGTTTACAATTTGAACCTTTTCATTCTCCAACAGATCCGATGTCTCCATGAGATCTTCATCTATAGTGATACTCCCCACATAGTTCAGGTTAGCTTCCGTAACCGTAGCGCGGTGAATTTTGGATTTCATCATAGTTCTAAACATGGGAAAGCACCTCCGCCTTCTGTATTCTTATATTGTCAATCAGTCGGGTACTGCCAAATTTCACAGCTAGCGCTACGATGATGTCTTCCTGAACATCACATAGCCGCTGCTCGGGAAGAAGGGGCTCCAGACCAGGAAAAGTTAAAATTTCAATGTAATCAATGTCTGCTAAAGGAGAGGAAGTAATGGTGGACTCCACCATTTGATGTAACTGACGAATCGTAATTGTGTTTGTTACAATATCTTCGCTCACTTCTTGCACCTTACGCAGTGACTGGGACAGCACCAATGCCTGCTCGCGCTGTTCTGCACTTAAATACACGTTACGGGAGCTGAGGGCTAAACCATCCGCCTCTCTGACGATGGGACAAGGTACGATAGTCACGTTCATATTGAGATCAGTCACCATCTGCTGGAGCACAGCAACCTGCTGTGCGTCCTTCATCCCAAAAAAGGCCAAATCAGGACCTATCATGTTAAAAAGCTTGGCTACCACCGTAGTCACACCATCAAAATGGCCGGGACGGGAAGCACCGCACAAGCGATCTGTCAAAGCGGATACACGAATTTTGGTTTGGGTTGGTTGTGGATACATTTCTGCTACAGTTGGCAAAAATACAATATCCACGCCCTCACGCCGTGCTACCTCCAAATCACGAGCTTCATCGCGGGGATAGCTTTCCAGATCTTCATTCGGTCCAAATTGGATCGGATTTACGAAAATGCTAAGCACCACCGTATCTGCCATTTCACGCGCCTTGTGCATCAAGCTCGCATGTCCTTCATGCAGGTATCCCATCGTTGGTACAAAGCCGACTTTATGTTGCAGTAAAGAGGCAGAATCGTGTACCGTTTTTGCTCCATTGGCTCCAAGTTGCCGACGTTCGGCAATAACCTTGCGTAGTTGAGCCACTTCTCTTACGATGATCATGACTGAGATTCCACCTTTTCCTTAGCTTGTTTCTGCGCTTGTCCTTTTGCCTGTCCGTACAAGGACTCCAGGGACTCCACAACACGGTCATCCGCGCTGAATACATGCTCTGCGGCCGGGAATGCCCGCCCTTTCACATCACTCACATACTGCTCAATGCTGCTGCGGATCAAGCCGCCTACATCGGCATAGGTTTTAACAAAGCGTTTGCTGAAATAAGGAGATGCGTACTGAATCAGATCGTGATAAACAAGTACTTGACCGTCACATCCACGTCCTGCACCGATTCCAATGGTTGGAATGGAAAGTTCTTTAGAAATCGCCGTTGCCACTTCCTCAGTCACCAATTCCAAGACAATACCAAAGGCACCCGCCTGCTCTAATGCCTTGGCATCTGCCATCAACCGGCGTGCGTCTGCTTCGTCCTTACCTTGAATGCGATAGCCACCAATTTGATTAACTGATTGCGGAGTAAGCCCGATATGTCCCAGCACAGGTACACCTGCCTGAACAGTCGCTTTTACGACATCGGTAATTTCAGCTCCGCCCTCCAATTTAACAGCATGCGCATGTCCTTCTTGCATCAGACGGCGGATGCCTTGAAGACTTTCGGATATGCTGCCGTGATATGTCATAAAAGGCATGTCCGCTACGATAAATGTATTCTCAGCGCCTCTTGCAACTGTCCGGGAATGGTACACCATATCATCCAAGGTCACAGGGATGGTCGAATCGTAACCAAGAACTACGTTACCCAGCGAGTCCCCCACGAGAATGATGTCAATTCCCGCCTCCTCGGCTATCTTAGCCGATGGATAATCATAGGCGGTCAGCATACTGAGCGGAATGCCCTCCTGCTTCATTTTTTTCATTTTTACAATATTCAGCGCTTGTTTTCCTGCCATCGCGAATGGCTCCCTTCCATCTTTTTTTGGCACAAAAAATAACCTTTTATGAACGCCTGTACATCTGCGTCATCAAAAGGTCCGAACAGCCAAAAAAGACACTCATTTTGAGATCGTCCCTTCTGTCTCGGTCCTGTTCGGCTCAGAGCAGAATCCAACGTAACCTTCAAATGAAGTTATGATGGTCTTACAAACTTGCTAAAGTAGAGCAATGTGCCCTTGGAGTGCAGCTCGGACCGTCCGATGCCGCCTCCTGCACAGTATAACAAAAAACATCAGCTTTTTCACGTGAAGTTTCACACAGGAAACAGAAAGATTGTGGTCGTATACTCAGCTAGGGTCGCTTCTACAATTGTATATCCCCTGAAATAACCTGAATCCGCTCACCCTGGTTCGTTTCTATCACTAGTGCCCCTGAAGGGTCCAAACCCACCGCTGTACCTTCTACCGCTATCCCTTGTCCCGTATGTGCCCGAACGCTGCGGTTCATCGTCACGGATAACGCCTCCCACAGCATGGCTATGGGCTGGAACCCCTGCTCGGCATACAACTTACTTAGCAGCTCCATTTCTTCCAGAACTGCAGCAATCAGTGCAGTACGGTCAATTTCAAGCCCTGCTTCTATTTTCAAGGATGTCCCTACATGGGATAGCTCTTCCGGGTAATCTTCTTTATTTAAATTTACGTCAATGCCGACCCCTGCAATACAGTAGCGGACCCGTTGATCCTCTGTTGCAGATTCCAACAGAATACCGGATACTTTGCGACCATGAATCAACAGATCGTTTGGCCATTTGATTCCTGCCTCCACACCCGTCAGCCGACGAATGGCTCTACACACTGCTACACCTGTAAGTAGCGTTAGCTGGGGGGTAAAAGCTAAGGGCTGGGTGGGGCGCAATACAATGCTCATCCATATCCCTTTGCCGCGAGGGGAATACCATTTACGTCCCTGACGTCCCCGACCCGCCGTCTGTTCTTCTGCCAGCACTACCGTTCCCTCCGGCGCATCCTCTTCTGCTAAACGCATAGCATCCTGCTGAGTGGATACCGTCGAATCCAGCACTATGATACGCTGGCCAAACGATTGTGTAGTTAATAGATCTGCCAGTTTGGATACTTCCAATCGGTCAGGCCGAGATATCAACCGATAGCCCCGGCGCGAAGAGGCATCGATATTATAACCCAGCTCACGCAGTTTGTTGATTTGCTTCCATATTGCTGTGCGACTAACGGAGAGGCGTCGGCTAATCTCCTCACCAGATACGTAATCGGATGAACCTTCCTCCAGTATGCCTAACAGTCTATCATGATTATTCACTACTCATCACCCGTTTCACTTCCTGAAGCAATGTTTCTGTTTCATTCGGGATATCTCCGCAAGCGACCGCTTGTAAAAGCCGTTCCATCATCTGCCCCAGCCAAGGTCCACCTGGTCGATTCATTGCCTGAACCAGTTCATTTCCAGTAATATTTAAATCTTTGATACGAACGACGACAGCCTGCTGTGTCCACGAGTTTGCCAGTTCGGCAATCTTCTTCACATGCTTTTCTACCCACGGCGGTAATCCACGGAACGAAGAAGGCAGTGTCTTGTGAAGCTCCAGCCAGTCTGAAGCTGTATCCTTTCCCAGCTTAATTAACAATCGAATCCAGTTACGACGCAGTACCTCGTCGTTGATAGGGTCAGAATCTCTCGAAACAGAGTTGTCAGCTATGGCAACAGCATGGCTGATGAGCTCGGTCTCCCATTCCAATAAATGAACCAAACGCAAACGTACGGCGTTGGAGAAGGTCCAAGCTCTTAATAGCTCGTCCGCTGCCTCGGAGCTAAGTCTACAAGACATAAGGAGCAAACCCCACCGTAGCTCTGCTGGCAGCTGCACGATCTCCTTGAGCGCCTGTGCGTCACATTGTTCCCAGGGAACCGGAACCTTCGTACAGCCAAGCAATCCGCTACGTCCCAGCATCTCCAATCCACGTAATGGGTCAGGCCCCGCTAGCATCTTTTCTAACTCGACTCGTACCCGTTCCATGGCTATATATCGAAGTCCCTCTCTGCGACGGATCATACCTTTCCAGGTATTGTAGGCCACCCGGAACCGAAATACAGAGGCAAAACGGATGCAACGCAGCATTCGCAGCCCGTCCTCCTCAAAGCGTTCCTCAGCTCGTCCCACACAACGAACGAGAGCAGCTCGCAAATCGGCTTCTCCCCCAAACGGGTCCACCCGCTCTCCGTGTTCTGCCATCGCAATCGCATTCATAGTAAAATCCCGTCGCATCAGATCCTCACGGATATCCTTCACGAAGGCAACTTCCGTTGGACGGCGGTGATCGGCATAACCGCTTTCTGTACGAAAAGTGGTCACCTCGAACGCATGGCCACCCTGCATAACCGTTACCGTCCCATGCTGGATTCCTGTCGGAATAACATGAGGGAATAGCGCTAAGACCTGTTCAGGCTCAGCCGAAGTGGTCAGATCCATATCATGAATAGCTCGTCCTAATAGCTCATCCCGCACACAGCCGCCAACCCAGTAAGCTTCGTGGCCTGCTGCTGTTAGTGTATGTATGACCTCTCTGCCATGAAGTGCCATCTCTTGGTCAGCGCATTGCCAAGTATTTGTATTCATAGGGTTTCCCCCTTTGCAAGTATTCAATATAAAAAACGGACGCGAGTCCGCCCCCTTAAACGCTGATCGGTTTAAGATCCGGCACCTCGCGTCCCAACACACGGTAATAGATTTCTTCATATTGACGGGTAATCAGCTCATCACAAAAAACGGTACGGGCGCGGGTCAGACACGCTTCACGGAAACGTTCCGCCATCGCTTCATCGGACAACAGCTCAACTGCATAATCAGCCATCGCCTCAGTATTACCAATTTCAGCAAGATACCCCGTACTTCCATGCACAACGAGTTCAGGAACTCCTCCGGCCTGAGAACCGATTGTCGGCACTCCACAGGCCATTGCTTCCAGCGCAACCAAACCAAAACTTTCTTTTTCCGAGGGAAGCAGCAGCACATCCGCCATAGAAATCACTTCTGCGATCTGATCCTGCTTACCTAAAAAGAAGACCTTGTCTTGAAGTCCTAAATCCTCAATTTTGCAACGGATTTTTGGTAGATCCGGTCCTTCCCCCACCAGCAGCAGCTTCGCAGGCACTTTTCGTTGCACTCTTTCAAATATATCCAACACATCGCCCACCCTTTTGACAGGACGGAAATTGGAAATATGCATCATTATTTTTTCATGCGGTTGGGCAAAGTCTCTTCTAAGCGCAGCGGCATCTCGTGGATAATACACCCGTTTATCTACAAAATTATAGGTTAAATCAATAGGCCGTGTAATTTCCAGCGCATCTATCGTCTCCCGAATCAAATCTTTGGAAACCGCCGTCACAGCGTCACTTTTGTTAATAGCCAGCCGAATCAGGTCCTTCAACGACTCATCCTGTGCCAAGACTGTAATGTCCGTACCGTGTAGGGTGGTTACCACCTTCAGATGATCACCCACCATTTCCTTCGCCAAGTAAGCGCATACTGCATGTGGTACCGCATAATGAACATGGAGTACATCCAAATTCTTCATTTGTGCGACTTGGGCCATTTTGGTCGCCAGTGACAAATCATAGGGCGGATATCTAAACACGTAATAATCGTTAATTTCAACCTCATGATAAAAAATATTTTTCTGAAACGTCCCGCCTAATCTGAACGGAATGCTATTGGCAATAAAATGAACCTCGTGCCCTTTTTCTGCCAGCAACTTGCCCAGCTCAGTAGCCACTACGCCGGAACCACCCAGCGACGGATAACAGGTAATCCCAATTTTCAGTTTGTCATTCAAGCTAGCTGCCTCCTTCCGCTCACCAGTGATAACTTTTCTGCCGATTTATTTTAACACTCTGCAAAATGCTCAAGTATAGAATTCTTATGTGAATAGCTTAACCAGATATGGCGTTTTGGACGCAAACCCTTCTGCATACGTAATCAATTTGCGCTGACCCAACAACGAGTCGCGAGCTTTTACGCGTTCCACATATCCCTGATTTAATGGTGTGGACACTGTATCCTTTCCAGGCGCTGCCTGAAATTGCGAAGCATAACTCAATAACGACTGTTCCTTAACTTCATAATGCTCGGTGATATCCACAATCAAATCCGTTCTGCCAATATCATTGATAAAATAAAAATATAATTGCTCTACCTGTACCGCAGGATTTTCTGGCATAAAACGTCGCAACTTCGCGTTAAATACCGCTTCCTCCACCAACTTGCTACACATGACATGGTCTGGATGCCGATCCTCCCAATAAGGAGCGAATACGACTTTCGGTGCATGGCGCCTGATTTCTGCTGTAACTGCAGCTACATGTTCAGGAGTTACATATAATCCACGATCAGGCAGACCCAAATTCGTCCGCACAGCAAGCCCGAGCACTTTCGAAGCATGTTCAGCTTCTGACATACGAGTATCCACATCACCATTGGATGACATTTCAGCCCGCGTCAAATCGCACACGCCCACCTTTAAACCAGCGGCTGTATGCTTGGCAATCGTGCCTCCCATTCCTATTTCTGCATCGTCAGCATGAGCTCCGAAAATCAGGATGTCCAGCGTCATTATATATCACCCTGCTGGTCAATGCCCGGTTTATATTTATGTACCAGCTCACGCCAAGCAAAATCGCCTCGGTCTAGCGCTTTCACCAGTATTTCAGCAGTTGCAACGTTTGTCGCCAAAGGAATCCCCTGCACGTCACACAAACGTAACAAGGCACTAATGTCCGGCTCATGCGGTTGTGCCATGAGCGGATCACGCAAGAATATAATCAAGTCCATGTCATTTTGCGCAACCATGGCCCCAATTTGCTGATCTCCTCCAAGCGGCCCGGACATGAAACGGTGAATTTCAAGCTTGGTTTGCTCCATAATACGCAGACCTGTTGTACCTGTTGAAAATAACTTGTGATCTGTAAAAACATGCTCATAGGCCGTTATGAAATTTACCATTTCATCCTTTTTTCGGTCATGCGCAATAAATGCAATCTTTAACATTCGAAGTTCCTCCTGCCTCATTCTATAATTTCATTCGTCCAATCATTCGCGTATTCTTAATCGATGTAATGCTCAAATCCATATACAAGCCCTGGCTGCTCCATGACCTTCTGAATACCGATTTTAACACCCGGCATATAGCCCGCCCGTTCATAAGAATCCTGACGAATCTTCAGAGATTGTCCAAACCCTCCGAATATCACTTCTTGCTGTGCGAACACACCGGGAAGACGGACACTGTGGACACGAAACCCTTGATAGTAACCTCCCCGTGATCCTTCTAACGTTTCTTCCTCTTCCGGGTTACCCTGTCGCAGCTCTTCACGCTGTTCGGCGATCAGCTCTGCGGTCTTAATGGCTGTGCCCGATGGCGCGTCCAATTTTTGGTCACCATGATATTCGATAATTTCCAGATGTGGGAAGTATTTCGCTGCCTGAGCCGCAAACCGCATCATCAAAATGACGCCAATTGAAAAGTTTGGCGCGATCAGACCACCAATTTGCTGCTCACGACACTGCTTGTCCAGTTCATCAATCTGTTCGGGAGTAAACCCTGTTGTTCCGATAACCGGACGAACTCCATGCTTGATAGCAAGCTCTGTATGTGCATATGCAAAACGCGGCCCCGTAAAATCGACCATGACATCCGCTCGGCTATCCAGTAATGCCTGCTCCACATCCTCCACAATAGCGATACCCGCTTCCGGTAGTCCGACGAGAAGGCCGGCATCACTGCCGGCATGTGTTCTGTTCACTGCGGCCACAAGCTGTAGTTCCTCATCTTGAAGAACCAATTTGACAACTTCACGGCCCATACGCCCTGCTGCTCCTACAACAGCCACTTTTATTGGTTCTGACATATCCCTACAACTCCTTATGCATCCATTTGTGCTAGATCTGTTCATTCATCTGCTGGCATAACTTCTTCATGAGGTTGGCAAGCTGCACATTGTGAGGAAACAGTGCAGCCGCCTCACGAGCAGCCTGCACAGCCAGCTTATACTCATTCATTTCGTCATAAATCAATGCGAGCAGCAAAAAAGCATCCCCACATAACGGATCGAGGGCTATTGCTCGTTCCAGTAACAAGATCGCATCCTGACGCACCTGCGGCGTAGCTCTGTCGACATCCAGCATTTTTCTGGCCTTCTCCGTATGCTGCCTGGCTTCCTGCGCATGTAGATGGAGAACATATTCATCCTGCTGTGGAGCGAGACGAACCGCATGCTCTGCATATGCGAGAGCCTGCTCCAAACGACCACTACGAGCATAGGTAACCGAGCACCGGAAATAATGCTCCGCATGATCAGGCTGAGCTGAAATTGCTTTTTCAAACCATTCCACGGCCTGCTCAAAATCGTTCTGCAAAATGCACTGATAAGCTTTCTGAACGTATTCCTCCGCCTTCATGACACTGCACCTCCGGGTAACCGGTTTGGTACAGCATATGTACAAAGCGCCTAATCGGTGTCCTTTTTGGTCCAACGATTCGCATCACGTGTGTTAAATTTATGCATAACCTTATCATGTGCCTCGGTCAAATTTATACCTAGCGAGTTCGCAAAGCAGATGGTGATGAACAAAATGTCCCCCAGCTCCAGCTCAATGGAATTGTCCGCCTCATCCGTTTTTTTCGGTTTCTCGCCAAAGGAGTGATTGACTTCCCTCGCCAGTTCCCCGACTTCCTCAGACATCCGGGCCAACATCGCTAAAGGGCTAAAATACCCTTCCTTAAATTGAGATATATACTGGTCTACCTCACGTTGAATTTCATCTAATGATTTTTCCATGAAACACGCAATCCCCCCATGTGCAGGTTTATTCATATGTTATCGTAAAGCACATTTTAAAACAAATTTTTTTTTAATTGTGAACTTATGACCCCAACTTACTGTCATCAGTCTTTTAAAGCTACCGTAAAAAGGTATACTACATATAAGGAGCTGCGATTAGCAAAATCAGCATGAAGTCGTTCTTCCTTAAACTGCTACTGCGAGGGATTATATGAAGATATCCAAGTCCATGGAACAGCTTAAAATGATTTTACCCATTGTGCTCGGGACCGCCATCTATGCATTCGGTCTGCTTTATTTTATTATACCCAGTAAACTGATGGAAGGTGGTATTACTGGGATCACCCTGCTGCTCAATTATGCTTTTTCGATTTCACCCTCTCTCTCCACATTGCTTCTGAACATTCCTTTATTTTTAATTGGATGGAAAATGCTTGGGGGCAAGCAAATTCTATATACAGGGGTAGGTATTGGGTCGCTCACTTTTTTTCTGTGGTTGTATGAAAAAATGATTCATCTCGGATGGATGGGAACATTTCAAACTGAACACGATTTTATACTTTCTTCATTATATGCGGGGGTTACGCTTGGAGCCGGATTAGGTATTGTGTTCCGCTTTGGCGGCACCACGGGCGGCTCGGATATAATCGCTCGTATTCTAAACCGGAAGTTTGGCTGGAGTATGGGAAGGATTATGCTGGTCATTGATATCGTCATTATCGGTGCTTCACTACTTTACATACCAAAAGAAAAAATTCTATATACATTAGTCGCCGTGTTCATCGCGTCCAAGATTATTGATTTTATACAAGAAGGCGCCTATTCCGCCAGAGCCTTTATGATTATCAGCGACCACACGATGGACATTGCGGATATTATTATTAGAGACATGGATCGCGGAGTTACTATTATTCCGGCTGTAGGTGCATTTTCCAAGCAGGCCAAGCATGTTGCCTATTGTGTCGTGCCTCGTCAGGAAATACGACGTTTGCACCAAATTGTTAAATCGGTTGATCCACGGGCGTTTATTATCATACAGGATGTGCATGATGTACATGGAGAGGGGTTCAAAGAGGAATAGCCCGGAAATCCGGGCGATGGGCTAATCTATATGGATGGCTCAGCAGCCAACGACGCGAATGTTCGAATTTGCATCGTTATCCAGAGAAACCAGCTCGATATTTACGATAACCTGCATAGACCAGCGCCAGCAGAACAATCATGCCGATTGCCAATTCTGCCCGGCGCTCACTTTCACGTGGGATAAATGGCGCCAGTGCAGTGGCGTCTTTTTCACGTCCAAACAAGGCATTAAACGTCGGATTTCCCTGATCCAACGCCCCTCTAATGGCTGAGGCATCTGCATGTTGCTGATCCCCCAATCCTTTGACGTAGGAAATCCATGAATCAGCCCGGACAACCTCACTTGTTCTGCCATGAATCAATGCTGCTGTACGGATCGTCTCATAATGGTCCTCCAGCACCGCGGCTCCAGCTTTGAAACCCTTCATGTTACCTTTAGCAAACTGGCTGTTCAAGCCGCTAACATCTTCTTTTAAAATCTTATAATACTGCTGCCATAAGGGCTGACGCGGATGTGCAAGCGCATCTGTCGCAAGTCGTAAATTGGCCGCAGCCTTCACCCACTCATCTGGTGATGCTTGGACGGACTGTGTAGCTTGCTGGACCTCAAGGATGCTGCCGGACAAAGCATGAATGGCCTCTACAGATAACGCTGCCTGCACCTGGCCGGTGCCAAACCATCGACTCACCTCGGCTACATCCGCGTGCGCTTTTTCAATGTTCCCGTCCATCACATCCCGATACAGTATCGCAGCTGCATGGTCCAGTTCCTCAATTTCTTTTGTATTTCCTATGGGTTTTGATTGATCACGTGCTTCTGCCACACCTGGAGGGACGCAGACGGACAGCAGCAGGACCATAGATAATACAACACTCGAAACAATACGTATCGTAATTTGAAACGTCTGACCCCTAATCATGGGACATCCCTCCTCACCTTACTGTATGGCAAGGTTACCGGGACTAGAACTTACTTCAAAATCAAAACCAAAACTTTGTGTAGCAAAAAGATTAAAGCTCTTTCTTATTTTATGATCATCACGGATTCCTTTTTTAAATATATTCCTTTTGATTTATAACGATGTTCATCTCTATTTCTCCACTTTTACTTCCATTCGATTGCGCGCAAACATGGCAAGCCATGCTGCTACGATACTGACAAGGGTTAGCATATAGGTAAACGCACGCACTTGCGGTACATTATCCGTTAGCGTCTTTGGAAGATACGGATATATACCAAATGTATAATCCATCGTATCATTTAACAATGTCCAGAGTGCGGCTAGGCATAAAGCAGTCCATTTGCAGGTGAAAAAACGCACGAACAGTAACGCTTCGACCGCCATTGCCGTGTGAGATGCCACCAGCATCCAATCCTGCCATATCATATGTCCCCCCTGCGCAACTCCCCAAAAAATAATAGCTGAAGCCCATATGCCATATTTTACACTCGTGACAACAGCCAACGCCTCCATGATCTGTCGAATGACCTTCAAGCTCTTGAGACGCGGAGAATAGAGCAAAAATGCTATAGAGATCGTAAAAAACAGACTCGCCGTCGGACTATCAGGCACAAATACAATCTGCCACATCGGATGATAATTTAGAGTATATTCCAACTGCCCCCCATACCATATGTACCCATACACTGTTCCTACCAGATTACACCAGAACAGCAGCCACAAAAAAGGCCGGCTCGTCAAGAACGACCGGCTCCACAAATAAGATAACGACACGCCCTTCATCCTCCGTTCATACGACGGTTGCCTTGTACAGGCCCATCCTACAAAAACTATATCATATCCAAGCGTACCAAAAAAACCTGACCGCCGCTACAGTCAGGTTTGATGATTATAATCTCGAACTAACAATTGGTCTGAAATCCAACTTAGGGTTCCTAAGATTATTCTAACTCATTGCTTTCAGCTCATCCGTAAGATGACGAAAAGCTACTTCATCTCCGGAGGCTAGCGCCTCATCAATATCCTTGTAGAGTTTTTCACTCCGGTGTTTACGTAATGCCTCGTCCAAAACCATTTCAGCAGACAGGCCCAACATTACTTCATAAGTAACCTTCATTTTATCCATAGGATGCACCTCCAACATGAGTTTAAGAGATCCTATATTCTTTTCCTTTCGCCACATAGCTGAGTGCCGTTCGTGACATCCGCTGCAAATCTGCATCTGTCAATTCGCGCACCACTTTGGCAGGTGTACCGAGAGAAAGAGTATAGGGTGGTATTTTGGTATTTTCCGTAACGACCGACCCTGCTCCTATTAAAGCATATTCACCAAGCTCCGCTCCGTTGAGTACAATGGCCCCCATACCGATTAAAGTGCCTTTGCCTACCGTACAACCGTGGATTATTGCAGCATGACCTATCGAAATGTCATCCGCCAGCAACAGGGGCTGATCCGTGTTCACATGTCCCACGACACCGTCCTGAATATTGCAGCGTTCACCGATGATGATAGGCGCCATATCTCCGCGCAGTACGGCATTAAACCATACAGAGGAATCTTGGCCGATCGTTACTTTTCCGACAATTTTTGCTCCTTCTGCCACATAGACAGATGAATGGAGCTGTGGCATGTTTCCGGTATAGTGAATCAGCATCAACTTCACCCTCTCTTTTTGGGTGAAATTCTATCAACATGTGTGTTGCTTGTCAATGGAGCCGTATACCCGAGTCCTTCCGCCCAATGCGGCACTCTCCCGCCAACTTCAGCCCCCAGGCCGTCATCTGTACAGAGGATCCCGTCGGATGTTCACCCTGACGAAGCATACCCAAGTGAAGCATCATTCGTATAATTCTCTGATCAAAGACCGAACGGGGCGTATCATAGTAAAACGGTCGAATCAGTGGGCCGATATGTACAAAAAGCGACTCTGAGGACGTCCACGGCCTGGCACATTCTCCAATCCAGTAGACTAGAGAAAGCAAATTAGGAACGGCTCCTTTATACAGTCTTAACCAAAACCTGAATAGCTGTATCATTTCTTCCTCAATTGTATGCTCCTGATGCGCTTCTCCCTTTGCTGTCAGCACAACCTGGTCCCCTTTCTCCTCGATGTACTTGGAGTGACGGGCATAATCATACAGTAGGGCCATTCGGTCTGGATAAAACTTAAAAGAGGAACCATACCCGAAACGCCATCCTCCCTTACCCAAAAGCGGCTCCGCAATGTGCAAATGCTCCATCAGCTGCTGCTGATTGCGACGATACCAAGCCCCCTCGGGATTTAGCGGGACCTCATGCTGCCCCATGTATTGAAGGAAAAGCCGTAAATCCTCTGCCAGTAGATGCCCTTCATCCCGGTACGATGACGGTTCGCTTACCCGTGTCATTCCGCTTTGGAAGTCATGTACCATAACACGTCGAAAGCGCTCCTTCATATCCAACGGAATTTGGAACAAATACCTCGTGTTGTGCGTCGAACCGTTGAACAACCAGCCACTAGAACGCAGACGGGTCACAATATCTCTTGGCCGCTCACCAGGATTTTCGTCCTCCTCAACAGACTGTTTGGCTATTGCAATCAATTCCTCCATGCTGAAATACGGTCGGTCATCGAACAGCAGTGCGTTCAAAAACCTTACCTCTGACAACCTCAGCTCCTTGACCTGCGCCTCAAAAAAACTACTGCTGCCGAGCTTCGTCAAAATCCCCTGGATCAACTCATGCTTGGAATTAGGTTTACAGTCACAATCGTAATACACCGCGATTCTGTTCAAATGCACAATATCCGCAAATGTCAGCATATCCGCCAGATTCATTGTTCCATCGCCTCGTCACTGGACTGTCATCCGGAATTGATTCTTACCTGTTGTACCCACAGCTTTGACGGATTGTTCAAACTCTAAACCTCTTTTTTTGCAAAGGTATAATTAAAAAACAAAAAAGACCACGACTTCTACGATGAGTAGAAGCCGTGGTCTTTTACTAACTTTTTGAGTTACAGTCACTTTTCTCTTGCAAATGCTTCGTGCAATTATACAAAAGTGGTGCCCAATCCATATCCTCACGCTGAAGTATACTAAGTGACAAATTGCCGATTCGTTCCGTGAATTTTTCCTGATACAGAGCCTTATACAAATTAGCCAAAAAACCGCCGTGGGAAACGACCAGCAGATTCTTGTCCCGATTTTCCGTCCAAATGGCCTCCATAAAACCTAGCCCGCGAAGCTGAAGATCCGCATCGCTTTCCTGCCCTAGATCCAGCAGATGCCAGTCGACTCCCCACTTCTCTTCACGCTCGGCCTGTGTCATGCCCTCGACCTGACCATAAGCACGTTCTCTTAGTCGATCATCAGATTCTAGCAACGGAAGATGCAGAGCAGAAGCAATAATCTCCCCGGTCTCTTTCGCTCTGGAGAGACTACTTGTAATAAGCCCGTCCCAATGATAAGACTCTCTCTTTAATCGTTCTGCAAGCAAGCGTGCCTGCTGGCGTCCTTCCTCATTTAACGGAATATCACTGTGGCCCTGGATTTTCCCTACCGCATTCCAATCCGTCAATCCATGTCTGATCAAGCCAATAAGCATCGTGTCTTTTCCTCCGCTGTTTTGTTATTCAGGCATTGTTATGAATTCATATTGGAGTCCAGCTGTCCTGCTAACTTCTGACCCTTCTCGTCCGATGGATCCAGCCCAGAGAAAATAAAGCAAGCGCAAGTGCCAATACAGACAACAGCATCCAGTATTGCGGATAAGTAGGAACAATGCTAGCAACCAGCGGGTCCATAATGCCACTATTCACATCTTTAATGTGGTATTGATATTGTGGAGATGTACTTGTAGTTTCCAACAGGCCTGTCGGTAAAATACCCGTATCCATGACAGGAGCTGCTTGAGGGGGATTTTCCTTAGAGGAGCTTCCATTCCAGTTCAAAAACAAAAAGCTGCATAAAAATACGGCCAAGAAGCCAGCGATCCATACAGACATATACTTACGGGCTGCTGGGTTCACACGCGCACGTCGATGCTCACCCGGAACAAGCCACGGTGATTCTTCATAAATTCGATCCATGACTCTGCGATTCATGGCCTCTAGCTTATCATCTGTTATTTCAAAGGAAATATCACGAATAGCGGATCGATTTTCTTTTGACAAATCCCACTCTTTTTCTTCCGAACCATGTTCCCACCCAGCAGACGAGCTTTTGGCCCGTCTGCGCTCCGAGTCTTGTTTCGATACATTTTTGCCTGTAGCGAACAAATCCTCAGTGTCCCTGGATTTCATTGGCTGCTCATCCCTTCGTTTTCCTCATAGAGAGGCTCAAAAAATAAGGCTCCAACTGCGTCTTCACACTGGTTCTTGCCCGGAAAAGCAACGACTTCACCGCACTGACGGTCTGTCCTAAAATAGTCGCAATCTCCTGATAATCTAATTGCTCATATTCACGCAAAATCAGCGCAGATCGCTGCTTCTCAGGCAATCTATTGATCGCTTCACGAACCATCTCTACCTTCTCACCGCGAAGGACAGCCTGCTCCGGAATTACATCCGATGGAGCTACCGGTACATAACCGCTCTCCTCCAATGGAACCTGACCGCTACGGTGCTTGCGAAGCTCACTTAGCACCGTATTGCGTGCAATTGTATATAACCAAGTGGAGAACGATGCGTCTACCTCGCGAAAAGAGTGCAGGCTCCGATACGCTTTGTAAAACGTCTCCGAGCATAAGTCCTCAGCAATCATTTCCAGGTTCGAACTTTTCAGCATATGATAAACAAAAGCTAAAATTTTACGTTGGTGACGCCTCATTAATTCTGAATAAACCTCAACATTACCTTGTTTGATTTCCTGAATCATCTGGGAATCTGTCATCATCCGAGTGAGACCCTCCTCGCCCATACATGTGCTGTTTTCCCGTTCGATTCTGTCTATATATACCGAACAGGTCAAAAAAAGTTGCGCCCTCTGCGCAAATGGATGAAACAGCATCATGGGAACATTTGTTATTTTCTTACCCTATGTAGTGCCAACATTAACGGTGCTATCCCCAACAATATTCAACGTCCAAAATGGACTTACCCATTGTACCACAAAATGGACTTACCCATTGTACCACAAAATGACCGCCAGTAAAAAAGTCCAAAATCCCCACGATTTCCATCAATGCCTCCCTAACGCTGGCAACTAATTCATTTATACAGCTTTTCAATGGATTTTAAATTTTTTCAAGATTAAATGACAAACCTACTGAAAGCGTGCCATCAAATAAACCAATAAGGATAATTACACAAAAAAAGAAAACGCTTTAAAAAAATATTGACAAAATGAAAACGTATACATATAATAAAAGTACAGTATGGTTTCTCTCCACTCCTATCCTACTCAGCTACTTCACTAAAAGTAGCTACCACCCGGGGCTTTACCCGGGTGGTCTTTTTTTTGTTTTCCAATACTCCTCTTTACCTTACTCACCTACCCCATATGTGGGTTGATAAAATACATCAATATTTCACCAATTATTTGGTTGTCCTATTAAAACACATTATTATATAATTAATTTTTTCAATAGATAGGGGGCAGGAAATGAATAATAAGTGGAACAAGGCTGTATATAAGATTTGGTCTCCAATTTATGATAACTTTTTCAATTCAGGTAGCTTCCTCAATTCTAGAAAGATCATATTTCAAGAAAAGTCATTTAATAGCGAGCAAAAAATACTTTTTGTAGGTGTAGGAACTGGAGCAGATTTAGAATTAATAAATCACTACGGGCTGGATATTACTGCCATAGATTATTCACCTGAAATGCTTAACAAAGCAAAAGATAAATTTGCCAAAAAAATCCATAAAATTCTTGGAAATGGATGCTCAACAAATGAATTTTATGGATGAGCAATTTGATATAGTAGTAGGAAGTTTAATTCTCTCAGTAGTACCTAACGCAAATAAATGCTTCGATGAGATGGTGCGGGTTTTGAAAAAAGACGGGGAAATTATTATTTTCGATAAGTTTTCTCCTAAAGGAAAAAAGCCCTCATTATTCAAAAAAACGATAAGGCCCGTTATTAAGGTGTTAGGAACCGATATAGGGTTGAATTTTGAAGAACTGTTTGAAACCCAAAAAACAAAACTGCGGATCAAAGAGGATGCACCTATAATGTTCAACGGTATGTATAGAAAGATAGTAATTACAAAATAACGCGTAGCTCCACTACCTCTTCAAGTAACAAAAAAGCGAGCGAAGAGAACCTTCACCCGCTTTAGATCTTTTCTTACTACTTCACTCCCAGAAAGTGTGGTGCTTTTAAGGCGGTCCATAGCGTAGAGGTTCATTTGAATCTGGAGAAGCGGAGCACTCGCCTTTGCCTGCGGGATTTTCCCCTTTGTACATATATTCAGAAAATCCGCAGACAACAGCGATCGTAAGATCAAATGAATCGCGGAGCGCAGTCCCTCCTTTAACGAACACTCATACTTTCTTCACCCTTTATACCACCACTTTATAGCCCATCGAATCCAGCAGTGTCTTGGCACGCTCCCAATCCTGCTCTTGACGGAAGGAAAGCCGCATGATGCCTGGGACATCCTCCCGGCTTTCGATGATTTGCATATTGCTCAGATTAATGCTGTGATTCCCCAGTTCCATAGCAATTCGCCCGATAATCCCTGGGGTATCCGGTACATCAATATACAGATCAAACGTAGAGACGATGACTCCTTTACGACGCTCTGGCAGTTCACTGCGGAAGTGCCCAGCTGTTAAAAACTCGTCAGCGATTCCCTCACCGTCTTGTATTCTCAGTAAATGGGTAAAACGCTCAATCTGTCCGTTCCATTCTTCCAACAGACCTAGTAAAACTTCACGATTGCTCAGTAAGATGTCCCGCCACACAACCGGATCACTAGAGGCTATCCGTGTAATATCACGGAACCCACCGGCAGCCAATGTACGGTACAACGGATTTTCATCATTGTGCTTTCGCACCTGATTCACCAGCGCTGCTGCAATAATGTGCGGAAGATGGCTAATCGCACCGACAATGTCATCGTGCATAGCTGGTTCGACACGCACAACATGAGCATTAGTATATTTTAATAAACGTTCCAGCGAGCAGTATGCTTCCTCAGGCACACCCTCTGCCGGGGAAAGCACATAATATGCATTTTCAAACAGCAACGCGGAAGCAGCCTTTACACCGGAACGCTCCGAACCAGCCATCGGATGACCACCGATAAAGTAAGCATTGCGCAAAGAAATTTCTGATGCTTTTTTGGCAATTGCCGATTTCGTGCTGCCTACATCGGTGATAATACAACCCGCTTTAAGCGGTAGCCTGCTTAACAGTTCGAGATAATACTCCAATAAGCCCACAGGTACGCATAAAAAAATAAAATCGGCATCCTCTGCCGCTTCTTCAACCGAAAGAGTCGCGGTGTCCACGACACCACGGCTTAACATCGGTTCCATCAGTTCAGGGAGATGGGCATGGCCGACAACCGAAATATCCGGCTTCCCTTTAAAACAAAGTGCGAGGGACCCACCTATCAGTCCCACGCCGAAAATGGCAATCTTCATCAATTATCAAATCCCATCTGCGGAAATTATAGGCGTACTTTCGCCGCTTCCGCCCCCAGGACCTGTTCCAGCGCACGAATAAACAACTCATTTTGCGGTTGTGATCCAACGGACACTCTAATATATGTCGGATATTTGTGATGACCTGCGCGAATAATCACACCTTTACGAAGCAACTCCTGGAATACCTCACCGGATGGACGACGTACATCCAGCATAATAAAATTACCATGTGCTGGGAAAGACTCCAATCCCAGACGCTTCAGCTCATTTTGCAAATAAGCTCTGCCCTCTGCATTACGATCCCGGCATTCTTGAACAAATTCCTGATCTTCCAAAGCAGCAATAGCCGCAGCCTGTGCTACCCGTGAAGTATTAAACGGTTCACGAACCTGATTTATCAAGCGAATAATTGACTCAGCTCCCATACCATAACCAATGCGTAGCGAAGCAAGGCCATAGATTTTGGAGAAGGTGCGAAGTACAACCAGATTTTCATACACTGGCAACAAACGAATGCCGTCGGGATAAGAACGATCCGTCACAAACTCGGCGTAAGCTTCATCCAGCACAACCATGATATGCTTTGGTACTTGGTTCAAAAACGAAATCAGCTCCGCTTCGGGTACAATCGTGCCCGTCGGATTATTTGGATTACAGATCCAAATAATTTTTGTACGGTCATTGATGTGGGACAGCATAGCATCCAAATCATGTACACCGTCACGCAAAGGCACCTCAACTGCAACCGCTCCCTCAATTTCCACGTTACTTTTATACACGGAAAATGTCTGATCGGCCATAATGCTTTCTTCCCCAGGAAGGAGGAAAGCACGCGTAATCAACGCAATAATTTCGTCAGATCCGCAGCCATAGATAAACTGATCCTCTTTTAAACCCGTCCGTTTAGCTAATGCCTGTGTCAAAGCTACCGCACTTCCGTCAGGATATACACTAATGTTAGCAAACTCCTGTTGAATGGCCTGCAATACTTTAGGAGAGCTACCATACGGATTCTCATTCGAGGCGAGCTTGATGACTTCATCGAGTCCCAGCTCACGTTTTACGTCTTCAATCGGTTTACCGGGCTGATATACTGGCAAATGTACAATATGCGGTTTAGGTTGCATGCCCCTACCTCCTCTATCCAATCAGAACTATATTTACTACTTTATATTTTGACACCCATTATTGCTTTAATTGTGCCACAAAATTATGAATTTGCAAAAGACCTTCTTGCCTGCGTGCAGAATCATTCAGTAGTGGAATGGCCTCCTCTACCTGACGTACAATAGCACTACCAACTACAACACCATCGCAAATATTTGAGAAACGGGTTACCTGCACCTGAGTAGAGATCCCGAAGCCCACCGCTACCGGAATATCCGTATGCCGTTTGACCTGCGCGATAAAGCCCTCTATACCTTCAAAAAAGGAAGCTCTTTCCCCAGTTACACCCAGCGAGGATACACAGTATACAAATCCACGTGCCTGACGGACAATTCGCTCGATCCGCTGTTCAGACGTTGGAGCCACCAGAGGAATCAGATGCACACCCACCTCAGCTGCCCGTCCTCCCAGCTCCTCCGCTTCCTCAAGCGGAAGGTCCGGAATAATAAGACCGCTGATACCGTGCTCCTGCAAGCCTGCAAAGAAAGCATCCATCCCCATCTGTAATACAGGGTTATAATACGTGAACAGAATAAAAGGCAGGCTTGAACCTGCCGCCCTAGCCAGAGAAGCTGTCTCCATGCACGTGCGGATGGAAATTTGCCGTTTCAGTGCACGCTCAGACGCGCGCTGAATTACAGGTCCATCAGCCAGCGGGTCGGAATAGGGTACACCCAGTTCCAATATGTCAGCTCCGGCCGACTCTAACTGCCGAATGATCTCTATCGTCGTATCCACATCCGGGTCGCCTACCGTCAGAAAAGGAATTAATGCCGTTTTGCCTTCATTTTTAAGGCGATCAAACGCCTGATCAATTAAATTCATGACGGATTTCCTCCCAAATACTTGATAATGGAGTCCACATCTTTATCCCCGCGTCCAGACAAACAAATAACGATAATATCATCTGCCGTCAACGTGGGTGCCAGCTTGACAACCTGCGCAACTGCATGTGCCGACTCTAATGCAGGAAGTATTCCTTCGGTACGGCAGAGGAGCTGAAGCGCATCCAGCGCTTCCTGATCCGTGATCGGAACATATTTGGCCCGCTCAATATCTTTCAGGTATGAATGCTCCGGTCCAACACCTGGATAATCCAGTCCAGCCGAGATGGAATGCGCAGGTTGCACTTGTCCGTACTCATCCTGAAGCAGATAACTCATAGAGCCTTGGAAGACCCCTTGTGTTCCCTTGGTCATCGTAGCTGCATGGAATTCTGTTTCGACACCTTTTCCAGCGGCCTCCACGCCAATCAAAGCGACACCCTGATCCTCAATAAAAGGATAAAACATGCCGATGGCATTGCTTCCGCCACCGATCGCTGCCACGATGACATCCGGCAATCTGCCTTCCTTCTCTAGGATCTGGCGACGCGTTTCATCACCAATCACACGTTGGAAGTCCCGCACCATCATTGGATATGGATGCGGGCCGACAGCTGAACCCAAAATATAAAACGTATCATGGACATGGCTGACCCAGTAACGCAAGGCTTCATTACCAGCATCCTTAAGTGTACGTGTACCCGATGTCACTGGAATGACCTCTGCACCCAAAAGCTGCATCCGAAAAACGTTCAACTGCTGGCGCACAGTATCCTCTTCGCCCATAAACACCTTGCATTCCAATCCGAGCAACGCAGCCACAGTTGCTGTCGCGACACCATGTTGTCCTGCGCCTGTTTCAGCAATAACCTTCTGTTTACCCATACGCTTCGCCAGCAATCCCTGAGCTAATGCATTATTGATTTTGTGGGCGCCAGTATGGTTTAAATCTTCGCGCTTCAAGTAAATTTTAGCCCCGCCCAAATGCTGGCTCAGACGTTCCGCATGATAAAGCGGGGTTTCCCGACCAGAATAGTCTTTCAGGAGCCCGTTCAACTCTGCTTTAAACTCGGGATCATCCGCGTACTTACGGTAGGATTCCTCCAATTCAATCAGTGCGTTCATCAACGTTTCCGGTACAAAACGTCCTCCAAATGTTCCAAAACGTCCGTTGTTATCAGGTAATTGTGTCATGCCTGCTTCACCCTTTCTACGAATGCTGTGATTTTTGCAATGTCCTTGACTCCGTTCGTCTCTACACCGCTGGATACATCCAGCCCTTCGGGATGATACTCATGAACCAGCTTTTCCGCATTATCAGCAGTCAGCCCGCCGGCTACAAACAAAGGAATTCCATGTTGATGGGTCCAAGCCTGATAGGCAGGAATTCGATCCCACGCAAACGTTTTTCCAGAACCGCCACCATACAGGGGATCGTATGTATCGAGCAGTAAAGCATCAATTGTTCCGACATAGGCATCCAATTCGTCCGCCGAGCGTTCTCTCTGTCCTTGACTGTCCACAGACCATGCCTTGAATACCTGTATACCAAAATACTCCCTGATTTCCCGACAGCGCTCTGGACTCTCCTGTCCATGCAGCTGTATGACATCCAAGGGTGCTTTCTCCATCACATCATTTAACAGTGCATCACCAGGGTTCACAAATACGCCCACGCTGCGCGGTCTGCTGCCTGAGGTCCATTCATCCAATACGCGAAGCAGCTCTCCAGCCTGTACGCCGTCAATCCGGCGCTTGCTGTCGGCAAACACAAAACCTATATAATCGACCGGTAAGTTTACCATAGATTTTAGCACTTCAACGCTTTGAA
Source organism: Paenibacillus sp. CMM36 (assembly GCF_053570945.1). NCBI lineage: Bacteria > Bacillati > Bacillota > Bacilli > Caryophanales > Paenibacillaceae > Paenibacillus > Paenibacillus sp. CMM36. The sequence continues at coordinate 377,491 of NZ_JBSEDY010000004.1, forward strand.
GTCCACAAATTTTTACGCCCGTTTTGTTCATACTTTAATCCCGTCCATCAATTCGGTTACAGCCTGTCCCACATCTTCCTTGCGCATCAGATGCTCCCCTACCAGGATGCCGTGTGCACCCACCGAATGCAGATACTTTACATCTTCCGGTCCAGCAATTCCGCTCTCACTGATGAACGTAATCCCTTTAGGAATTAGTGAGATCAGCTCCTCCGTCGTCTGGAGACGAGTCTCGAATGTTCGCAGATTTCGGTTATTTACGCCAATCAAGGTTGCTGTCCCCAGCTCCAGCACCGCTTTAAGCTCCTCACTGTCATGCACCTCTACCAATGCGTCCAGCCCAAGGTTCTTGGCGATTTGTAAAAAGGACCCTAATACACGCCGTTCCAGTATAGCGGCAATCAACAGCACCGCATCCGCTCCCAGCAAACGAGCTTCATATATTTGCCGTTCATCAATGATAAAATCCTTTCGCAACAGCGGAATCTTCACCTGATCGCGAATCTGCTGTAAATATTCAGGACTTCCCTGAAAATACGTCACATCTGTCAGTACAGAAATGCAATCCGCTCCTGCTCCCTCATATGCACGTGCAATGTCCACCGGATGGAAATCCGGTCGAATCAGCCCTTTGGATGGGGAAGCCTTCTTCACCTCAGCAATCAGTCCGAGCGGACGGTTGCGTCCGCTCGCGATCGCATTTTCGAATCCTCTCGTCGCAGGTAAATCAGCAATTAATCGTTCAGCTTTACTTATTTGAAAATGCTCCTTAAGCTGCTCCACTTCTTGTCGCTTCGTCACCACAATTTTATCAAGATACATATTGATATTCCCCCGTTGCCTGTATTAATTGGTCCAGCTTGGAAAGTGCCCGTCCAGAGTCAATGGCTTCGGCCGCTCGTGCTACTCCGTCCGTCAAGGTAGCTGCTGTGCCTGATACATAAATGCACGCTCCTGCATTCGCTAACACAACATCCCGATAAGCTCCATGCTCTCCGTTTAAAATTCGTCGTATGATATCTGCGTTAACCTGTGCGTCACCGCCCAGCACCTGATCAAGAGAATGCGTCTGCAAGCCCAAATCCGACGGATGAAGCTCGAACGTGTGAACCTTGCCGTCCCTTAGCTCGGATACTCGTGTCGCAGCTGAAATGCTAATTTCATCTAGTCCATCCAGACTACTGACAACCATGGCCCGTTTGGAGCCTAGCCGGTTCAATACCTCGGCAATGACTTCCGTTTTGCTGGCGTCATAAATGCCCAACAACTGCCGATCCGCACCAGCCGGATTCGTCAATGGACCCAGCATATTGAATACCGTCCGCACACCCAGCTCGCGGCGCGGCGCGGCGGCATGCTTCATAGACGGATGATACAGCTGTGCGAATAAAAAGCAGATGCCGATTCGGTCCAGACATGACCTAGCCTGATCACTCGTCAAATGAATGTTGACTCCCAATGCCTCCAGGACATCAGCGCTCCCGGCACGGCCACTTGCAGAACGGTTGCCATGCTTTGCTACCCGTACAGACACCGAAGCTGCGATGATTGCGGATATCGTGGAAATATTAAACTTGTGAATCCCCGAACCTCCAGTACCACATGTGTCCAGCAGACGACCGTTGCCTTCTTCAGCTTGCACTGGACTAGCGTAGCTACGCATAGCCTCGGCAAAACCAGTGATTTCATCTACCGTTTCCCCTTTGAGGCGAAGAGCCGTCAGCAGCCCGCCAATTTGCGCCTGTGTAGCACTTCCACTCATAATCTGTTCCATTACGCTACGGGCCTCCGTACGCGAAAGATGCTGTCCCTCCATGATCCGGCTTAACCCCACTTGCATCATGTCATGTCGTTCCATTGTCGTCTCCTCCTCAAAATCAGATTTTTGCGTGTTACGGAGTGTACAAATAATCCTGGTTGATGACGCTGTTATAGGGCTGTGTCGTTGCCGGGAACATCACTTCTGCCGTGCGGATTGCCTTCAGCAATGCCTTTGCTTTGTTCACCGTCTCCTGATACTCGCTTTCCGGAACTGAGTCCCACACAATTCCAGCGCCTGCCTGGACATAAGCCCGGTTCTTTTTAAACACAATTGTGCGAATCGTAATGCAAGCGTCCATATTGCCCGAGAAGCCCAAATATCCAATCGCCCCTGCATAGGGTCCACGTGCTTCCCGCTCCAACTCAGCAATAATCTCCATGGCCCGCAGCTTTGGTGCCCCTGATACGGTACCGGCTGGCAGACAAGACAGGAAAGCATCGAAGAAATCTTTGTCCTCACGTAGCTCACCTGACACATTGGATACAATGTGCATGACATGGGAATAGCGTTCAATCTCCATAAACGTATCGCATTTGACTGTGCCAAACTGTGATACACGGCCCAAATCATTTCTTCCCAAATCGACCAGCATCAGATGTTCTGCACGCTCTTTTTCGTCGTTTAACAGTTCTTCAGCAAGTGCCGCATCTTCTGTCTCCGTTACCCCACGCGGTCTCGTTCCTGCAATAGGACGGGTTTCTACCCGGCCGTTTTCCACCTTGACGAGTGCCTCAGGCGAAGTGCCTACGATGATCTCGTCATCCATTTTCAAATAATACATATATGGCGACGGGTTCATCGTGCGCAGCACGCGGTATACCTGTAAAGGAGAGGCCTCTGTATCAATGTGAAAACGCTGGGATAGTACAACCTGAAAAATATCACCGGAGCGGATATACTCCTTCGCCTGCTCTACGTTTGATATAAACTGTTCCTTCGTCACATTGGATTGAATCTCACCCAGTTCCACATCATCTGGAATGGAGGCCGATCCTAATCGCTCAGGCTGAGGCTGCTTGCGCAGATACTGTGCCGTTTCCTCCAACTTGCGCTCCACATCAGCATAAGCAGCTCGAATGTCCTCATCGCGGAACCCTTCGCCTACATGAACATTGCCAACCAGCAAAATTTGCTGTTTCACATGATCAAAGACAATGACTTGATCGCAGAACATAAAACGAATATCATCCATATTCAAATCATCTACCGAGTGCTCTGGCAGCTTTTCATAGTATTGAAGCAGGTCATATCCAAAAAATCCGATAGCCCCGCCTGTAAATGGAGGCATTTCTTTCAGTTTCGGACTGCGGTATTTACGTAGCAATGCTTTGAGCGCTTCAATCGGCTTGTCGTTTAATATTTGCCGTTTACCGTGTTGTTCCAATATCAAACGTCCTTTTTTACCCGAGACCATTAGAAACGGGTCTGTACCGATGAACGAATGTCGCGCCCACTGCTCGCCTCCCTCTACACTCTCTAGCAGAAAGGCATGGTCCCGCTCGGCATACCGACGGAAAATCCGAATCGGCGTCTCCATATCAGCCAGCACTTTTTTGTACACAGGAATCAGGTTAAATTCACTCGCCATCGTTATCACTTGCTCCACATGCGGCGTTAACATGAGATCACTTCCTTTCCAAATTGGCGCAGAACCAAAGGAGAGAATATAAGAAAAACGTCTATCGACGTACCTTCACGGAGGCCAGACCGCGTGTAGCGGAAGTTTTTCTTGCGATTATAGAATTGTTCAGCTCCGCTGAAAATTTTATAAATTCTATAATCGTAAAAAAGCCTCTACCGGTAAGGTAGAGGCTGTCAGTTATTGAAATTATAAGAATGCTCCATATGTAAAATGACTACAGCAAATAGATAAGTATACACTCATCCCTTTGGTATAACCGCGCAGGTTGCCTCAAATAAGCTTCTCTGTAGAAGATTATCTCTTCATAGACAAAAGCTCACCCGCTACTGCCGATCTCTGTAATCTCATATGGAATTGGCTAAGGCTGCACTCTTCTCATCTCAACTCTGTCTCTGGCTAACTCTACTCTACTTAACTCTGCTACACACACTATATCTCATGGGATGTTACTTTGGCAACCACCAACTTTAAAACCGGGCGCTTATTTCCCTTGGGAAGCCAGATCCGGTCTTAACGCCTGCGCTCCGTTCAAATATACATGTTTAATTTCACGCTGGGATTTATCAGTGTTCACCTGTACCATCAAACGGATGCACTTGGGTAAACTGCCTGCCACAGGAATTTCTAATGAACACATGAGCGGAACCATATCCCAGCCATCAAGCTGACGAATGGCCTTGGCTGGAAAGGCAGTATCCAGGTCATGGGTCACCGTAACCCATACGTTACTAATATCCTCTGGCTGAATTTCATTGTAGGATACAATTTCCTCCAGTAGTTGGCTTGTTGCTTCCAAAATTTCATTTTCTTCATTATTCGCTACGGTCGTCGCGCCACGAATTCCACGATTGTACATCGTTACACCCCCTCTTTTAACTGTTCAATAACTCTTCGGATGTAAGAGACGGAAATATCCTTCACAACCTCCACGTGCCCGATGCTACGTGGGACGACAAAAGTAATGCTGCCTTCTTTGAACTTTTTGTCATGCATCATCGCGTCCAGTAGCCGATCTGTATCGAGATGTGACGGAAGGGAGGTCGGTAGCCGTAGTGAAGACAACATATCCTTCGTTGCATCTACCAAAGAAGGATCTGCCCCCAGCTTCACGCCCAAAAGTGCGGAGCCGACCATTCCAATCGAAATGGCTTCCCCGTGTAAAAACTCACCATATCCCGCAATAGCTTCAATCGCATGACCAATCGTATGACCTAGGTTTAAAATAGCGCGCAAATCATGTTCTCGTTCATCGCGTGACACCACTTCGGCTTTAATGGAACATCCCTTTTCCAGACCGTACTCCAGAGCTGTCGCATCCAGTGCAAGCAAATCAGTCGCATGGTCACGGCACCACTGGGCGAAATTAGCATCCCAGATCAAGCCGTGCTTGATCATTTCAGCAAGCCCCGCAGATACCTCACGAGGAGGCAGTGTAGACAACGTATCTACGTCATACAATACAAGTTCCGGTTGATGGAAAGCTCCTATCATATTCTTCGCCAAAAGATGGTTGATGCCGACCTTACCGCCCACGCTACTGTCATGGGCCAGAATCGTAGTGGGGATCTGTACAAACTTGACACCTCTCATATAAGAAGCTGCCACAAATCCAGCCAAATCACCCACGACACCACCCCCAAGTGCAATAACGGCTGAATTGCGATCCAAGCCGCCCTCAATGGCTGCTGTTATGACCTGCTCAAATACAGCAAGCGACTTGGAGGTTTCACCTGGCTTAACGACAAAGGACACTGTCTTGTAGCCAGATGCCTGAAGATTGCTCTCCAATGTTGCCAAGTAGAATCCCGCTACATTTTCGTCAGAAACAATCAACAACGGGCTTTTTTGCGCAATTCCTCGTTCCTTCAACAACTCTCCCGCTCGATATAGCAGTCCTCGTCCAATATGAATAGGATAAGAACGTTCGCCAAGCTGTACCGTCAGCGTACTCATTTTAGTACCGCCCCAATTGTTCTTCGTAGGATGCAATATTCGCACGAATCTCTTCAATCGAATCCCCGCCGAATTTTTCTAGCAAAGCTTTTGCAATCTCCCAAGCTACCACATGCTCCATAACTACGCTAGCCGCAGGTACTGCACATGCATCCGAACGCTCAACCTGTGCAGTGAACGCCTCCTTCGTATCAATGTCGACACTTTGCAGAGGCTTGTAGAGTGTGGGGATCGGCTTCATTACGCCACGAACCACAACTGGCATTCCATTCGTCATGCCCCCCTCAAAACCACCCAAACGATTGGTACGACGGTGATATCCACGTTCCTCATCATATAGAATCTCGTCATGCACCTGTGAACCGCGCAACTCTCCTGCTTCAAAACCGATGCCGATTTCCACGCCTTTAAATGCATTAATCGACATGACGCCTTGTGCGATACGTGCATCCAGCTTCCGATCATACTGTACATGACTGCCCAGACCAATCGGAACACCTTCTACAATACATTCCACTACCCCACCGACTGAATCACCTTCTTGCTTGATCAAATCAATATATGCTTCCATTTTCTTTTCGGTTTCTGGATCGGTTACTCTCACCGAGGAAGCTTCTGTCACCGCAATCAGCTCATCAATCGGCAAATCGCGGTAAGGAGCTTCGATTTCCCCAATACGGATGACCTGACCTGCCACCTTGATTCCGAACTCAGCCAGCAATTGACGAGCCAAACCGCCGCATGCCACACGAATTGCTGTTTCACGTGCGCTGGAGCGCTCCAGCACGTTACGAAGATCCTTCAGGTTGTATTTCATTCCGCCATTCAAATCCGCATGACCCGGACGTGGCCGGTGAACCCGACGCTTTTCTTCATCACTGCCTTCAATAGGCTCAATATTCATAATGTTCTGCCAGTGCTTCCAATCGTTATTTTCCACAACCAGCGCAATCGGTGCACCCGTGGTGTATCCGTGACGTACGCCTCCAGCAATCTTCGCCGTATCTTTTTCAATCTGCATACGCCGACCCCGTCCATATCCTTTCTGACGACGGTGCAGCTGAAAATTCAATTCCTCAAAATCCAATTTTAAATTGCTCGGCATACCCTCTACAATGGCAGTTAGCTGGGGACCATGCGTTTCCCCCGCGGTTAAATAACGTAAACTCATGACGCGTTCCCCCTTTAAACTGTTAAACTGTGCATCGCTAAAATCTTTAACTGTGCTTCATTATAGTATACGCACCTTTCTTTGACAAGAAAAGCCACGTGTATGCAGATAAACAAAAACACGCCTCTTAGCCAAAGGGGCTAAAGGACGTGCTTTGCTAATAAGCCAACCATCAATTACTCAAAGATATAAATAAGTCCCTATAAAACTTTGGATGATGTATGCAGGCTTATGCTTTTTTGCGATAAAAAAAGGTTTCCGTCGATTCCAGACCATATTGGTTAGGAGAAAAGATTTGCTCTGTGCTACCGACAAACAATACTCCGCCGGGACGAAGACTGGCTGCAAACTTTTGATACAACGTATGTTTGGCCTCTTCTGTAAAATAAATCATTACATTTCGACAGATAATGAGATCATAGCCATCCTCAAACCGATCCAGCAGCAAGTTTTGCTTTTGAAATTTCACGGCTTGTTTCAAACGGTCATCAATTCGATACATCGCACCATCCGGCTTAAAATATTTGCTAGCTACCTGCTCAGGCACATCCTTGAGCGAACGCTCCAAATATTTGCCTTCCTTGGCTTTTGCCAATGCACCATCATCAATGTCGGAAGCCGTAATGGAGCAATTCCCCAAAATCCCTTTACCGTCGAGAACCATAGCCAAGCTATAAGGCTCTTCACCAGTCGAGCAGGCCGCACTCCACAGCTTAAGCTTCTGCTTCCCCACAAGCAGTTGTGGCAAGATTGTATCTCGCAGCACTTCCCACCGATTGGGATTACGCCAAAATTCCGAAACATTGATCGTCATCCGATCCAGAAATTCATAGAATAGAGGTTTTTCCTTCATCATGGCATCATAAAAAGAAACAAAACTGGGAAACCCGTTTTTGTTGCGAAGCGTAGTTAACCGCCTTTTCATCTGTGCTTCTTTGTATTGTGCAAGATCAATACCTGTGCTGTCCTTGATTTTGCGGATAAACGCTGTGTAATCGGGGTCCGTCTGACCCAGTTCCATATCCGTCATGCTACCATCCTTCTTCATACGTAATTAAACTTACATCCAGGTCGCCACACTTTTTTCATACCGAACGGATTCTTCCGGCATGAAAAAATTTGCAATCTCGCGCTCTGCGCTCTCCGGTGAATCTGAACCATGAATGAGGTTAAACGGTGTATGTGCTGCAAAGTCTCCACGAATTGTGCCCGGAAGAGCTTCGGTTACTTGTGTTTTACCAATCAACAAGCGGGAAAGCGTAACGATGTTATCCCCTTCCCATACCATAGCAAACACAGGGCCTGATGTGATAAAACCTACAAGCTCTTCAAAAAAAGGCTTGCCCACATGCTCCGCATAATGCCGTTCTGCTTGTTCTCTTGATACTTGTACAAGCTTGCCAGCCGCCATTTTAAAGCCTTTGTCTTCCAGACGACTAATGATACGTCCAATCAATCCACGTTGTACACCATCCGGTTTAACCATCAAAAAAGTACGATCCATCGGCTCACTCCCAATCCAATCTAATGTATTTATACAGTACTAAACTGTATTGTAACAGAAAGCTTGGAAACGGTTAAAGTATTTTGTCACAGCAAACCCAAAACACAACTTTAGTAGGAGCGGCGTGTTACAAAATGAGCGATATCGCGTAGCGTCTTTTTTGTTTTGACATCTGGTAGTAAGTCCAGCGCGTTTAGCGCTTTATTAATATATCGGTCGGCGAGAATTTCAGCTTTAGCGATTCCTTCACTTTTTTTGATTATATCCACCGCTTTGCGTGCGTCTCCTTGCCCATCCCCATCCTGAATGCGGCGAATTTCAGCCAGTAGATCTGCACGCAACTCAGGCTGTTCGAGCGCATAAATCACCGGAAGCGTAATATTACCCTGTCTCATATCGCTGCCCGGGGGCTTGCCGATCTTTTTTTCTGTTCCGCACAGATCGAGCAGATCATCCTGAATTTGAAAAGCCATACCTACGTTATAGCCGTAGCTGTACAGCAGGGAATTGACACTTTCCCGTGCCCCTGCAGCCATAGCTCCCAGCTGGCAACTAACCGCAATTAATAAAGCCGTTTTGCGCCGTATGCGAAGCAAATAATTACGCACACTCTGATCCACATTAAAAAAATCACGAATTTGTTCCATTTCACCAATGGACATCTGCACCAGCGCTTTAGACAGTACCCGGTGAATGTCGGGATTCGGCAATCCAGCAGCAATAGACAGCGCACGTGCATATATGTAGTCTCCGGTGTACATAGCCACCCGATTGTCCCATTTGGACTTCACGGTGGGTTGACCGCGTCTCATTTCCGCATCGTCAATCACATCGTCGTGAACGAGAGAGGCAGAATGAATCAGTTCCAGAGGTACCGCTATACGCTTGAGCTTGTCCAGATCATATTCTCCAAACTTGCCTCCCAGCAATACAAATACGGGACGCAAACGCTTGCCCCCTGCTTTAAGCAGATGAAGCGACGTATCATTAATCAACGGCTCCGTACTATCGATACTGCGGTACAACTCTTCTTCTATAAAGTTCATATCCTTCTTTAATAAACCGAACAAATCCAATCGTTTCATTCTTTCACCCGTGTCAGCGTATTGTCACTCCAGAGAAGCGGCTTCACTCGTCGGTCAAGCAGCCCCAGTTCATGCGCATACTGTAAATAAAGCTCTAAACCTTGTTGTTGCTTCTCTCCAAAATCATAACACAGATTAGTAAAGTAGCGCTCCCAATAATCTCGCAGACCTCCAATTTCCTCGCATGCTTCAGAAATAACAGACGTCAAGTCCGACAGACTACGCTGCTTGCTTGCGCGGAACGCACTCGCAGTTTCAGCCACCGCTGCGGGATTTTGAGCAGCAACAGTACGTCGTACTGCCCATACAGCAAAAGTCATACTGTAGCCCGTCCAGCGCTTCCACTCTTCTCCGAGGTCCGTAACATACAGACCTTCGCTTCGCCATGATGCCTTAATCGCGTGATCTCCAATCAGTAGCCCTGCATCTGCCTGTTCCAGCATCAAGTCAAGATCCGGTTCACAGTCAAAATAGGAAGGCTGACCTTCCCATGCCTTTTGCATCAAAATTTTCAACAAATTCACGGATGTAGCAGACGTATTCGTTAGTGCAATGGTTCCGTTTTTGATTTCGTCCAGCGGCTTGCGTGAAAATAGTAAAATGGATTGCACAGGACCATCTGCACTGACGGATAAATCCGGCAACAGTAGCATTTCCTCAGCACCGGATGCATACGCAAAGGAGGACATCGCACTGATATCCAAACTCCCATTCAACATACCTTGATTCAATTCAGCCGGAACTTTAGAAACCATCTCCGCCGAATGGAGAAGCTCAGAAGGATTAAAATAATGAAAAATAGGCCAAGCGTTTGTATATTTAATTTTTCCGATTGTGATTGTCTTGGTGTCCGGTGTCGGCATCGGAATCCCCCCATCTCGTAAACAGTTGATGTTCTATACGCAAGCTGTCCAATACTTTGCCTACGAGGAACAGCACAATATCATCCAGCGTCTTCGGATGAAAGTAAAAAGCCGGCATAGCCGGAATCATTTTGACGCCAAGTCTCGCAAGCTTAAGCATGTTTTCCAAATGAATGGCATGTAGAGGTGTCTCACGAGGCACAAGGATCAGCGGACGACCTTCCTTTATCATCACGTCCGCTGCCCTCGCCATGAGATTATCGGACGAACCGTGTGCTACTGCTGACAACGTCCCCATCGAGCATGGCATGATAATCATCGCATCCACCAAATAAGAGCCGCTCGCAATCGAAGCTCCAATATCTGTGAACGGATGGTATACAAGAGAACCGGGACGGCCTCCGAATTGTTCATTCAAAGCCCCTTCCCGGTCAGTCACATTCCAGCCCAACTCCTCTTTCAACACCCGCCAGCCAGCATTAGACACGATCAGGTGAACTGTGTATTGCAAGTCCAGCAGAGTCTCTACCAGTCGCACACCATAAATGCTTCCGCTCGCGCCTGTAATGCCAATAACGATTCGTTTGCCTTGATGTTCGCTCACCTGATTATTCATTAGTATTAACGCACCACCAAATCAATCAGTGTAAAGGCAAATACGACAGTGCTAAGTACACCGTTCATAGTAAAGAATGCCGTCTGCAAACGACTCAAATCTTTTGGAGATACGATATAGTGCTCATAAAATAAAATGATGTACGAAATAATCATGCCCGCCAGATACCACCAGCTTAAATCTGCAATAAAGAACAGTACAATAAATCCGATCGCCGTAATGACGTGGAATGCCCGAGCGATGTTCAATGCACCTGCTACACCAAAACGGGCAGGAATAGAATAAACTCCTTCGTTTTGGTCAAAATCTATATCCTGACAAGCATAAATAACATCAAATCCAGCCGTCCAAAATGCGATCGTGAGATACAGAACGATAGCGGTCAAATCTATTTGTCCCGTTACCGCAACCCACGCGCCTAGTGGCGCCAAACCAATGGTCAGACCAAGTACAATATGGCAAAGCCAAGTGAAACGCTTGGTGTAAGAGTAAAAAACGAGCATAAAAAAGGCCAGCGGGAACAGCTTGAACGCCAGCGGACTTAACTTGAATGATGCCCAGAATAACAACACCAGACTGACGATAATGAAAATTACCACTTCGCTTGATTTGAGCAACCCTGCCGGGATAGCGCGTCCTGCTGTGCGCGGATTTTTCCCATCAATCACCCGGTCGATCATACGATTGAAGCCAAAAGCAGCGCTGCGTGCGCCAACCATAGCTAGCAGGATCCAGCCGATCTGCGGCCACGAGGGAAGGTTGCCTGTCACGACAACTGACCCCAATACAGCCCCCATGAATGCAAATGGGAGCGCAAATAACGTATGTTCAATTTTAATCATTTCCAAAAAAATAGCAATTTTCTTAAACATGCTGACTCTCCTTGATTCCAATGTGCAATGCCGCAATGCCTCCGGTGAGAGAATGAGCCTGAACATCCTTCAATCCGACTTCACGGAAGATGCCAGCCAACTCATCCCTTCCAGGAAAAAGCGCCAACGAATCAGGGAGCCATTTATACTGCTCATAACGTTTGGCGAACAATTTGCCGAGCATGGGCAAGATGTGTTGAAAATATGTGTAGTAAATTCCCTTGAACGGCTGCCAAGTAGGTTTGGACAATTCTAGACATACGACCTGCCCGCCAGGTTTGACGACTCGTTGCATCTCCTGTAACACGTGGCGCAGATCAGGTACGTTGCGCAGACCGAAACCAATCGTTGCATAATCAAATGAATTATCTTCAAAAGGCAGTTCCATCGCGTTGCCCTGAACAAGCTTAATTTGCTTTTCACGGGATTCTGATATAATTTTACGCTCGCCAACATTGAGCATGTTCTGACTAAAATCGAGTCCTACGATGTGACCACTTTCACTTGCTCGCGCCATCGCAAGCGTCCAGTCACATGTACCACAGCAAAGATCAATTGCCGTATCGCCGCGACGCATGTTCATTTTTTTCATCGTAAATTTCCGCCAAGCCTTATGTCTGCGAAAGCTCAGTATATCGTTCATCAAATCGTATTTACCTGCTATGCTTTCAAACACGCCATGAACGAATTGCTCTTTCGGCTTGGTGTCGCTTGATCCCATCACGTTCACCTAACCTTCCCTCACAACTGGGTGCGGACTATTTAGCAGCTTTAGGAAAGGCTCAAGCATGCGTTCAAATTCCTCGATCCCCGTATTTTGGTCATCTGACAGGATCTGCCGGATGTGTGTAACAGCCGTGCGAAGCTTGTCCAGTATCGCATCCTCGGCTTTGTATTTCAGAACAAGCTTACGCCATGCTTCAGTGTCAGTACCACTTTCTGAAAGCAACGCTTGCTCGTTCCGGTCTCCGTTACCATAAATATGCCAGAACACATATCCGAAACGGGACTTGCCCGGTTCTGTCCGCTTGCCCCATTCCTCCACCAAGGTATCACAGAGGGCAAATTTGTTGAGAAGCTGCTTCCAAATTTCCTGATCCTGTTCTGCTATAAGTGAAGTGAATGATAAAAAAAGCTCCTTTTTGAAACGAACCATCTGAGTTAAATACTGAGTTGCATCCAAGCGGAATTGCTTCATTCCCCAGTACAGACTCATTTTCCCTGCGTTCACTTCACATACAGCATCACTCAGCTTCGAAATGGCCGTAATGCGGCCTGCCAGTGCAAGCAGCTGATAAAAACGACTGCTAAAATAGTCCCCAGCTAACACTTTCAGCTGTCTGGAACGCATCTCCTCCGGGCTCCGTATACCGGATAAAGTATCAATCATATCATGCGTATCCAGCCCCATCTGCACAAGTGAGGTTACCAATGCGTACAGTTCGTCCTCACTGGCATGCAGCTCCTGCGCATTCCGGTTCAAAAACACAAACATCAAACGGGTACGGCTGTCAGGAAAAGCCGGCATTTCCGTATGTTGTTGAATCATGTCGTATTCCACATATTTCCTTGCTAATTGGGGTACGCGATACGGTTTCATCCTAAGCCTCCGAGACATGACTTTCTGCTATACTCAAATAATTGCAATGCCTTATATTATATCACAATTTAAAATGATTCGCGACTAAAGTACTGTAGGTCCACCGGCAGAAACATCTAATCTGTATATACACCGTTAAACCTGTTTTGCCACATGGGCGTTACTGTAATGCGGAAACGGGATTTCAAATCCTCTGGCAATTCCGCGCCTTCCCGGCTTCTCAGCTGTTCCAATGTCTCGTTCGTCCACTCGTTCCGGCGTATATCGGATGCAAGCAGCAAATGACGTTCTCCTGACCATTCGTCCTGCGTCACCACCCGAAGCAGCAATTGCCGCACATTCGTCGTTCCGTAAAAGCTAAAAGCGGCAATCTCCGCCATGTTTTGATAAATCTCTAGCGGGGCAGTTTCTTCCTTGGACAGTTTGACATCCAGGGTCAGGACTGAATGTTCCCAGCTTGCGCTTGCAATCGGTGTAGTCAACGGTAGCTCATTCAGCGTATCCACCAGATTGTCATCTGACAGCAGCACCCGTTGCTGAGGCGAAATCGTCGCCTGTGTCTCACGAACTGCTGCGGTTCCTGAGTCCAGCACTTGTAAAGACGGCAGCAACACAGCTGCTGCGATGGTTATGAGAATGGAGCCACCGAATACAATCCAAGGTTTCATCAGAGCCTCCCCTGACCTCTACCTCATAATGTGGGTTTGCTACGGTAAAGGTCCTCACTCTCATTCTACAACAAAAAAAAGCAGGCTATGCCTGCATTTTAATCCTCCGTATCTACTACCCCGTGCTTAGTCATCACAACGGCTTTGCCGCGAATTTTAATAGCAGAAGTATGATCCGTAAATTGGACAATCAGTACCTCGCCCTTGTCCAATTTTTCTGAATGATGCAAGCGTGTATCCTGGCCTCTGGTCAAACCAAATACCTGACATCCGTTGCTTTTCGCTTTAATTACGACGTACTCACTGCTACCCGTCACGTTATCTTCCATATCCTTTTCCTCCCTGAGAGCCGAAGCTATACTTTTTATGATGGAGATTCAAGCTTGTTTTGTCAACTACATGCTTCCCGTGCTCCTGCAATAATTAGCATGTCCCGAGCCATACTATCCGTGCAGTCCCATCTATTAAAGAAAGGAACGGATCTGATGAAAAACTACCTTCCCGCCAATCTCAGTCCTGCCCAAATCGAACGGCTTCAACAGCTGGAGCATGAATTTGCCGAGCTAACAGGTGAACCCCTAGTGCTGATCGCTTATGCCTCGCGAAACGGCAGGGCAGCTTCCTCTTCTCCAGTCCATAGCACCCCTACCACGAAGTAAACAGGACAAAAAGAAAAGGCCGTGAATCAAATTCACGGTCTTTTCAGCGCATTGGGAATATGTAAGAAATCTTATTTAATTCCGTCTTTAAGCGCTTTACCCGGTTTAAATGCCGGAATTTTGCTCGCAGGAATTTCGATTTCTTCTCCTGTTTGCGGGTTACGTCCTTTACGTGCGGAACGTTCACGAACCTCAAAGTTCCCGAAACCTACCAGTTGCACTTTATCTCCGCTTTGCAACGCTCCAGAGATCGCCTCAAATACTGCATCGATTGCTTTGGTTACGTCCTTCTTGGACAATTCAGTGCTTTCAGAAACCTGATTGATCAAATCCGTTTTATTCAATATATTCACCTCCCAATTCAAGTGTAGTCCAGCATTTAGGTTATCGGTGTTAATGACCGATATGAGGTCGCCTGTATAAAATAACCCGGGCGGCGTACTGCCTTCCATAATGTTATCATCTGTTTCCGTTTCGTCGTTAAATATACATAGAATATACCTAACCTCCGCAATATAGGCCGAAACTGGCGTTTTATGGCACCCTGCTTGCGTGGAACAAGGTTTATAGTAATACAGTCCACAGACAATTTCAAGTACGACGACGGTTTAACACATAAAAAGTAACGGCCAGCGCAAGTACCAGCACTACTCCTTTGACAATATCATGGGCGAAATATTGCACATTCATCATCGTTAGTCCATTAACCAACACACCGATCAAAACTGCACCAATAAATGTACCAATGACATTGGGTTTACCAGCACCAAAGACCGAAAAACCGACGAATACTGCAGCTACCGCTTCCATGAGCAAGGGGGAACCCGCGTCAATTTGGCCTGAGCCTACGCGCGAGGCATACAAAATACCGGCAATCGACGCAAATACACCTGAAGCAACATAGGCCAGAGTACGGACTTTTTTTACCCGTATACCCGACAGACGAGCAGCTTCCTTATTTCCACCCGTTACATACATTTGACGCCCATGCTTTGTATAGGTCAAGAAAACATGCACTGCCGCCACAGCCAGCAACAGTAAAATAACCGAAATCGGGATACCCAACCATTTACCTTGCCCCAGCAAAAGAAATGCAGGAGATATCTCCCCCGGCGCCTTGCTACCATCGGGAAACTGCATATGATTATATATGGTATAGCCCTGTGCGTACGTTTTGTGAATCCCGCTTACAATATACATGATTGCAAGGGTTGCGAGCAAATCAGGAATACGCAGTTTAATGATCAATAATGAATTCAACAGTCCTACCAAAGCGCCGACAATCAGAGACACAATAATGACCACCGCAACAGGCTGCTCATACCAGACCATTAAAGAAGCGGAAACGACCGTTGTCAAAGATACTGTAGCTCCCACCGACAGGTCAAAACCGTCCACGATAAGTGACAATGTCACACCAATGGCAACGAAAGTCACAATGGCAATCGAGCCAAGAATGTCCATTAAATTATCATAAGTCCAGAAATAAGGTAATGTAGATGAAAAAAACGCCAACACACCTATAATGACAACTACGGCACCGTAACGAAATGAGACGTTTAACCATTTTTCCTTCATGAATGCACCTCTTCACCCCCGCTGGCATACAACAGAAGCTGTTCCTGTTCCACTTCGCCCCGAGCAAATTCCTTTATAATTTTGCCATCATACATCACTGCAATCCGATCACCAATGCCAATCCCTTCAGCAAATTCACAGGTTAGATAAATGATCGCTTTTCCTTGCTCCGCCAACTCACCAATGATACGGAAAATATCACTTTTTGCCCCTATATCTACACCCTTGGTTGGCTCGTCAAAAACAAATACATCCGCTCCGGAATGCAGCCATTTCCCAATAGCAACTTTTTGCTGATTCCCGCCACTTAAATATTTAACATTCTGACGGAGCGATGGTGTCTTAATACCGAGAGAGGCGACAATCCCATTACCGTTATTTCGTTCTTTACGCCGACTGATGAAACCAAGGACACTCAGTTTGCCCAAAAGCGGAAGACTAAGGTTTCTTTCCACACTCTCCTCAATTAGCACCCCCTGCTTCCGTCGCTCCTCGGGTATGGACACAATTCCTTGAGCTACCGCATCCGCTGGTTCTCTCAATCGAATGGAGCGACCTTTAAAGGTCAGCTCTCCCTTATCCGGCTTGTCTGCTCCTGTAAGAAGTCGTGACAGCTCTGTCTTGCCTGCACCAACCAAACCCACAATAGAGAGAATCTCACCACATCGGACCTGTACATCAATGCCGTGCACTCGTAATCCTTTGTGAAGCCCTTTCGCTTCCAATACCGTTTCACCAATCGGTACCTCTGTTTTTGGGAATTCCTCCTCAAATGTTTTCCCAAGCATATGCGTAACGATGTCACCTACACTTAAATCAGACGCAGGTCCCGTGAACACGCGCTCACCATCACGCATCACCGTAACACGGTCACTGTGTTCGATAACCTCCGGCAATCGGTGTGTGATGAGGATACATGCAACTCCCTCATCCTTGAGTGTATGGATTGTGCGGAACAAACGTCGCGTTTCTTCTTCGCTGAGCGGCGCCGTAGGCTCGTCAAAAATGATGGCATTGGCTTGCTGTGTCAGAATGCGTGATATAAGTACAAGCTGTTTTTCTGCCAACGTCAATTCAGACACATATCGTCGCACGTCAATATCTATCTCCAGACGTGCTAATGCCTCACGCGCTCGTCTGCGCATAGAAACCGGTGCAGTCCACCATCGACCATCAGGGGCTGACAAATCGTCCATTACAATATTTTCAGCAACAGTTAACTGTGGTACAAGCGCTGAATCGACCTCCTGATACACACAGTGAATTCCCGCTCTTTTGGCCTCCCACGGTGAACTAATGTTCAGTTCCTTGCCACCAACTACGATAGCTCCCTGATCGGAATGATACGCACCGGACAGAATCTTCATCAATGTACTTTTCCCTGCCCCGTTGGCGCCCAGCAGAGCGTGAATCTCGCCACCCTGCACTGTAAAATCCACGGCTCGCAGCGCATCTACACCAGCAAACTGTTTGCTAATTTTCTTCATTTCCAATGTATATACTTGTGAACTCATGGTGCCCCCTCACGCCTGCTTATGATAAAAGCGCGCCGAAGCGCGCCTTTGCGTTATGCAAACATTTTATTTGGACGTTTCATATTCCTTCATCCAATCCTTATAGCCCTGTTCGCTTTGGCCCCAGCCCTTCACATATTGGGACAGCTCGGATGTGGAAATTTGCTTATCCGGCAACGCTTCGCGTTGCACATATACAGCCTTCAGTACGACTTTCTCCTCCGGATTATCCCCATGCAGCTTCTGATATGCATAGCGCACTTGTACGCGCCCGATATCTGTTGGATCTACGGCTGCCGAGGCCACCCAAGGATTTTTCGGGTCTTGGATCATTTGCAAGTCCTCGTCGCTCATGTCAATGCCGTAGACTTTAATTTCTGTACGTCCCGCTTGTTGGATGGCACGGGCTGCGCCTTTGGCAAATTCATCCCAAGCCGCCCAGACGGCTGTAATTTCACCCTTAGGATATTGCTTTAATACAGCTTCCATTTTGGCTTGCGTATCCAACGCAGGATTCTGAGCCGAACCAAAAGTCGCAATTTCTTTAATATCCGGATTGGATTTCAAAAATGCACCATAAGCAACCTGACGACGTTCCATCGGCGCAAATCCGGCAACCCATACTTTCACAATGTTGCCTTTGCCACCGATATCCTTCTTCATTTGCTCCAGCGTTAGCTCAGCCATGCTTTGGTCATCCTGTGAGAGCACTACCGCACCCGGAACATTGACGGCAGCATCGAACACGATAACTGGAATATTGCGGGAAACTGCTTTTTTCAACCCTGTTTCCAGTAATGCATCACCGTGATCAGTCAAAATGACATCAAACTGCTGGTTAATCGCACTATCAAGCAGAGAAGCCATTTTAGCCTTATCGTTATCTGCCACAAACTTAGTCAGCGTACCGCCAAATTTTTTAACTTCCTCTTCCACACCTTGAACATACTGTTGCGAAAATGTGCCCGTGTTAAACTCCATGATCAACGCAACCCGTTTACCCTTTAGATTTAAGTTGTCCGTTTTTTCGTTTGTTGTATTCGATTCCGCAGTGCTTGTCCCTTGAGTGCCGCTCTCTGTTTTCGGCACGCCACATGCAGTGACCAGCAAAACCAGCACCAGTAGCATGATACCTCCCAGTCCTAGCTTTTTGTGTCTTTGGAACTCTTTTTGGATATCCATGATTTCATTTCCCCCTCGTTCAACCACAAAATGATTCAAATTTGATACTTAATATATCGCTTTAAACCAAGTATGTAAATAGGTTTTATTAAATATAGAAAATTTTCCGGTTTTATAGGCCAACACACAACAAACAACCGCCCCCCCGATTGAATACCGGAAAACGGTTGCTGCTTAAATTTGAAATCAAGGCGGAGCCTGGGTCGAAGATACAATCTGTCTGTTTATTTTAAATAGGAGAACGCTCACATCTAACTTATTTGGAGCACTGCTTTACCGGAAAATTTCCGATCTATCAGTTGTTGGGCTACAGCTCCAATTTCCTTCCACGATGCCTCCACTTCGATTTTTGGTACTAACTGGCCTTTTGATACAAGCTCACCTAGTAATTTTAGATCTCCCGCTGGGGAATAACGATTTATTTCCTCACCTAGAAAGAAGCAATACAAAGTTCTACCACCTAAGCCCCTAATATTAATCGTTGCGTAAGGTGAGGACGAATGTCCCATGGACACACATATCCCCTCTGGCATAAGCTGAGGTAGTAATGCAGCTAGCGTATCCCCACCTACTGAATCCACAATGAGATGATAAGGTCCGAATGTATCCAGCGAGGAAATCGCCGGATCGCCAACGATAACCTCATTAGCACCAGCCTCTTGAACAAGTAGAGCTTTTTCCTCTGTTCTGGCTACACCTACTGTAAAAGCTCCTGATTGCGCCGCTAGCTGATGTGCAAAAGTCCCAACTCCGCCAGTCGATCCAGATATCAATATTCGCTTACCGAGCAGCATTCCTCCTTTTCGAAGTGTATAGAGCGCTGACAGACCGGCTACTGGTAAAGTAGCAGCCTGGGCGAAGGTAATATCATCAGGAAATTCAGCCACTAATGAAGTAGGAGCGGCAATTTGTTCGGCCCATGCTCCCATCGGGAGAAGTCCTACGACACGGCTTCCTTGTTTCGGGCCCGTGCCATCTTTGGCTTGCTCGATGACAATCCCGGCAAAATCCCATCCTGGTCTGCTCTGTCTTCCATGATTTCTTGCATCTACAACTTCACCCCGATTCAGAGAGAAGGCCTGTACTTGAACGATCGCTTCCCAAGGCTGGGCCTGCGGGACTGAAACTTCCTTTATTGCGAAATATCCTGAAGCAAACGGATCTGTTACAATTGCACGAACCATATGATCTCCCCCATCATTCTCATTGAGAAACCCTTGTAAATAGCTCCCCTTTTTCACATTGTAGTATACTGTAGGGAACTATCTGCACCAAGTGTAGAACTACACCTCATTATGAAAAGGATTGAAAAAGGATGACCATGCACAAGGACTTCCGATATAAAACATTAAAAAACGTTTTGGGAGAGATTGAAGCTGTTCGCATGAAGCGTCAACGGGAATATACTGAGCTATCACACCCGTTATTAAAACGATTTACTCAGCAGGAGCTTAATGATGAGGCATGTCCTACGTATAAAAATCTATTGGTTGGACGGTCTCGTCGAATACCGGACCGGCAAACGATAATCCATATTGCTGAGTATCTGGAGTGTACTTCACATGAGCGCAATGACCTTCTCCTCGCCGCTGAATATCTTCCGATCCATTACGAACTCGAAGGACGTTCTCTAGAGCTGGCGCTGGAGCAAACACAGCAAATCATGAGTAATTTGCCATTTCCGGCGATGATTGTTACTCATACCTTAGATATCAAAGGGTTAAATGAACCGTTTCGCCATTTATTTGATATTCCTTCCGATTCTTTTATGAATGGCAAACTGAATAAAGTAGATTTTCATTTTAACTCCGATTTTTCCATTCGTCCCCGTTCTACCTTCGATGCTGAGTCGTTCGAACAGTGGGAGTCTCATGCTATTTTTGGGATACAAGCTTTCAAAAGATATAACATGTTGTCCCGATACGACCATTGGTATACGAAGTTAATAGACAGATTTCAAAAATACGATGATCTTAATAAATATTGGAATATGCAGCCAAAGGACTCAGCAAGTGAAATTGAGCAACCCAAAATTATTTTGGCCAGAATGGGAACCGCGGACGATTTAGTCCCTATTCGCTACAAGCAAATTCATCTTTCTGTAAGTAGCCACATGTATCCTGGAATTGAAGTATACTTACCGATTGACGATCCTGCACGCATAGTATTTCAATATTGGGGTTGTCCAGCCGAATATCAGAACTACGCTTTTAATGAATAGGAAAAATTCGCCTACAGCACTTTACGAGAAACGAAAAGCTCAATAAAAACAGAGGTAGTCTAGGACTTTATTTTCTCGTCCATGGCTACCCCTGTCTGGTTTTGGAGGTCAGTCTAATATTTTGTTTTTGCGAACCGTAGAGAGCAAATTGCTCTCCACGGTATTTCTCTTATACATTTTTTAGGTGTGGCTTACCCTTAAAGAATAATAGCAATGAGACCGCCGGAGCCTTCATTAATGATACGACCCAGCGTTTCCTGCAGCTTATAGCGTGCATTGTCCGGCATCATGGCGATTTTACCCTGAATGCCTTCCCGTACAATGGAATGCAGCGAACGTCCGAAAATGTCTGACTCCCAAATTTTGATTGGGTCATTCTCAAAATCTTGCATCAGATAGCGCATAAGCTCTTCACTTTGCTTCTCTGTTCCGATAATCGGAGCAAATTCCGATTCCACATCGACACGAATCATGTGTATAGAAGGTGCTGTCGCCTTGAGCCGCACACCAAACCTTGTACCCTGACGAATCAACTGCGGATCGTCTAGTGCCATCTCAGATAACGACGGCGCGGCAATGCCATATCCCGTTGTCTTGACCATTTCCAGCGCCTCGGCGAAGCGGTCGTACTCTCGTTTGGCATGGGCAAAATCCTGCATCATTTGCAGCAAATGATCCTTGCCACGAATCTCTACCCCGACGACTTCGACCAAAATCTGGTCATACAGCTCATCGGGAGCATACAGATCAATTTCAGCTACGCCCTGCCCCATATTCATCCCGCTCAATCCGGCCCTGTCGATGAATTCATATTCCATAAACTGGCCAACCACTCGATCTACATCACGCAGGCGTCGAATATCTTTAACCGTATCGCGAACGGAATTTTCATAATTGCTACGCAGCCAGTGCTCTTCGTTCAGTACCATGACCCAGCTCGGCAGGTTTACATTCACCTCATGCACCGGAAATTCATACAATACTTCACGAAGTACGCCTGTAACATCATCTTCCGTCATCGTCGCCGCGCTGAGTGTCATAACTGGTATATCGTACTTGGCAGCCAGCTCACCGCGAAGCTGGAGTGTTTCATCACTGCGAGGATGCGTGGAGTTGATAACCAAAACAAATGGTTTGCCAACTTCCTTCAACTCCTCAATGACGCGTTCCTCCGACTCTACATAAGAGCTGCGCGGGATTTCCGCAATCGTGCCGTCTGTAGTGACTACCACACCGAGCGTCGAATGCTCCTGAATAACCTTGCGTGTACCAATTTCTGCCGCTTCCTGAAAAGGAATGGGTTCTTCGAACCATGGTGTGGAGATCATCCTCGGACCATTTTCATCCTCGTACCCTTTTGCTCCTTCTACTGCATATCCTACACAGTCAACCAGACGTACATTCACATCCAGTCCTTCCGTTACTTTGATCTGGACGGCATTATTCGGTACGAATTTAGGCTCCGTCGTCATGATCGTCTTGCCTGCCGCACTTTGCGGCAACTCGTCTACGGCGCGGGCACGGTCCGCCTCACTTGTAATGTTTGGCAGAACAATCGTCTCCATAAACCGCTTGATAAACGTTGATTTTCCTGTTCGGACTGCGCCGACGACCCCAAGATAAATGTCTCCTCCGGTACGTTCGGCAATGTCTTTAAAAATGTCTACTTTCTCCAATGAAATCCCCTCCTAAAAAGTCTCCGAAGGAAAAATGCTTAAAGAGCATCCGCTTCGTGTTCAACCAACTGCTTGATCCCAGATGCGGCAGAACAGCCTTTAAAATGCCCGGAAGTCGTCCGCCGCCGAGATTCAGGAGACTGATGGAATCGGCGAAACGGCGTAAACTCGTACATGCATTTGGACTGATACCATCATATGTATCCCCTCCGTAAAATATGTTTAGTTTTTTGAAAAATAGATTACGACAGAGCGATCATTGCAGAAACGATATTTTACGTTTGGTTCCACTCACCTAATATATGCGGGGCAAGACTCTCCCATGACTTCGTCGCTAGATTAAATAAAAAAAGGATGTTTCTCCTGACCGTTTAGAGTCGTCGGAAACATCCTTTTTCTATTCTCCTGATATAATCGGCATTACCACAGTTCATCATCCAGCGCCTGACGCTCCAGTTGCCGTCTGATAGCCGCCTTGAGCCTATCCTCCGGTATGGTTACCTCCATATCGCCTTGGACACGTGCCTGGCAGGATAAGCGCATTCCTTCATCCAGTAAAGGCCCCAGCTTACGCTGCTCTGCATCTCTGGGTTGGTCTGCAAATTCAGCCCATTCCGGTGATATTTGTACCTTACACATCAGACAGGCTGCTTTTCCGTCACAACGAGTGGGGATATATACACCCGCTTTACGAGCAGCCTGAAGCAATGACGTACCCTGACCGACCTGTACGCGCCTACCTGACGGCCTAAACGTAATCTGCACATTCATGAATAGTCCTCCAGTTGTCTTTCTCCTAACACACACAACTTATACTTCATTGCCCATCTGGATGACGGAGTGCAACTCTGGCCAAGGCAGAAGTTCTACAAGCTTGTCCAATTGCTCCTCATTCCAAATATTACTGACTAGTAGCTGCTTCAGTACAATTATATGACGTCGCGGGTCGCGCTTCATGACTTCTGCAATCGCTTTATATCGGTCGGGTCGATTTCGCAATATATTGAATAAAAGTTCATGACTGAGCGGCATCAGACGCAGTGAAGCACTCCCCAGCTCAAGCTGAACACCAGCCGACCAAAGTAGTCGCTCGATCTCTAAGCGGTATAACGCTCCGTCACATAATACTTCAAATCCCCCCACCAACTCGACTGGAAATCCCTCCAGATCATAGTGGCTCAGCAATGAAACGTAAGAGCCGCTACGATCAACCTGCTGTCGATCTATACTTATACCCAGGGGGTGCGCATGAAGTTGCTTTGCTGCATGAATATCCGCATAAATATCAATGTCCCGAGGCAGGCGATCCAGTTCAACTTCATGTACAAGTAGTGAACAACTCCCGCCTAGCATCCACGGAACCGACACTGTTGACCAGTTCTCAGCCAAGCTACTCAGCGCAACTGCCAGATTGTGAGGAAGCCTGTCTACTAACACCGATGATATTGCCTCCTTCAACATTGTTTCCTCCTTTGCTGTCTTTCCTTCCGTTTCCTGATGGGCATCATTATAACATGTTCGACAGGGCAGTTCGATATTTTGTGTACTGTAAAAGCGGTTACCCACTCCAAAATATAAAAAAACCGCGAACCTTCCCGGTCCACGGTGAATAATACTAACTGGCGTGCGGCCAGCGGTCTATTTTTTCATCATCATTTTCATCAACGCTTCCATATTGGAAGGATTCATTCCGCTCTTTTTGACGGCACCAACAATATCCCTTACTGTATCTTCCGACACCGGAATGTTGGCCATCGCAGACACTTGCTTGATAAGCTGACGCAGTTGCGCTTCGCTTTGAAGCGTGTCCGCCTTTACCGTGCCTGCCAGCTTTTTCACTGCATTTTCGGATATGTTTTTGCCGCCTTTTTTGTTAATGGCCTTCAATGCATCTTTCGGAAAGTTTTTATTCATAATCTCCCCTCCTCCGCCATTGCTCAACTCAGTCTATGAGTGGCGGAGACAAAAGGTGATTAAGCGTACATAAGACATGCCAAACGCCTAACTAAAAAAGGCTATCTCATTATAGAAAAAATCTACCATGAGACAGCCTTTATATTATTAAAGCTCATCTGAGCCTTTAAGAATGCCATTGCTCCCAAGTCTGAAGTGGCATGACTTCCATCTCGGTCTTAGGGTCGCGACCCATCAGCGCCTCAACGGCCTTACGGACGTCACGTCCTTCAAACAGTACTCCATACAGTACCTCTGTAATAGGCATCTGAACACCTAATTTTTGAGAGATGGCGTATGCCGCTTTTGTCGTTCGAATCCCCTCTACGACCATGCCCATAGATTCCAGCACATCATCAAGCTGTTGGCCCTGTCCTAATAGTGACCCTGCACGCCAGTTGCGACTGTGACGGCTCGTTGCCGTGACCACTAGATCGCCAATACCAGCTAGGCCGGCAAAGGTTAATGGATTAGCCCCCATCTCAACTCCGGCACGTGTAATTTCAGCCAACCCACGGGTCAATAAAGCTGCTTTGGCATTATCACCGAAACCAAGCCCATCTGACATTCCCGCACCCAATGCGATAATGTTTTTTAGCGCCCCGGACAGTTCCACACCGAGCAAATCGCGGTTTGTATAGACACGGAAATAGGAGTTCATGAACAGCCCCTGAGCAGCCTGTGCAGCCTGCTCATTGGAGGAAGCTACAACGACCGTTGTAGGACATTTCCTCACCACTTCTTCCGCATGACTCGGACCAGACAGCACGGCAATATCGCCCTCCGCGACTTCCAGTTCTTCCGAGATCACCGTGGACATACGTTTAAGCGTTTCTGTTTCAAAACCTTTAATGGCATGCACTACCAGCATATCCTTGCTAAAATGAGCTTTCAGACTACGTGCTACCTGACGAGCAGCAGCAGAAGGAGATACGATTATCACTGCTTTAGCACCAGATACCGCAGTCTGCATATCAGTTGTAGCTGAAATGCGATCAGACAAAATAGAGCCCGGTAAATAATGCTCATTTGTATGCTTCTCATTGATTTCAGCTGCTTGCTGCTCGTTTCTCGTCCAGACAGAGACATCGTTGTTATTGGCCGCAAGAACGGAAGCCAGGGCTGTTCCCCAACTCCCCGCGACCAGCACAGCTATTTTCTCAGACAAGACGATCTCCTCCTTTGGAGCCAAGCTTATTCTCATTCCCCCGTACCAACTTGACTATGTTGGTACGGTGTCTCCACACAGCGAACAGACAAATGATTAGAGCCGTCCAGAATAACGGCCATGCAAAACCAAGCACGAGTAATATCCAAGGGGTCAAAATGACAAATATGAGTGATCCAAGGGATACGTAACGAGTCATTACAATTGCAAGTATCGCAATGATTCCGGCATATAGTGCGGGCAGTAAGGCAAGCGATGCCAATACACCAATAGCAGTCGCAATACCTTTTCCTCCACGAAAGTGAAAATATACCGGCCAGTTATGGCCCGCAATCGCCGCAATGCCGCACAAACCCGGTACCCAGGATGATTCCCCACCTAACCAGTGCCCTATTAGTACCGCAATAACCCCTTTAAGAACGTCCAGCAGCAGTACCAGAATAGCTGGGCCTTTTCCAAGCACACGCAGCGTATTCGTCGCACCGGCATTGCCGCTCCCATGTTGGCGAATGTCGATTCCTTTTAATTTTCCATACAGCAAACTAAAGCTGACAGAGCCAAGCAAGTAACTGAGTACGATGGCAACGATTTGTAAAATCAACCTATTCGCTCCTAACTTTCGTCAGACTTGCGCCGTGTAAAGATTCGAATTGGAGTTCCTTCAAAATTGAAGGCGGCGCGGATTTTGTTCTCCAGATAACGCTCATACGAGAAGTGCATTATTTCTGGATCGTTTACGAATACAACCATCGTAGGCGGCTTAACAGCAACCTGGGTCACATAGTTAATGCGCAGACGACGTCCCTTGTCTGTTGGTGGAGGATTGATGGCAACCGCATCGGAAATTACATCATTCAGTAAATGTGTCTGAATACGCAACACATGCTGCTGTGCCACATGCTGTACAACAGGAAGCAGCTTTTGCAGGCGTTGCTTCGTTTTTGCAGACAAGAACACAATCGGAGCATATGTCATAAACAAAAAGTGATCGCGAATTTTCGTTTCAAACTGATGCATCGTTTTGTCGTCCTTGTCCACGACATCCCATTTGTTAACGACAAACAGCGATGCTTTACCCGCTTCATAAGCATAGCCAGCAATGTGCTTATCCTGTTCAATGATGCCTTCCTCGCCGTTAATAACGACCAATACAACATCTGCACGCTCAATAGCACGCATGGCACGCATTACACTATATTTTTCGGTCGTTTCATATACCTTGCCACGTTTACGCATACCTGCCGTATCAATCAGTACATACTTTTGACCGTCTTTTTCAAAAGGTGTATCAATTGCATCACGTGTCGTACCTGCAATGTCACTAACGATAACCCGCTCTTCTCCCAGAATGGCGTTAACCAGTGAAGACTTACCTACATTCGGGCGGCCGATCAAGGCAACACGAATAACGTCTTCATCATAGTGATCTTCTTCCAGCTCAGGCAAATTGGATGTAATGGCATCTAGCAGATCGCCTATCCCTGTACCATGGCTACCAGAAACAGCGATTGGATCACCAAATCCATAAGAATAAAACTCATAAATCAGATCGGCGCGACTGAGGTTGTCCACCTTGTTGACAGCTACGATGATCGGTTTACCCGAACGATATAGCATTTGAGCAACCTCTTCATCTGACTGTGTAATTCCTGCTTTCGCATCACTCATAAATACAATTACATCTGCTTCTTCTATTGCAAGTTCGGCCTGCATACGGATGGATTTTAAAATGACATCCTCACCATCAATCTCAATGCCGCCGGTGTCAATAATACTGAAGGATTTACCATTCCACTCCGATATACCGTATATACGGTCACGAGTGATTCCGGGTTTATCTTCCACGATGGACAAACGATCCCCGATTATCCGATTAAAAATAGTGGACTTGCCCACATTCGGACGACCAACGATAGCCACAACGGGTCTTGCCATAAATTCACTCCTCCTGTCAATTCTTCCGCTATCATCATAGCAAAAAACATACCTATTGGCGATATGGTCACGTAACAACAATCGGCGAACCCTCTGGGTCCGCCGATGGTGTACGTTATGCATATTATAAAATGTATTGATTTAAACTCATTTAAATTTGTTCAGCTTATCGCCAAAACGCTCGCCGAGCGTGATGCTCAGACCGGAATTATTGAGGGAAACGTTAGGATTATTCAGTTCCTCACGAGGTGCACGAGATGCACGTGGTGCTCTTTCTGCTTTAGGAGCAGCTTCAGGAGCTTCCTCAGTTTCTTTAATGCTCAGGCTAACACGTTTTTCGGAAGGATTCATTTCAAGAATTTTAACTTTCACTTCTTGCCCTTCTTCCAGAACTTCTTGTGGAGTTCCAATGTGTTTGTGGGAAATTTGGGAAATATGAACCAAACCTTCCACGCCAGGAGCGATTTCAACGAATGCGCCGAAGTTAACCAGACGTTTTACAACACCTGTTACGATGTCATTGTTGTTGAATTGTCCAGCAGCCGATTCCCAAGGACCAGGCTGTGCAGCTTTCATGCTCAGGCTGATTTTTCCTTTTTCAGGATCTACTTTCAAGACTTTTACTTTCACTTGGTCTCCTTCAGAAACTGCATCAGAAGGCTTATCGACATGAGTCCAAGCAATTTCAGATACGTGAACAAGACCATCCACGCCGCCAACATCTACGAAAGCACCGAACTGAGTAAGACGTTGAACCGTACCTACGATTTCTTGGCCTTCTTTCAGCTCAGCCATTACTTTAAGCTTGTTGGCTTCGAATTCTGCTTCCAGAACGTCTTTTTGAGAAAGAATCACTTTGTTATTTTCACGATCCAGTTCTTTTACAACAACACGCAATGTGCGGCCTTTGTAATCACTGAAATCTTCTACGAAGTGACGTTCTACCATGGATGCAGGGATAAATCCGCGCAGACCCACGTCTACCACGATGCCGCCTTTAACGACATCATTTACAACGACTTCAAATACTTCTTTGCTTTCGAACAGTTGCTCCAACTTTTCCCAAGCATTTTCACTGTCGATTGCACGTTTGGACAGAACAAGTTTTTCCTTGCCATCGTCAATGCTGATAATTCTAGCTTCAACCTCTTGGCCTACTTGTACTGCTTCTTCTGCGTTATCCAGACCAGAAGACAACTCGCGAATTGGAATAATTCCATCGTATTTATATCCAATGCTTACTACCGCTTGGTTATCTTCCAATTTCACGATTGTACCCTTAACGGTGTCACCTTTTTTCAGGGAGACGATTTGATCGAGCTCGTCTTGATTTGCCGCTTCAGCAGCTTCTTGATTTTTAATTTCTTCCGACATGTCAATACCCTCCTCAATTCAAAAAAAACCATTTATTTAAACCTGCGCATGGCAGAGTTCAAAACATAAATAAACTTTTGTTCTAGTTTTCCGAGCTTAGACACAATTCATACAAGCCTTTCAGTTATTCGTAGGCTTACCCGTTTCCTTCATCGTGCGAATACGAGACATAATTGCTTCTGTTGCCAGTTCAAGTGGATCTCCTTCGATATCGGCACCCTTTTGGTAAGCTTCCAAATTGACAGGTTTACCGTATAACACTTTCGTTTTACGGAAAAGCTTGTAATCACCAATAATGGCGACCGGAACGGCAGCCGCTCCACTGCGTAGCGCAAAGCTTGCAGCACCCTTTTTACCGATTCCCCCAGCTCCTCTGGAACCTTCGGGAAAGATTCCCATAACCTTACCATCACGCAAAATGTTCAATGCCAACTTAATGGATTCCTTACTTACACCGCCACGTTTGACTGGAAAAGCTCCCAGTTTCCCAATTAGTGGACCCAGTACAGGAACATTAAACAGCTCGGCTTTTGCCATAAAGTGAACCTTTCTTTTCAGCAAAATACCAACTGTAGGAGGGTCAAGATTACTAATATGATTAGAACACAACAGCACTCCACCCTCAGCAGGAACATTTTCCCTGCCTACCGCCTCAAGTCTAAACAGAACGCGGTAAATGAGACGCAAAATACTGGCGCATACAGTATATATCATTGGCTGATCTCTCCATCCTTCTCCGTTAAGCAATAAGATACGATCATATCAACGACATCCTGAATGCCCATTTGGGTCGTATCGAGCACGATGGCGTCCTCACTGCAACGAAGCGGAGATACCTCCCTCTCCTCGTCAAGCTTGTCACGTGCCGCAATGTCACGTTCCAGTTGCTCCAGAGTGATATCATCAGTTTCGCTCAGTTCTTTAAAACGGCGGGAGGCACGTTCCTGAACACTTGCGGTCATGAACACCTTGACTTCCGCATCGGGAAGTACAGTTGTTCCAATATCGCGACCATCCATAACGACACCCTTGCGTGCAGCCATCTCACGCTGGTTTTCAGTCAAACGTGTCCGTAAACCAGCAATACTTGAATACTGTGACACGTTGCTAGTCACTTCCATCGAACGGATCACAGTGGTTACATCTTCCCCGTTACAATAAACCTTTTGGCCTGTGGGGTCCGGTACTAATTCAATCACCAGCTCAGGTACATGTTGAAGCACTTTTTGTACATTTTCTGCAGGAATTTCCTTACGCATCATGTACCACGTTGCTGCTCGGTACATGGCTCCAGTATCTACATATACATAAGAAAGTGTTTTCGCCACCAAGCGGGCCACTGTACTTTTCCCTGCACCAGCAGGTCCATCAATGGCTACATTTATTTTGTTAATTGAAGATACATGTTGCCTTGCCAACAGGGAATTCCTCCTAACCTAACCTCAAGAAAAAAGCAGGCATTGCCTGCGACGTGAAAATTATACCACACATTTATAGGCGATGCAAAATAAGCGACAGGTTTACTAAAAAAGAAAAATTTCGGATGATTAAGATTTCCCCCGGAATTCCAGCTGTCTTTCAAAGCAATATTTAATCAGTTTTTGACGCTCCTGATCAGCGATTTCCTCATATTTCAGCATAATGAGTTTGCGACCGTTTTCCATCTGCTGAATGCGCACAATTTCAGATTGGAACGGAACATGCTCCTGAGTACCGTTTTTATATGGAACTAAAATCCAGCAAGACAATGATTCTCCTTCTTCAAGATGATGAGTTCCCTGGGTGTGAAAAGAAACACCCCCACCTCCTACATCATGTGTCTCTGCTACAAATCTGGACTCGTTCGCACCATGCTTTACAGCAATTTCCAAGTTGGCCTTAACCCGAAGAAAGTTTCGACGCTGAATTTTGCTGATGCTGTCTGGAGCAGGTTTGTGGATACGAATCATCCGGAGGATATCCTCTTTGAAACCCGTAACGTGGGTATTAAAATAATTTTTAATCCCACCCTCGCTCAAAAAAAATATAGACAGTTCTTCCCCTAGAAACAATTTTTTCAAATGCCCACTTGTTTGTGACATAGGAATTTCAATTAAAAAGTTCTGTGACTCCTCTTCTGCAATACGAGACTTAAATTCAAAAATCTCGTCCTTATGGTCAGTACCTGCCACTTGTATGTATAACACATCATTAATTTTGGGAAACAAATGATCCACCATCCTTGTCCATTAAAAGCTCTAATTAAGGTATATAATACCACGACTTTGTGCCTATATTAAGCATAATATTTGTTTGATCTATGACTAAAGCACAAAAAACCTCCTTTATGAAGGAGGTTTAGAGTGACTATTGATTCATTTTCATGTAATTAACTAGACATTACTTGCAGTAACCTGAGGTTCATCTGAATCTTTAACCTCTTCAATCGTTTCTTCCATCCCCGTATTGGCGTTAATGTATATCCGGTAAACGGAACCATTGATTTTACCACCAAATTCATAACAGAGAACTTCATTCGAAAGTTCATTTTCAATTAAGGCTTTACGGTGGTAAGTTTCACGAAACTCAGGATTCAATTTTGCTCGTGCTGCATTCAAATTCAATTTCGCTTGCGGTATGCGGCGGAGATGACTATGCTCATACACATAATCACTGGCTTGAAAACCGATCACTTGTCCGTTATCAAGGCCTGATCTGACTGCGATTTTTTCTGGATAGATAATCACATCCCCTTGTTGGCTCACAAATGTAATGTTAGCTAAATTCCCGCTTTCATCATACGCAACGGGCTTCATGTCTTTGTAACCTTTTTGTTCAAGGTATTCACTAGCATAGCGAATCGCTTCATTACGTGTTGCTTTTTTAGGACCTACTGCCCTCATGTCATGATAAGAAATAAGCTTGCCGCCTTTTTTCGTAAAATCCATACTGGCCACAGGCTGCTTCTTATTTAGCAGGGTAGCTGTATAAGATGCCCATTCCGTTCCTTTACCGTTTTCGTTCACCCTGATCTGACTTTCCGGTTTTCCTGTAAATTCAGCAGCATTTTGTTTAATTTGTTCTGCATTTACTGGCGGGAGACTCAATTTTTTCACAGAGCGTTTATCATAGATGCTGGCTACAGACGGTCCCCAATCCAGCTCTTTATAGTTTTCCACCTTTTTGTCCACGGTTTTAAAGCCATCAATAATGGTGTTGTCCTTCGGCCCAGTTTGAGAACCTGCCGCCATATCCACATCCGTCCAGCGCAAATTTTTGCTAATGACTTTCTGCTGCACTTCCTGCATGTTTTTCGAAATTTCTTTGGAATTGTTATACAACGTTTTCAGGTTCGAAATTTCTTTCTCGTTTAAGGGCTCGTGATCCAGATCACGGACAGCGGTCTGATACGAAAATGCAGATAGATGTGACAGCAAATCTTTAGCATGATTAAAAGGCATTACATTGAGGGGCAACTGATTAACCTCATTTTGAGCCTCACTTGTAATCCTCCACACGTTCATCAAACATTTGCGGTGCATCGCGTGTGAAGTATTATGGACAGCAACCGCGTTACCGAGTTGAGAATGCA
The DNA here is from genome assembly GCF_053570945.1 of Paenibacillus sp. CMM36. Taxonomy (NCBI): domain Bacteria; kingdom Bacillati; phylum Bacillota; class Bacilli; order Caryophanales; family Paenibacillaceae; genus Paenibacillus; species Paenibacillus sp. CMM36. The sequence continues at coordinate 410,118 of NZ_JBSEDY010000004.1, forward strand.
GCTGATCCATATGAAACGACAAATCGTGAAACGCACGCTGGTATTGATTTTCCGCTTTTATCGACATGCTATTTGCCTGAAGAGACACCTCTTTTCTCATCTGGCTTTGCTGATAACCCCACACAAATGCTCCTATCATCATCAGGGTAACCACCGGGAACAATACGGAACTAAGTCGCTTATACATATTGGGAGTCTCCTTTCTTCAAGTACACTACCGATAGTGTGACAAGAAGAAAGCTCTCTTATGCATGGTTTTCCATGACTTCAACAATAAACTCACAGTTATCGCAAATACAGCGTTTAAAGCCGGTCTGAATCTGTCCTTGCTCTATGCGTCCTCTCAGCACAAAGCGTTCTCCGCATCTTTTACAATGAATTCTAACTTTTATACGCAAAAAAAGACACCTCTTTCTCTAACAGGTTTGTCAGATCAGTGTGTCCCATTTTGTTACATGTTAACCTTTTCTTCCCGTTTTAACAAACGAAAAGGAGAACGGTTATTAGCCCGACTGATCTTCGCCATTCCTCCATACCATAGAAAGGCCATAAGTGGAATGATAAACCAGATCCAGTCATGCGAAAATTTCGTTAAAATCAAATCGTATACTCCGTGCCAGAACCATGGAAGCACCAATGACAGCAGCAACATGTATTTGCTCCTCAAGCCTTCTGAAAACTTGGCCTTCCCCATGTAGTAGCCCATCATTACGCCAAACATCGCATGACCGGATACCGGTAGCAATGATCTCATCAGCATCATGCTAACCGAAGCATGGCCCGCCCAGGCATATAACAGATTTTCAACCGTTGCAAATCCGAGTGAGACTGCGGCCGCATACAAAATACCATCATAAGGCTCGTCGAACTCGGTATGATTATAGATGATGTGATACAACAGAAACCATTTAAAAAACTCTTCCACTCCGGCTGAAATGCCGAACGCCTGGATTAACGTGTGATCCCCTAGCCAAAGCAGCAGCCCTCGTTGAAAAATCATGACAGGAAGAACCACCAAAAAGCCGAGCAAAAACACTTTAATAACCATGTGCAGTGGCTCCGAATCATACCTGTCCTTCAAGTAAAAATACATCAATAAGGCGAGACCCGGCGCTGTGGCTGCCGCTATAACTGAAAACAGAAGCACCGATCATCCCTCCATAAAAATGAGTCGGCTCTGCTTTCAGCGCAGAGCCGACAAATTCACTTCAATATCACTTTTGATAAAACGAATCAAGAACGGCTGTCAAAATGAGTGCAGATGACAGCAACTGCCTGTTCAGGAATGACCAGTTTGCCGTACTCTTCCAACATAGCTGGTGTAACGGATGAGCCTTCTCCAAATTCAGCAAGAACCGCGATTAAAGCGGCAAGCTTGGACTCCTCTACTTCTTCTGGTTCCAAATGCAGAATCCATTTTCCTCTATAATGATACAGCTTACCTGCTTCCGTAGTGTTGCTACGAAGCATATGAGCCGCTTCTATGAGTACTTCGAAATCGCTAAACGCATAAACGATGGAATCACTATGCTCCAACGTGACTTCCATTTCGTAGACTTCCTCTGGAAGCTCCTCATCGGGACCCGAACCATACTGTTGATGGTCGTATTTACCCCGAGTGACGATAACAACCATTCCTTGAGCAGGAAGCGCAAAGACTTCGACAGCTAACGGTCCCGTGGCGTCGAAGCCCAGCTCACTGTATGCCTGATCCATCATTTCGGTAAACAGCTCATGAACTCTAGGAATTTCTTGCCACATATCGTCTTTTTGAATACCGCGTTCGCTCAAATCGTCAAAGGTAAGGAAAATCCGTATCTTGTCCTGACTTAATCTTTCTATTTTCATACTGGACCCTCCTCCTGGCAGCCGAGTGTTATTAACAGATTATGATGCAATTATGATGCCTGTGATGAAAATGGTTCTATGTAATCATGTTATCATTTTATAATCGTAAATGCACGCAATAAAAAGATAAAAAAAAGAATCATTTG